>NZ_JBYSYC010000017.1:0-155133 GCF_058782875.1 Cupriavidus sp. FW305-F7 | reverse complement strand
GCTTGTTGTTTCGGTCATAAGGGCGTTTCTTTCGATATCGTCTCATGACCTCAACACACAAGAAATCTGACAGGCTCCGGGGGCGGTATCCCACGCATTGCCGCGGCTTTCAGGCGCGCAGCAGTTCGCCAAAACTAGGTACGTCTCGTCCAGTTGCCGGCTGTCCTGGCCTTGACCAGCCATGGCTTCGAGGGCGCTCAGGAGAAGATCGGCGACGACATATTGTTCTTGCTCGCATGTCCGCCTGAACACGGCAAGGACATCGTCATTCAAATGGACCTTCCCATGGGAGGAAGGTCAAGCAACGTCGGCTGTTCTTCAGGGCAATTATGAATGCCTGCCTTCTGACGTACTCATCCGCGAACGGCATCGCCGACTGGACAGGCTAGTGGCACTACAGCTTACCGGCATGTAATGGCTGCGTAACGCCCCGGTGAGAGATAGCCTCATACCATTGATTCAAGAGGTCGATGCCTCGAAACTTCAATGGAGTGCACCATGAAAACCAACAAGTCCGTGGCTGTCGCGCTGGTTCTTTCGGCGTTGTCCATCTCCACAGCATGGAGCACCGATAAGTCGAAGACCAACGCCGGCGACGACGTGGCGCAGCATGTTCAGCGCCAGGCCGCAGAACCCGCCGCAGCTCCGGCAGCAGCGCAGGTAAGCGCAACGCGTGTCGGTTCGCAGGCCGCCCTTTTTGGCAGCCAGGTAGCTGCAGGAACAGCTTCCCGCACCGTGGCGGTGACCTCCGGCATGAAGTACGTCAACGTTGCGTCCAGCGAGACCGTGACGTTCAGGAGTGGCGAGCAGGAGGCAACGTGGAAGTTTGCCGAATCGATTCGCGGAACGAACGTAGACCTGGGGGTCCTCTTGCCGGGCGTGCCGGATGCTCAAGGTGTACGCGTCTATATCGACCGTAGTCATCTCTTCACCGGCGGCTGACCTCGCCCCTGAAGGCGACTTCTCGTTGGCGGCCAACTCATCCTGGACCCGAGCGCGTTGGCCTTTGAGAGCAGTCCAGCCACCGTGCCTCCTTGCCCTTGACCTTCCAACGATGGGAACCTCTAAGCTGGCGTCATCAGGCGTGACATGGACGTCCCATCTCGAATGGCCGTCATCTTCGCGTAAGGAGCGTGTCATGAAGGTAAAAGGCAAGCCGGATGACGCAGTGGATGCCCGGCCCAACAACTGAAGGAAGCCAGGATGAACAGGACAAGCAACGAACGCGATGCAACCGAGCCTGGCCGCCACAGCGCCGGTGCACATACCTCGGCTCAGGATCAGTCCGATCCTGGTCATCATCACGAGCATGCGCATCACCATGACCATGTTCATGAACAGGCTGGCACTGGCGCCGGGGCGGCGCAGCCAGCTGCCGAGGGAACAATCTATACCTGTCCCATGCACCCGGAGATCCGCCAGGATCATCCGGGCAACTGCCCCAAATGCGGCATGGCGCTGGAACCGTTGTTGCCGGAACTGGATGAAGGAGAGAACCCCGAGCTGGTGGATTTTCGTCACCGCTTCTGGTGGACGCTACCGCTCACCGGTGTGGTGTTCGTACTGGCCATGTTCGGGCATCGCCTTGGCTGGATGCAGGTGTCGACCCAGAGCTGGGTAGAGCTTGCATTGGCGACGCCTGTGGTGCTGTGGGCGGGCTGGCCGTTCTTCGTGCGGTGTTTCCAGTCGATCGTCAACCGCAGTCCGAACATGTGGACGCTGATCGGAATCGGCACAGGTGCGGCCTATGTCTACAGCGTCATTGCGACCGTCATACCTGGCGTATTTCCGCAGGTGTTTGCCGAGCATGGCCGCATCGGTGTCTACTTCGAGGCAGCGGCGGTGATCATTTCCCTCACGCTGCTGGGTCAGTTGCTTGAACTAAAGGCCCGTTCCCAGACTTCCGCCGCCATCAAGTCGCTGCTGGGACTGGCGCCAAAGACGGCGAGGCGTATCGGCCCCGACGGAGCCGAAGAGGACGTGCCGCTCAGCCATGTCCACGTGGGCGACCTGCTGCGCGTGCGGCCCGGCGAGAAGGTGCCGGTCGATGGCGTGGTAACGGAAGGCTCCAGCGCGGTCGACGAATCGATGATAACCGGCGAGCCCATTCCGACCACCAAGCGCGTCGGCGACCGCGTCATCGGCGCCACGATGAACACGTCGGGCAGCCTCGTCATCCAATCCGAAAAGGTAGGCTCCCAGACCGTGCTGTCCCAGATAGTCCAGATGGTGGCGCAAGCGCAGCGATCGAAGGCGCCGATGCAGCGGATGGCGGACAAGGTTGCCGGCGTCTTCGTCCTCGGTGTCATCGGCATTGCGGTGCTGACTTTTGTCGCGTGGGGACTCTTCGGCCCCGAGCCGAGCTGGGTGTTCGGCCTGATCAATGCGGTCGCGGTGCTGATCATCGCATGTCCGTGCGCACTGGGTCTCGCCACGCCGATGTCCATCATGGTCGCAAGCGGGAAGGGCGCTTCCAACGGCGTGCTGTTCCGCGATGCCGCTGCAATCGAGAACCTGCGCACGGTCGATACCCTGATTATCGACAAGACCGGGACGCTCACCGAGGGTCGGCCGGTTTTTGAGCGCGCGATCGGCACCAATGGCTATGCCGAGGAGGACGTGCTGCGGTTAGCTGCCAGCCTGGATCAGGGCAGCGAACATCCTCTGGCTGCCGCGATTGTTGAAGCAGCCCGTGAGCGCGGCCTGCAGTTGGAAAAGCCGGAGGGCTTCGAGTCGAGTTCCGGGATCGGGGTAAGAGGCAAGCTGGGCGGCAGGAAGGTCGCGATCGGAAACACGGCGCTCATGCAAGCTGAAGGAATTCCCATTGATCGGCTCGTGGCGCAGGCTGATGCGCTGCGTGCGCAAGGCGCCAGCGTGATGTATCTCGCCGTCGAAGGCACGCTTGCTGGCCTGCTCGCCGTCTCGGATCCGGTCAAGGCCACCACGCCGGAGGCGCTGGCGCATCTCAGGGAAGAAGGTATCCGTGTCGTGATGGCGACCGGTGACGGGATTGCAACGGCAAAGGCGGTGGCCGGGAAACTCGGCATTGACGAGTTCCACGGCGAGGTGAAGCCGGCCGACAAGCTTGAACTTGTCAGTTCCCTGCAACAGGCAGGCGCGGTGGTGGCCATGGCGGGCGACGGTATCAATGATGCGCCGGCGCTGGCGAAGGCGGACGTTGGTATTGCCATGGGCACGGGCACTGATGTCGCGATGAACAGCGCTCAGGTCACGCTGGTCAAAGGGGATTTGCGCGGCATTGCCCGTGCCCGGAAACTCTCGCAAGCGACCATTCGGAACATGAAGCAGAACCTCGGTTTTGCGTTCATTTATAACGCCTTGGGCGTTCCGCTGGCGGCGGGCGTTCTGTATCCAATGACAGGCCTGCTGTTGTCGCCGATGATTGCGGCGCTGGCGATGAGCCTGAGTTCTGCCTCGGTCATTACCAATGCGTTGCGGCTCAGGAAGGCTGCTACATGAGCCGTGCCGTCAGCTCGGGGCGCCGCGATCCTGTTGCCTCGATCCCATTTCCGCTTCTCCCTCTTGGTGTATTCGGCGATCCGTTTCAAGCGTCCGGGGTGAGGTGCGCCCCACACGTGTCATGCACCGCAACATTTCCACGTAAATACATGTAACATAAGTGCCTTATAGTGCACGTTTATTGTCATGTTTTAAAGACTTTTTGGGTATATACCTAGGGATCAAATTAGAGGAAAGCCTCTAGGATTCGCACTCGGATGGTGCGCTGCAGGATTGGTGGCGCTGCCAATCCGCAAGCCATACGGTGGCGGATTCAATTTGCAGCACTCTTGCGCGAATCCGTTCGATCAATCCACAGGAGATTTCGCATGTCCCCTTTTATGCCCGAGCAATTTGCTGCAGTGCAAAAGTCCAGTCTGAACCAACTGTTCGCGCTGACGAACATGGCTTTTGACGGCTTCCAGAAGTTGACCGAGTTGAACCTGCAGGCAGTCAGGACGACGCTTGCCGAAGGCCAGGGCAATGTCGAAGCGGTGCTGGCCGGAAAGGACCTGCGTGACGTGTTCGCCGTGCAGAGCAATCTGGCCCAGCCCGCCGCGGAGAAGGCGGTTGCGTATGCACGCCACGTGTACGAAATCGCGTCGAACACGCAGGTGGAACTGACCAAGGCGGTCGAGGGCCAGTACGAACAGCACAACCGCAATGTGCAAGCCTTCGTCGACACCTTCGTGAAGAACGCGCCGGCCGGGTCTGAAGCGATCACCGCGCTGCTGCAATCGAGCGTAGCGGCCGCCAGCAGCACCTTTCAATCGTTCCAGGACGCCGCAAAGCAGACGGCTGAAGCCGCCAAGGCCAACTTTGCCAAGACCGCCGCAGCTGCGTCCGGCGCGGCCCAGCAGGCGGCGCCCCGCGCTTCGAAGCAGTAACGGCGTGCGGCCGGCCGTGCCGGCCAGGCCAGCGCGCTGAACAGAGATCGCAGGCTTGCAGGCCAGGGGCATCAGTTCTCCTGGTGTGAAGCACTGCGACGCCAATCTTCCCGCATCGGCATACAAGCCGGGACCGGAATCATCCGGCCCGGCTCGCCCTCGCTATTTTCGCGCCAGGGCAGTGGGAATATGGTCGGGATAGTCAGGGCAAACGCCCGTCCCGGCAAGGCAGGGGTCTTTCAACTTTACGAGAATGAAGCACGCAGCATGACGAAGAGAATTGCACTGGTAACAGGTGGTATGGGTGGGCTGGGAGAAGCCATCAGCATCAAGTTGCACGACGCAGGCCACACCGTGGTGGTGACGCACTCGCCGGGCAATGCGAACGCCCAGGACTGGCTTGCCGCGATGGCCGCCAGCGGCCGCGAGATGCGTGCCTACGAGGTGGATGTCTCCGACTACGATGCCTGCCAGGCTTGCGCTGCGCAGATCCTGGCTGACGTAGGTCGCGTAGATATCCTGGTGAACAACGCCGGCATTACCCGCGACATGGCCTTCAAGAAGATGGACAAGCCGAACTGGGATGCCGTGATGCGGACCAACCTCGACTCGGTGTTCAATCTCACCAAGCCGCTTTGCGAAGGCATGGTCGAACGCGGCTGGGGACGCATCATCAACATCTCGTCGGTCAACGCATCCAAGGGCGCCTTTGGCCAGACCAACTATGCAGCCGCCAAGGCCGGGATGCACGGCTTCACCAAGTCGCTGGCGCTGGAAGTGGCAAGAAAGGGCGTGACCGTCAACACCGTCTCTCCGGGCTACCTTGCCACCAAGATGGTCAACGCCGTGCCCAAGGAAATCATGGAGACCAAGATCCTGCCGCAGATTCCGGTCGGCCGCGTCGGCAAGCCGGAAGAAGTCGCCGCACTGGTTGCCTACCTTTGCTCGGAGGATGCGGCCTACGTGACCGGGTCCAATATCGCCATCAACGGCGGGCAGCACATGCAGTAAGGGCGCTGGGCCAGGCGCCGCCAGGTGAATGCGCGGCGGGGCCCTCGCCCTCGGTAACTGAGGCTCAGGCCTCAGTTACGTCTTCTCCGGCATGGCCGACGAGTGATGGCTTGTAATGAGCCATTGCTTGCCGTCCCAGTGATAGGTGTAGGTAAAGCGGGCCTTCACCACGGCGCCCGTTCGTGCGAAGGTGAAGGTGTAGAGCCCGGAATCCACCGCGGAATTGCATCCCAGCTCAATGGTGCGGAAGTCGATCTTCCCGGACGGACCGTTTTGCAGGAAGTGATGGAAATAGTCCTCTTTCTCCGCGACGGTCAAGCGAGGCTTGTTGGATACCGTCGGAAGAAGAATGGACCGTTCCGCATAGTTGGCCACCACCTTGTGTGGATCGCCTGTCTGCAGTGACCGATTCCATCGATCAAACAACGCCGCAATCTCCTGCTCCGACGTCATCTTGCAGCTTTCTGTGCGCGACGCCTGCGCCGTGCCTGGCGCGCCCTGGTTCATGGCGCATCCCGAAAGCACGAACGCCAGGGCAGCAATGCGAAGTAGCTTCATGGCCGGGTTCCTCAGGTTAGGGGGTTGAGAGCCAGGGGGACACTGCCTGAAGTATGGTATATCCCGCAAGCGTTACCTACCCGGCCTGCTTGCGGAATGCCCAGCGCCCGGCCAGTACCGTGAAACTTGCCACTAGCGCCACCAGTACCCAAAAGCCGTGCGGGTGTCCGGCCAGCGGAATGCCGCCCACATTCATGCCGAAGAAGCCGGCCACGATATTGATCGGAAGCGCCAGCACAGTCACCAGCGTCAGCGTGAACAGCGTGCGGTTGGTTTGCTCGTTGAGCTTGGCGGCAATTTCTTCCTGCAACAGCTTGATGCGTTCGACCAGCGCGGCCAGGTCGTTGAGTACCAGCGAGAATTCTTCGGTCGATTCACGCAACTCCTGCAAGTCCGATTCATGCAGCCAGGCCGGCGGCCGGTTCAACAGCCGGAACAGGGCGCCGGGCTCGGGCGCCAGCAGCCGTTGCAGCCGCACCAGCCCGCGCCGCATCGAACCCAGGTCGGCGCGGTTGCCGTGCAGGCGCTGCGACAGCAACTGGTCCTCGATCTGGTCGACGTTCACACCGGTCTCGCGCACGATCTGCACCAGCACGTCGGCCTGGTCACGCAACAGGTGCACCACAAGGTCCAGTGGCGAGCGGAATGCCTCTCCGCGCCGCACCGCCTCGCGCAGCCGGTCCACGGAACGCAGCGGCCTGGCGCGGGCCGTCACCAGCAAGCGGTGGTCGGCGTGGGCCCAGAGCGTGGAGATATCCGTCGACGTGACGCCGAAGTTGTAGATCACGTCGTTGACCACGGCCAGCAGGGCGGCGTCCAGGCGCTCGATCCGCGTCGAGCGCGAACCCTGCCGCAGGGCCTCGAAGAATTCGTCCGGCAGGGCCAGCTGGCCCTTCATCCAGCGTTCGCATGCGCTGTGCGACAGGTTGAAGTGTAGCCACAGGAAGGGGCGATGGTGCGCGGCGTCCGGCGGTACTGACGGCATCTGCTGCAGCCATGCCGCTGCGGCGCGGGAATCAATCTCGCGCACCGGTCCGCCGGGTTCGAACAGAAAACCGCTGACCAGACCGACCGGGTCCGAGCCATAGCCGGCCTCGACAATGCCCGCTTGCATGCAAACGCCCTCCACATCAAATGTGCCTCGCGCGACGTTAGCACGGCACGATGATGGTTGGGGCCGCTACAAGGCAGCTGGACGCCTACCACCCCAGGCGATAGTCCCTGGTCGGATGCAGCCACCACTTTCCGTTCCCGGGCAGTTCCAGGACCTGGTGGTGGAATTTCAGCAGAGTGGGGCGGTGGCTGACGCTGACAAGCGTCGCCTGCAGGTCGGCCAGCAACTGGTACATGCTTTCCTCATTGCGGATATCCAGGGCACTGGTCGCTTCGTCCAGCATGACATAGCGCGGTTTTGAGAGCAGTACGCGAGCGATGGTCAGCCGCTGTTGCTCGCCAAGAGACAGGACTTTCCCCCAGTCCACTTCCGTGTCCAGGCCGCCAAACCGGCCAGCGATGTCCTTCAGGTTGACCATCTCCAGCAACTTCAGAAGCTCCTCGTCCGGGATCCGCTGGCCAATGTGGTTCGGGTACAGCAGCTGGCTGCGCAGGCTGCCGACCACCATGTAAGGATGCTGCGGCAGGAATAGCATTTCCTGCGGCATTGGCCGCACGATGCATCCCGTGCCGTTGTTCCACAATCCGGCGATCGCGCGCATCAGGGAACTCTTGCCGCCGCCGCTGGCGCCGACGATGAGCAGGCCCTCTCCCGGGTTGACCGACAGGGTCAGGTCGGTGACCAGCGTTCGCTCTTGATTCGGCGTGCGCAAGGTGACATGTTCCAGCGCCAGGCGGGAGTCATGGATGGACTCGATCGTGGTGGCCGGCTTCACGGAGGCTGCTGCCGTCCCGGTCAGCGCGATGGAGAATGTGTCCAGTCGATCCAGCCCCGCCACGAACCGGCTCAGGTCTTCAAAGTTGTCAACGATCACGGTCAGCGCGTTCAGTATGGCGGCAAACGCGCCGGCCGCCTGGATGGCGCTGCCTACTTCAAGCTCGCCGGAAAGCACGCGTGAAGCGACGATGGCGCTGGGCAGCAGGATGGTCAGGAAGCCATAGGCATACTGGAACATGTTCAGGCTCAGCTGCCACTTGATGAGGCGGTCGAAGTTCTGGAAGGCCTTACCGAAACGGCCGCTCACATGGGTTGATTCCAGCGCTTCGCCGCGATAGAACGCGATGGACTCGGCGTTCTCACGCACCCGGATCAGGCTGAAGCGGAAATCCGCCTCCCGCCTTAGCTGGAAGAAGTTCAGGCCGATCAGGACGCGGCCGAAGAAGAAGATGGAGATGAATGTGCCGGCGATGGCATAGATGACAAGAAAGTAGACCAGCTCCCTGGAGATCGACCACAGGACGGCGCTGAATGCAATGAGCTGCAGCAGCGCGCCGATGCCGATCGAAAGGAAAAACAGGGATTGCCGCGTGAAGGTATTGATGTCCTCCGCGATGCGCTGGTCCGGGTTGTCGATCGCGGCATCTGAATTGAGCTTGTAGTAGACCCGGCTTTTGAAATACCGTTCCAGATAGTGACTGGTCAGCCAGCGCCTCCAGAGCAGGCCAAGCTTATTCCTCAGGTAGTAATAAACAGCGTAGATGGGAACTGCCACCATCAGGATATAAAGACACTTCGTGATCGAGGCCCAGAAGCGATCCGCGTCTTGCGCCGCCAGGGCCGAAGTGAATTCACCGGTCTGCTTGACGATCAGTACCTCGGTCTGGGTCTGGCCCAACAGCAGCAGGATCAGCAGGACCAGCAAGCCCGAGGCTTTCCATTTTTCCCGCGAGAACCAGTAAGGTTTTGCAATGGCCCAGTATCGGGTCCACACGTGCCGGGTGGAAGTGACGGGGCGTTTCCCTGGGGCCGAAGTGGTGCCGGTGACTCGCGACTCAGGAACGGCGCTCATATCCCATCTCCCAGCACTAACCGGATTGCATACTCGCCACATGGCCCCGCCACGGGACACGCGGGAGAACGGCAGAAGACTATGAAATGAAATATAGGCTAGCAGAATCGATGCCTGGCTGATTCGTGCTCCCTGGCCGGGCTCAGGGACTGACCCTGGACAAGCGAGTGGAGATCCGACTTGACGCAGGCCGGGAACCTGATTCCAATCCGGAAGTGACCCTTCCGCTATGACAGCCCCCGCATGGACCGCTTCGACTCGCTGCAACTCTTTACCCGGATCGTGGAACTGGGTTCCTTCACCGGCGCCGCCAGCGCGTTGGACATGCCACGGGCCACCGCGACGCACGCCATCAAGGAACTTGAGGCCCGCATCGGCGCGCGTCTGCTGGAGCGCACCACGCGCCAGGTGCGCCCCACGCTGGACGGCCAGGCCTTCTATGAGCGCAGCAAGCGCGTGCTGCAGGACCTGGAAGACGCCGAGACCTCGCTCAGCACGCAGGTGGCCAACCCGCGCGGCACGCTGCGGCTGGACCTGCATGGCACCCACGCCACCATGATCATCCTGCCGCGCATCGGCGAGTTCCGGGAGCGCTATCCGCATATCGACCTGATCGTCAGCAGCGGCGACCGGCTGGTCGACCTGGTCGGGGAGGGCATCGATTGCGTGGTGCGTGCCGGCCGGCCGCGCGATTCCTCGCTGGTGGCCCGGCGTCTTGCGGATATGCCGGAGGTGCTGTGCGCCAGCCCCGGATACCTGGCCGCGCACGGCGCGCCGCAACACCCGTCGGAACTGGCGCAACACATCGGCGTGGGGTTCTTCTCGCGCAACCATGACTACCGTTATCCCTTCACGCTGACCGTCGATGGCGAGGTGCAGGAGTTCAAGGCGCGCGGCTGGATCTCGGTGAGCGATGCCGAGTGCTATACCAGCTCGGCCCTGGCCGGCTGCGGCCTGATCCAAGTGCCGCGCTTCCGCGTGGCAGAGCACCTGCGCGCAGGACGGCTGGTGCCCGTGCTTGAGGCCTGGCCCTGCCCGGACTTGCCGGTGTCAGCGCTGTATCCGTTCCACCGGCAGCTGGCGCCGCGGGTGCGAGTGTTTGTCGATTGGGTGGCGGGGTTGTACGTGGAGCGGTTCGGGCCGCTCCGGGGGGCGGCCTGAGCCAATTCGCGCCCGAATCTGCCGCCACGCCTGAGGCATTCGCCGCGCAGATCGGGGCCGATCATGCGCGTTGGGGGCAGTTCATCAAGGATGTCGGATTCAAGATCGATGGATAAGGGCGAGACGGTGCGTCGGCGTGTGCGCAGGTGCATCCGCGTGGGTGGCGAGAGGCGGATTCTTGTCCATACTGAACTTTGACTAGCGGGCTGTCGCTGCCCGCCGGGATCAATTGCCCAAGGAGAAGAATCGTGTTCAAGCACATTTTGCTGGCTACCGATGGCTCAGAACTTTCAAGAATGGCAATGGACGCGGCCATTGGCTTTGTCAAAGCCGGTGGCGCCAGGCTGACGGCCTATACGTGCATGGAAGAGTATCCCTACGTGGCGTCAGGCGATTCCGGCCATCCCAGGCGCAAGGCCTTCGAGGAGCAGGAGGCCGCGCATGCAACCGCCAGGCTGGAAGAGGTTGTTGCTGCAGCCAAGGCCGCGGGAGTCACATGCGAAACGGATATGACGACCTCGGTACCCTACAAGGGCATCATCGATGCCGCCGCGAGGCACGGGTGTGACGTGATCTTCATGGCGTCGCACGGCCGCAGGGGCTTGGAGGGCCTGCTGGTCGGCAGTGAAACCCAGAAAGTTCTCACCCATTGCCGGGTCCCTGTCCTCGTCTACCGCTAATGAGGGGATTGCGCGGTGCCCGGCTACGGGCGCCGGCTTGCAGTCCGAACCTACCTCAGGGAGGAATCTGCCATGTCGGAAATCGAACAGCAAAAGGTCGTCGGCGTGCTCAATCGAATACTCGAAGCTGAGCTCGCCGGTGTTGTGCGCTACACGCACTATTCATTCCTGATATTCGGCTTCGGCCGCATTCCCATCGTGTCGTGGCTGCGTGAGCAGGCGAATGAGTCGCTGCTGCACGCGCACCAGGCCGGCGAATGGATCACGACCCTCGGCGCCTATCCCTCGCTTGGCATCGGCGGACTTCTGGACAGCCACACGACCGATATCGGCGCGATCCTGCGTGAATCGCTTGCGACGGAGATGCAGGCCCTGGATCTGTACCGTGAACTGCTAAGCCTGGTCGAAGGGCGCTCCGTCGCCCTGGAAGAGTATGCGCGGCAGTTGATCCAGTTGGAGGAACTGCACGCGGGAGATGTGGAGAAAATGCTGCGCAAGCCCGGCCTTGCGGCGGCGGTGCAGCCTCGGCAGGGTTGAGCAGTACACCAGGCGGTATCACCGCACCGGCCATCCACCTCCATCGCGCACCGCGCCGACCGACCCCGTCGCCAGCGCCAATGTCGCCGCAGCGGCGAGCGCCCCGTTATAGGCGTCGGCAGACGCATTGCGCGCCAGCAGCAACTGGTTCTGCGCCAGATTGGCTTCGGTGACAGGCCCCACGCCCTTGCTATACGCGGCGAAGGCAGCGTCATAGGTGGTCTGCGCGGCCTCGGCCAGTGCCCTGGCCGCATCGTAGGCGGCCAGGCTCGATTCGAGCGCGCTCTGGCTGACCACGATCTGGCGCACGGACTCTTCCTTGGCGCGCGTCAGCCTGGCCGACGCGCTGTCGGCGTCGTTGCGCGCCTGTGCCAGCACCGCGGAGCGCACCCCGCCGTCGTAGATCGGTACGGTCACGCCCAGGAACACGCTGGCGCCGTAGCGGTAGCCGTTCAGGTTGACCGTGGGCGGCTGCTGGCCGACCGGCGGAATCGCGGTGATTGCCGAGCCGCCGGACGCGTACGACGTGAATGCAGACATGAACACCTTGGGCATGAAGCCGGCCTCTGCCGCCCTGACCTTGGCCTGGCTGGCGCGTTCGATGGCATAGGCCGCCAGCACGTCTGGCCGGCTTGCAATCGCACGTTCAACGATCTGCTCGATCGAGCTGCGCATGGCCGGCGACAGGAGCCGCACCGGCATCTCGGCTATTTGGGGCCTGGAAAGCGGGGAGATGCCGATGGCCGTGACCAGTGCCAGGTAGGCATCGGTTTCGGCCCCTTGCGCCTGCACCGTGGCGAGATTGGTCTGCGCTCGATTCTGCGTGGCCTGGGCGACTTCCACCACGGTGCCGATGCCGCGCTGGTAGCGCGCCTTGGCGGCGGCAAGCACGGCATCGGCGTTGTGCATCGCCTGCTGCACGGTGGTCGCGCGCGAACGCGCGGCCTGGTAGCGATAGAACGCCGTGCTGACTTCGTGAATGATCTTCTGGTGCGCCGCGGTAAAGCCGATGTTCGCGGCAATCGATGCCTGTTCAGTGGCATCGACAATGCCCGCGCGCTCGCCGAAATCGAACAACAGCCACTGCAGCGACAGCACCGAGACCGCGCCATGCGTCGACGCGTTTGCGCCCAGCGTGCCCAGCGCCGTGGACGAAGCGCTGTGTCCGTTCTGGTAGCCGCCCATCGCCGCCGCGGAGATGTACGGCAGGTAGCTGCTCCTGGCGATGCCGGCGGCCAGTGCGGCATTGCGCGCGTCGTTCCAGGCAATCCGGGTCAGCGGGTTGGTGGATTCTGCCAGGTCGATCAGCTCGGGCAGCGTGTAAGCGTGCGTGGTATCGAGTTCGGCTGGCGGGGGCACGGATGCCAGCGCGTTGTTGGCCGGCAGCGTGTAGTCGGATGGCCGGGTTGCCGGTGCCGGCTTGCTGGCCGCGCCCGGCACGATCTCGCCGGACGCGGTGGTCTCGGGCTGCCATGGCCGGTCGGAGGCCGGCGGGGCCAGGTCGAGCGACGCGGTGGCACATCCGGCCAGCGTCACGGCGGCGACCAGTGTCAGCGGGATCGCCAGCGAATCAGGTTTGCGCATGAATGGAAGTTGGAGAGGTCGCAGCCGGTGCCTCGGCGGGCGAATCCGCCAGGCGCCGGTCGACCAAGGTCAGCAGGGCGTGACGGACCTTGTCGGCTTGTGCATCGTGGGTGCCGTTGGCAGCTTGCGCAGTTGGTGCTACAGCGTCGGTAGCCTGCGGCGTGTGCAATCGCCGTGCAATTTCCGGGTCGCCGGGAAAGCGCTCCGCGAGTAGGAACAGGGGCCCCGCAATCGCATCGAGCGCGGCCAGGCGCCGGCGCCGGTCTTCGATCCAGTCCCGCCCCGGGCTGACCGATGCGGGTTCATAGTTGGCCAGGATCAGGTCCTGCGTGATCTCGCCGTGCCGTGCCATGGCGGCCGCGGCATGGCTGCGTCGGGCATCGGGCCGGCGCGCCTCGGTCAGTTGGTGCCATTGCGTGACCAGTGCCGCCAGTGCCGCCTCGATGCGGCTGGCAATACTGACTGGCCAGATCCGCGTGAAGACCAGGTACACAACCAGATTGCCCAGCACCACGCCAATCACCCGGTCGCGCGCAATGGTCAGGTCAAAGCCCGGTCCGGAACCCTGGATGACGCACAGGTAGTACGCAAACGCCACCTGGAAGCCTGCGTAGGCAATGCGCGGCGAGCCCTGCGCCACCCATGCCGATATCCACGTGCCGGCAAACACCAGCAGCATCAGCCCGCCCACCGAGGTGAGTGATGGCACCACGTAGACAATGGCTGCCGTGCCGATCACCGCGCCGACCAGGCAGCCGGCCAGCCGCAGCGTCAGCTTTTCCACGGTTTCCGCCGCGGTGCCAAGCGACACCAGGTAGCAGGTGATAAAGCAGGTATGAATGCCGGGCCAGTTCAGCTGCTGATACAGCAAGTAGCAGAACATTGCCGCGCCGGTGGTCTTGAGGGCGTAGCGGACATGGGCCGGATTCGAGAACGCGTCGGCATCGAGGAAGCCGCCATGTGCCTGGTCGGCTTGCTCCTGCGGCGCGGGGTCGCCTGGCTCCGCGTAGCGGTTGATGGCGCCGACCAGTTCCGCGGCAACCGCTTCCTGCACGGGCGACAGCCCTGCAAGACCGGGCACGCTCAGCCCGATTTCCACCGGATAGCCGCCGGCATCGAGCATGCGCGCCATGTCGTCGAGCGTAGTGGCGATGGGCACGGCAACGGCTGCCGGCAGTTGCGCCCCGGGCTGCCGGCGTGCGACATCTGCCGCCAGCAGAATCGCCATGGTCGACGACGCGGCCTGCCGCAGTGCCAGCAGATCCTGCGCGTCGATGCTGCCTTCGATCTTCGCCAGCTTCAGCCAGCCTGCGACAGGCTGGACGCCATCGCGCAAAGCCTCGTGCAGCGCCTCTGGGTCACCATCGGGAGCCTGCAGGCTGTGTGCAGCAAGCTGCAGGCAATGGGCCAGGCGGTCGGTCGCCAGCCGGCGCGGCGCCGGGCCCAGCACCAGGTTGACCACCACATTGACGCCGAGGGGAATCGCCACCATCAGCCAGGCATAGAGCAGGGCACGCGTAGCGATTTCGCCAGACGGCACCAGCCCGAGTTCGTCGAGCCCAAAGCCGATGATCATCGCCACGATGGCGCCGACCGGCCGCAGCTTGCTGGCCGAGGCCAGGAACAGTACTGCCGCCGACACCACCGCCATGCACGCCACGCGGCGCAGCGGGTCGTCGACGCTGAAATCGGCGAGCCATATCACCAGGCCGATGATCATGCTGACCAGCACCAGCGCGGCCACGCTCATGACGATGCTGGAGGTACGGTCGGCCCGGTTGATGAAGAAAATCACATAAGCGGAGATGGCCGCCTCAGGGGTGCCGTAGATACTGGTCACCAGTACCGTCAGGGTGCAGGCCACCGTGATGCGCGTGGCAGCTGCCGCACGGCCGGGGAGCGGCGCCAGCAGGGCCCGGATATCCGCCAGGCCCAGGCGCAACTTGTCAGCTGCAGGCTGCGCCATGCCGGATCTCGACGGTTGCGCTCGCGCCCACCCTGGCCAGCGCTTCCGGCGGATCTGCCAGCTTGATGCGCACCGGGAAGCGTTTGGCCACGCGTACCCAGTTCACGGATGGCTGGACATAGGGCAGGGAGCGCGGCAGGTTCACGCGGTCGGTATCGGTGATGCCGACACCGATGCCTTCCACCTTCCCGCGGATGGCCTGGCGCCGGTCGATCATCGAATAGACCGTGGCACAGTCGCCGACATTGATATCAGCCAGGTAAGTCTCGCGGAAGTTCGCCACCGCGAACCATTCCCCGGTATGCACCAGCAGGAACAGCGACTGGTTGGGGAGCACGACCTCGCCGGACAGCACCGTCAGCCCGCTCACGCGGCCGGCATGCGGGGCGCGCACCACGGTGTCGTCAAGCGCACGCCGCGCAATCGCCAGTGCCGCCTCGCGCGCATGCACGGTGGCGATGGCGCCGGCTTCATCACCGACCGCCTGTGCCGTGGCGGCGCGCTGCACGTTGGCCTGCTTCAAAGTCACCGCGGCGTCGCGCTGCGCCACCTGCGCCTGGTCCAGCTGCTGCCTGGGCACGTAGCCGTCCGCAGCCAGCGGGCGCAACCGTTCCACCGTGCGCGCCGTGAGCGCGTAGTTCTGCTCGGCCCGTGCGATCTGGTCTGACGCCACCGCCGCCGTGGCCTGCTCGGTGGCAATCGTGCGCCGCCGCGTGCCAAGGGTTGCCTGCGCCAGCTCCAGGTCGGCACGGGCCTGGGCCACGGCCAGCTGATACGGCACCGGATCGATCTCGAACAGGACATCGCCCTTGGCCACCAGCTGGTTCTCCGCCACATGGATGCGTGCAATCCGGCCGCCTACCGGCGACGCAACGTGGACCAGGTCGGCATCGAGCGAGGCATCGTCCGATGCCGGGAAGCGAAGCGTGCGATGGTAGGCGTAGAAGGACAGCAGGGCGGCCAGCAGGACGATGACCAGGGCGATCAGTTTGCCGCGCAGCGGGCTTTTGCGGAGGCCGGCCATTTTCATAGGATGTGTCCCGTACCCAGTAGCCAGACGATTTCAGCAATCATGACGCCGATCGCCGTATTGACCAGAAGCTGGTAGCGGACCGTTTCCGCCCAGCCCGTCATGATGAAGATCCGATAGGACACGACCGCGCCGGCAATGCCAAGCACGGTGCTCAGGAGCCAGAGCGGGAAATAGGCACCGAACAGGCTGAAGGACGGCGCGCCGGCGCAACCGTAGAGCGATGCCGCCAGCGCGGCGGGCAAAAGCGTGCGTGCCATATAGGTTGGACCAGGATCGATCCACGCAATATAGCAGCGCGGATTCGGGCTTGTCCAAGGCGCGGGCAGCGTGGGCGCGCCGGTTGTCGCGTCGGCGATCCAGGATGATCGCGAACGCAGGCGCGCGGCTATGGCAAATGCTTGCCGGGGAGCGTGGGTGCAGCTCCGCGCGCGTTGATCGGGCGTGCGCTACGCGGGTCGGCGGCTTGCCTGCCTGGCTTTGCCGTATTGAACCTGCGCCCGGTGGGCATGCCGCGATTGCTGTCGGTGCCGTGCGTCGGACCGGCGAACGCGCCGATCCTGACTTCCTCGCCCATTCCCCCCACGACATGCTGCGCAAAGGCGGCCCCCGAGGCGGTAGTCAGCATGGCCATTGCCATCAGGGGGTACGCGTGGATCTTCTTCATATGTGGCTGTTTTCCGTGTGGTGGGCCCGGGCGGGCAAGGTTCAGGCAGCGGAGGGTAATTCAACCGGATGTCCGTGTATGTAAGCTATTGTTAGCGACGCCGGCAGTCGGGTAGGGATGCATGATTGGCGCGAGTTGTTCCAACAATCAAGGAATGGATAAAAGTGCTGCATGGTGCGCACTTGATGCCGTCCGGAGCCATCCCCGATCAGGGGGGCTGGCCCATTTTCCTGCCCGGTGCGGTGTCAGACGTGCCCGAGGAACTGCCACCAAAGCGGGCCGATCACCAGCCAGACGAACATGTAGATAAGGCTCATCAGAAAGCCAGCCTTCCACCATTCCCCCTGGGTGACGTAGCCCGCGCCGAACATGACCGGTCCGGAGCCGATGCCATATTGGGTCAGGCAACCGTTGACATTGCTCAGGACGCCCAGGGCGACCGCCGCGGTGAAAGGCGGGATGCCGGCCGCGACCATCAGCGCCATGGACAGGGGGAAGAGCGCGCTGATATGTGCCGTGGCGCTGGCGAAGAAGTAGTGAATGTAGCAATAGATCGCCGCCACCAGCATATAGACGGCCAGCCTGTGGAAGCCCTCGAGGTGCGCCCCGAACTCCTTGCCGAACCAGGAGACCATGCCGTACTCATTGAGCTTGGAGGCCAGCATGATCAGCAGACCGATCCAGATCATGGTGTCCCAGGCGGACTTCTCGTTCAGGGCATCGTCCCAGGTCAGCACGCCGGTGATGAACAGCAGCGAGACGCCGAGAGCCGCCGCCAGCGTTGCGCCGATGGCCAGGTCCTCACCGAAAATCCAGAGCACCAGCAAGCCAAGGAAAATTGCCGCCATGATAATTTCCTTGGCGGAGATGGGGCCCAGGGCGACGAGTTCCCGTTGGGCCAGGGCCGTTGCATCGGGTGTCTGGCGGATCTGCGGCTGGACAATCCACAGCATGGCGACCGGAATGATGGCCAGGCACACCAGGCCGGGAACCGATGCGGCCACCGCCCAGTCGAGCCAGCTGATCGAGACGCCCTGATCCGCGGCCAGCCTGACCGCAAGGGGATTGCCAGCCATCGCCGTGATGAACATGCCTGCGGTAATGATGTTCGCGTGGAAGGCGCAGAGGATCAGATAGCTTCCCACCTTGCCGCGGGAATCCGGGTCATCGGCATGGCTGCCGAGGACTTCCGCTATCGCCTTGGTAATCGGCAGCATCACCCCGCCGGCGCGGGCGGTGATGCTTGGCATGGCGGGCGAGATCATGAGTTCGGTCAGGGCCAGCCCATAACCAAGTCCCACGGTTCGCTTGCCCAGCAGGCGCATGAACAGCAGGGCAATGCGGCGCCCCAGCCCGGTCTTGATGACGCCTCGGGAAATGAAGAAGGCGAGCATCACCAGCCAGACCAGGTCGGTGCCCGTGGATTTGGTGACGTCGGCAAAGGACACGACACCAGCAAGCACGCCTGCCGTGGCGCCGATGATGGCGACGGCGGCCATGGGCAGGGGGGCGGTCATGATGCCGGCGATGGTGGCGACAAATACCGCGAACATGTGCCACGCCTTCACCTCCAGGCCGGCCGGCGCCGGCAGGAACCAGAGGACGATGCCGATTCCCACCGGGACTAGAAATCTCCAGAGATCTTTGAGATGCCCAGCGGGGGCCGCTGGTTTCGCGGCCGGGGAGCTTGCAGGCGGTGGAGCCTTGGCGGGCGATACATCCATGATCAGCCTCCTGGCGGCGGCGTGGTTCGGTACTCCGGAGCGTGCGCGATGTCCCTACCGGTCCTGCAGCACGCTGTCGGTCGCCTCCTTGACGATGCGCGCGCTGCGCCGCAGGCTCTCGCGCTCGGTGGGGTTGAGTTCCGGGTAAGCCAGCAACTGCGCTCCGCCGCCATTGACCACCATCGGCAGCGACACGCACACCTCTGGCACGCCTTCGACTTCGGGATGTACGATGCCAACCGTGAGAATCAGGTCGGCGTTATGCACGATGGCCTGGCAGATTCGCCCGATCGCACTGGCGATGCCATAGTGGGTGGCGCCCTTGCCTTCCTTGATGAGCTTGGCCGCCTCGTGCACGGAGCGCAGGATCAGATCGCGGCTGGCTGGCCCCAGCCCCTTGCCGGTCCTGGACAGGAAGGTTTCGAGGGGCATGCCGCAGACCGTTGCACCCGACCATGCGATGACCGCGGATTCGCCGTGTTCGCCGACAACGTAGGCGTGAATCCCCGGCGCCACGACGCCCAGCCGCTCGGACAGAAGCGATCGCAGCCGTCCTGTGTCGAGAGAGGTGCCTGTGCTGATGACGCGCTCCCGCGCGCAGCGCAGGCGGTCAAAAACGACGCCAGCCAACACATCGCAGGGGTTGGTCGCGATGACGTAGATGGCATCCGGCGCCAGGGGCGCAATGCGATCCACGATTTCCGCCGCGATGCCCGCATTGGTCTTGGCCAGGTCCAGGCGAGTCTGCCCCGGCTTCACGCCGACGCCGGCAGTGATGACGACGACGTCCGCGTCGCGCGCGTTCTCGTAGTCGCCCGCATAGAAACGATTGTTTCCCCAGAATGCGGCGGAGTGGGCGAGGTCCAGCGCCTGCCCTTCGGCCCGGATTCGGGCAACATCGATGATGACCACCTCCGCGCTCGGGATGGCCACGGCCGCAAACAGGGCCGCCGAGCCGCCAACCAGTCCTGCGCCGACCACGACAATCTTGGGTTGATGCATTGGCATGCCTCCCACGTGCCTGGATAGTCGTATACCTGAATTAGGGCCCAGTCCGTGAGTGCCAACGCAAATGTGGAGTGACGGGCGCGGGGCAGGCGAATAACCGTTCGTATGCTATGGTTTATAGATCTTTTCGGTAGAAGCGCCAGCGTTGTGCCGACGCCGCCGAACGACGGTATGCCACAGACGGGGCTCGAGGAGTAAGTCATGCATCCCAGCAAGCTAATCGTGGCGGCGGTACTTGCCGCGGCAACTCTTCCGGTGCTGGCACAGCCCGAGACTCGCGTGGACACGGTGTCGGGCGTGGGGGCTACCAAGACCACCGGCACGGTCAAGGCGACCGCCACGGTGGTGGCCATCGATGCCGCCACGCGCACCATTTCGCTCAAGAACAAGCAGGGCAAGGTCACGGACGTACAGGTCGGCGAGGACGTGCGCAACTTCGAGCAGCTCCGCGTGGGCGACATGGTCACGGTCGAGTACACGCAGGCCTTGTCAGTGACCCTCGCCAGGCAGAGTGGCATGCGCTCCAGCACCGAACGCGAGACCGCCGACCGGGCCGCTCCTGGCGCCAAGCCCGGCGGCATGGTCGGGCGCGAGGTGACGGTGACTGCCGACGTGGTGGCCGTCAACGCCAAGACCGGCATGGTGACGCTCAAAGGGCCAAGAGGCAAGACGGTGGACGTGCATGTCGAGGATCCGAAGCAACTGAAGGCGGTTCGACGCGGTGACCAGGTGCAGGCCGTCTACACCGAAGCCCTTGCCATTTCCGTCACGCCCAAGCATGCCCGCTGAGTAAGGCGGCGCCGGGTGGGAGCATGCCGATGGGTTTTCTGGGGTGGTTGCGCCGGCGCAAAGCGCAAGTCCACGCGCACGACAGGCAAGAGATTGCCGAGCTGACCGAGCGCGTGACCCGGATCTATCCGCGCTTGCGTCTGGTATCACGCTACCAGCAGCGGCTTCGGCCTGCGCTCGAGCAAGCGCAGGACTACGTGCGCGAACTGGTCCAGGGTCTTCCCGCGCCGCGGGAGGCCAGCATGCAGGCATGGGGTGACGATCCCTATATTCACGCCTTCTTCGGCACGCCGCGTGACGTGCAGCTGGCCTTCAGCCGTTCTCCTGATCTGCGAGCGTTCTTCGGACAGTCGCCCGATA
Organism: Cupriavidus sp. FW305-F7; assembly: GCF_058782875.1. Classification (NCBI taxonomy): domain Bacteria; kingdom Pseudomonadati; phylum Pseudomonadota; class Betaproteobacteria; order Burkholderiales; family Burkholderiaceae; genus Cupriavidus; species Cupriavidus sp. FW305-F7. The sequence goes on along the minus strand of NZ_JBYSYC010000017.1, from coordinate 134,689 downwards.
CGCCGCAGGCGTTTGCAGTGCTGGGGATGGCGATGACCGAGCGGCGCACGCTCGGGGTTGCGCTGGAAGGCGATGTCATGCGCACGGAAGTGCCGCAAACCACCGTCAGTTTCGGCGATCATAAGGTCAGGATCATCGCTCGCAGCGAGGCCGCGCTGCGCGAGGAAATTGTGCGGCGCATGTTCGATCAGTTCAGCATGGAGGGTCTCGCCCGTTTCGCTGCCGGCAAGTCACGCCGCGACGTTCTCGCGCGCGAGCAGGCGCTGCTGGTGGCGCGCCTGCGCCTGCTCCAGCAGCAAGGCACCGGCATGCGTTCGGTGCTCGGCGGCGATGCCGACGCAAGTCCCGGCGAGCAGGCCAACCTGAGCGGGCAGATTGCCGCGAACGAGCAGGAACTTGCGCAGCTCGGCCCCGAAACCGGGGCGCTTGACCGTCAACTGGAATGTCTGGCTGAGGTCCTGGCGGACGCACGCTCCTGCTTTTCCATCGAGCAAAGACATTTGCGGCTTAGTGCCATGAACGTGCTGCTCGCGACGGACAGCGCGGGGCCGGCATACGACATCGACCTGCTCACTGCCCACGTCCCGGGCGATCCGCCGCTGGTGCGATCCGTCGAACTGGTGCGTTTCGCGCGTGGCGACATGCTGTCGCCCACCGCCCTGATCGAGGAGGCGGAGCGCCTGCTGTGAAAGCGCGGCGGCGACGAGCAGGCGCGGAGTTGTCTGGCCGCGTCCGGCTTTTGCCCGCACTACGCCGTTCTTATCCAGGCACGAACGCGCAAATGCATCCTTGTGTGCACTTTTCCCCACCGAATTGGTGCACACAGCCAGGTGTGGCTTGACGCACAGGCAAACGCATTCGAAGCTTCAGGGCCATAGTTTGCAGCGATTCGCACGCATCGCGCAGACAGTCTCCCCTGGAGGGTCGTATGCGATTGCCAAGAGCTCTTCCGCTGCATCAGTACCTGTGGGTGCTGTTTGGCTCGCTGGTCTTTCTTGTCGGCGCCTTGTCGTGCGGCATCAACTACCTGATGACGAAGGCAGCGTTGGAGGCTGCCACTGCCGACACTACACGCAGGATCAGCCAGCAGATGCTTGATGAGGTCGACGAGTTGCTGGCGCCCGCGCAAATCGCCGTCAAGCTGGTCAGCCATAGCTCTCTTGCGGAGGCCCGGACCCTTCAAGCCCGCATGGCGCGACTCGGCCTGGTGCGCGATGCACTGGAGAACGCACCTGCGCTGCAGTCGCTCTACATAGGCTATGCGGACGGCGCGTTTTTCTATGTTCGATCCTTGCGCCAGGACTCGGACCGGGCCATTTTCAAGGCGCCAGCCACGGCCGCCTATGCCGTTCGCAGTGTCGAACGCAGCGGTACGGCGCCCACCGGGCAGACCAGTTTCTTTGATGCCGATCTGGCTCACCTCTCGACAGTTGACGACACGGACTTTGCGCGCCGGTTCGACCCCAGGGCGCGCGCATGGTACCAGGCCGCCATGGCTTCTGAGGCGCTGGTGCGAACGGATCCGTACCTCTTTTTCTCGGACCGGGAAGCCGGCAGCACCTTTGCCTCACGTACACCCGAGCGCAGAGCCGTAGTGGGGGGCGATTTCCGGCTGGACTTCCTTGGGCAGATGCTGGCAAGGAAGAAGGCCACTGCGAGCACGATGCTGGCGCTGCTTGATAGCCGTGGCAAAGTGCTGGGCATAGACAGCAGGCTGCCCGAATCTTCAACGGCGCCCGACGTCGCCCAGGCCGATCTTCACGCGGCTGCGGGCGCGTATGGCATTCCGATACTCACCGCGCTGGCATCGGCCATGTCATCCAGCGGGGGCGCCCCCAGGCGCGAGACGTTGTCCGTGGACGGGGTAACCTGGTACACGACGACAGACCCGATTCCCGCTCCGAAAGGCAAGCCGCTTTTCCTGTTGTCTGCCGTACCCGAGGACGAACTGCTGGCGGATGCAAGATACCAGGCGTGGATAGGAATAGCCGTCACGGTTGGCATCGTCCTGCTTTGCATGCCATTGCTCTGGTTGGTGTCGCGCCGCATTGCCAGGCCGTTGGACGTCTTGTCAGAAGGGCTGGAAGGGATTCGCCATTTCGACTTTCATCATCCATTGTCGGTACAGACCCAAATCAGGGAGGTCAATGCGCTCAGCAGCGCCACCGAACAAATGAGACAGACCATCAGGCGCTTTCTCATCATCGTGCAGGCCATCGCTGCCGAAGGGCGCCTCGAGCAGCTATTGCCTGTACTGCTGAAAAAGACGCTGAACGAGGCTGAAGGAAAGGCCGGTATCTTCTATCTGGCTGATGGCGATGATCTCGCAGTGGTTGCCGCGCAGGATTGCTACGGCAATGACATGGCACCGGGTCTGTCGCGGCTATCGCTTGGCCAGGCCTTGCCGCTGATCCGCACCGCTGCCAGTGAAGGCAGCCCGCAAAGCGGCTGCCTGACGAAGGACGAACTCCAGTCCGCTGCATTGGGGGCGTTGTCCCTGGGCGAAGTGAATCACGCCGTCGCGATGCCGCTGGTCAATCGGCAACACGAGCTTCAGGGACTCATCCTCGTGCTGCGCGAGACGCCGATGGAAGCCGCCCAGCTTGCCTTCGTGAGCACATTGGCCAGTCTCTACGCCGGGGCGATTGAGGTTCGGGAGCTCACCAATGCCCAGCGCGAGCTGTTCAACGCGTTCATCCGCTTGCTGGCGGATGCGATTGATGCAAAAAGCCCGCACACCGGTGGCCATTGCTCCCGGGTGCCAGAGCTGGCCAGGATGCTGGCTCAGGCGGCATGCGATGCCAGGGAAGGTCCCTTTCAGTCGTTTTCCATGAGCGAGGCGCAGTGGGAAGCCTTGCACGTTGCAGCATGGCTGCATGATTGTGGAAAGGTGACGACCCCCGAGTACATCATCGACAAGGCAACGAAGCTGGAAACGCTGTACGACAGGCTCCACGAGGTGCGCATGCGCTTTGAAGTCCTGAAGCGCGAAGCCGAGATCCGCTGCCTGCGCGGTATCGCCGCGGGGGAGGACGCCGCTGACGCCATCTCGAGGCGAGACACGACGCTGCAGGAACTGGATGACGACTTCGCCTTCGTCGCCGAATGCAACCAGGGTGGTGAATCCATGGATGCAGGCCGCAAAGAACGGCTGCGCCGGATTGCCGCACGCACCTGGACCCGAACGCTGGACGACCGCATCGGCCTGTCCCCGGACGAGCGCGCGCGCAAAGCCGGCATACCCGCTGCGGCACTGCCCGCGCAAGAGCCGCTGTTGGCGGACAAACCGGAACACCTGGTGCCGCGGAGCGTGCACGATACGATTGCCGCTGGCAATCCGTGGGGATTCAAGCGGAACACGCCAGCCTATCTGTACCACCGGGGCGAACTGCACAACCTGATGGTGGGACGGGGTACGCTCTGCGAAGAAGAGCGCTTCAAGATCGAAGACCACATCGTCCAGACGCAGATCATGCTGTCGCGTTTGCCGTTCCCCAAGCATTTGCGCCAGGTGCCGGAGATTGCCGGCAGCCATCACGAGAAGATGGATGGAACCGGATACCCGCGCCAGCTGCGTCAAGAGGATATGAGTCCGCTCGCCAGAATGCTGGCGGTCGCGGATATCTTTGAAGCGCTGACTGCGGCGGATCGACCGTACAAGAAAGCCAAGACGCTGTCCGAGTCGGTCCATATCATGTCAGTGGCCGCGGCACAGCACCATATCGATCCCGAACTGTTCCAGCTGTTCCTGGCATCCGGTGTCTATAAGCAGTATGCGCAACGGTTCATGCACGCTGACCAGATCGACGAGGTTGACATTGCACGATACGGTGTGCGAAGCACGACGCGCGGGAGCGCTGAAACATGACTGATCTGCTTGAGCGATGCCACTCCGCTCCCTGCAATAAAAATCCCCCGAGGCTGTGCCTCGGGGGAGTTGCTGGTTTATGGCCGAGGAGGCTGAGTGCCGGACACGTATTTTTTCAGGGGACTTTTTTTGTAATTCCTTACATGCTGTCGCCAACGAGTCGATCGCGGTTGGTGATTCATGCGCCATCGGTGAACGCGTCGCGTCTATCCGTGACTTTCGCCCCATCTGAATAGACGTCAAATTTTGTGGTCTTCCCCCCATCGGAATATGGGTCTCGCGGCCCCATCGTGCTGGCGCCGTCAGTGTAGACATCCCGCGCCCCGATGCCGGCATAGGCAATTCCGGCACTAAGCGCCGCACTCGCCGCAGCGAGCAGTATGACTGTCTTTATCATTTTTCTTACCTCCATTTCAGGTCGTTGCAAAAACACCGAAACGATTCTTCTTTCGCTTCAGCTTGAGGGTCGCAACTTCGCACAAGTGCAATGAAATGTAGGCCCTGACAGCAAGCATATGAATAAGGCTTTTTTCCGAAAAGAGGCTAGGGGATTGCCCTAGCCGGTCGGCAGGGAAGACTCACCCTGCATTACTGCACGGTGGCGATCGAATCCGTCCGGCCACGCTTACCGCGCGGGGGAGTTCTGAAGTAGATTCATAGTAGTGTTGCGGCACCATGGTTTTGCAGAACTTCACCTTGCATCGATTCGGTGCAGGCTCGTGATTTGCCGCAGCTGCATGGAACATTCACTTTCGCAAGAGTGTCGTCATTCCGCTTAACGATAGAAATGACTGGCTGTGACAGTGTCTGTTCCCGAGGATTTGAAGCGAACAATGTTTATTATCCCGCGCAACTTAAGGCTCAGACTTTTCGTCTATACCGGATTTGTCGCTTTGGCGTATTTCGCAAGTGCAAGGCTGGGACTGGCTTATGCAGTAGTGGGCGGTGCAGTGTCTCTGGTGTGGCCTTCCAGCGGCATCGCCCTCGTTGCGCTCCTTGTCATGGGCTTCGCAGCCGCCCCCGGAATTGCCATTGGCTCCTTTCTTGCCAATATGTCGGTCGGCGTGCCACTGCCAATGGCCGCGCTGATTGGCTTCGGCGCGACGGCTGCAGCCCTGACGGCCACGTTGTTGTTGACGCGCGTGGCCCGATTCCAGATCACCCTCGACCGCATCAGGGACGTGTTGGCCTTCGTCATCCTGGCTGCGGCGGTCAGCACGGCAGTGAGTGCCCTGATTGGCGCGACCGCCCTCTTTGGAGCGGGCCGGGTGTCGGCTTCCGAGTACGGCAAAGCAGTCCTGGAATGGTGGCTCGGTGACATGATGGGGGTGCTGGTGGTGGCGCCGCCCCTGCTCAGCTTGCTTGCGAGTCCTGGCCCTGTGCACTCCGCAAAGCAGGCCGTGGAAGCGTGCGGACTGGCCGTTGCCATCCTCTGGGCAAGTTTCCTCATCTTCGGCGCTCCCGAACTTGCCGGGCACGGCTACTATCCTTCAGCCTTGGCGATTCTTCCGTTCATTATCTGGGCGGCTCTGCGCTTCGATCATCTGGGCACCACCTTCGCAACTCTGATGGTCTCGATCGTGGCCATCTGGGGCACCACGAACGGCACCGGTCCCTTTGCCGCCGAGTCTCCAGTGGATAGCCTTGTGAGATGGTGCGCCTTCGCGAACGTCGTGGCAGTAACCGGGCTGCTGCTGGTGGCGGCACATGCCCAGGAGAAGCGCGTTCATCGCCTGCTGCAGGCATCCCACATCGAACTGGAGCGGCGCGTGCAGGAGCGAACCCGGGACCTGGAGCGGGCAAACCATGAGCTGAAGCAGGAGATGGCGCGTCGTCGTCTGCTGGAAGCGGAACTGATCCGGATCGGCGATCAGCAGCAGAGGCTCATCGGCCGGGAACTGCATGACGGCCTCGGGCAGCACCTCACCAGCCTGGGCTTCTACTGCGCCACCTTGAATCAAACACTGCAGAAGCATGGCCACCCGGCTGCCGCGGACGCGGCTACCATCGTCGGACTGGTGAAGCAGGCGTCCTTGATGACTCGCAAGATTGCCCATGGCCTGGACCCGGTCGCCATGGAATCGGGTGGCCTTGCGGTCGCACTGCAAGGCCTGGCGCAGACGACCTGCGCACTGGACGGCATAGACTGCACGCTGCGCATCGGGTCAGACGTGGACATGCTGGATCCGCCGATGCAGATCAACCTTTACCGTGCAGCACAGGAAGCCGTGAATAATGCGCTGAAATATAGCCAGGGACACCACATCGGGATCGACCTCGAGCGCGAAGGCGGAATGCAGCGCCTTTCCATCAGTGACGATGGGGTGGGGGTCGACCCGGAAAAAATGGAGCGTGCTTCGGGGCTGGGTCTTCACAACCTGCGTCACCGGGCAAGCCTCCTGGGCGGCTCCTGCACGATCACCCGCAATGCTCTGGGTGGCACCACGGTTGCCATCAGCTATCCGATACCAGAGAGTCCGGGCCATGCAACAGCAGCCATCTAGCCCGGGCCGCGCGACCCAGATCCTGATCGTGGATGACCACCCCATCATCCGGGAGGGGTTAAGCCAAATGCTGAATCTGCATGAGGACCTGCACGTCTGCTGTGCGGCCGGTAGTGCCGAAGATGCGCTGGCGTTGATGACCTGCCAGCCTGACATGGCCATTGTGGACCTCAGCCTGCACTCGAATTCCGGCCTGGATCTTGTCAAGACGCTTCGGCAACACTATCCAAAGCTGGCAATCCTTGTCCTCAGCATGCATGACGAAACGCTGTTTGCCGAACGCGCACTGCGGGCAGGCGCCAACGGGTATCTGATGAAACTTGAGGCCACGGAGCATATTGTGAACGCCATCCGCGAGGTGATGGCAGGCAATGTCTACCTGAGCGCCGCCATGCATGAAAAGCTGGCGCGGGCCCTGAAGGCTCCTCAAAAAAACCCGACGGGCTCGATCGCGAGCCTTTCGGAACGGGAGTTCGAAGTCCTGCACCTGATCGGACTCGGCTTCAGCACCCGCCAGATCGCCGCGAAGCTGAATCGCAGCGTCAAGACCATCGAGGCACATCAGGCCAACATCAAGGAAAAGCTGGATATTCCCAACGGCAAGGAGCTGATGCGCTTCGCGATTCAGTGGATCGAGAGCCAATAGGCGTTGAGCTTTTTTCGCCTGCGTGAACGCTTGACTGCTTGTCGCCGCTACTTCCCAAACTCACTGAACTTCGCCGCCAGGAACTCCACGAACAGCCGGATCCGGGACGACAGCTGGTGCCGCTGCTGGTAGACGGCGTAGATGTCTGCCTCCGGCGTCGCGTATTGAGGCAGTACCTGCACCAGGCGCCCGCTGCGCAGGAATCGCTCGATATCCCACTCGGCGCGCATCACGATGCCGTGGCCTTCCAGCGCCCAGTTCACCGCGATTTCGCCGTCATTGGTGGTGAGGTTGCCGCGCACATGGACCGATTCGGTCCGCGCCTTCGCCCCCTTGCCTGAGGTCAGGCGCCATACGCCATAGGCGTCGCTGCCTTGGCGGATGCCGATGCAGTTATGCAGGCGCAGGTCCGCGGGCGTATGCGGCGTGCCGTGGCTGCGCAGGTATTTGGGCGAGGCGCACAGCAGGCGTCGGTTCGGCGCCAGCTTCCTGGCCACGATGCGGGCGTCGGGCGGCTGGCCGAAGCGGATGCAGACGTCGAAGGCGTCTTCGGTCAGCGGCGGCGGGTCGGCGGAGAGCTGGAGCTGGACGTCCACCTCCGGGTAGGCAGCGACATACTCGGAAATCACTGGCGCCACATGCATGCGCCCGAACCCCAGCGTGGCATTGACCCGCAAGAGGCCGCTCGGCCGGCCCTTTGAGCGGGTCAGGATCTGGTCCAGGTCGTCGATGTCGCTGAGGATGCGCCGTGCGTGCTCCAGATAGACCTCGCCCTCCGGCGTCAGGCTCATGCGCCGCGTGGTGCGCGTCACCAGCGGCATGCCGATGCGCGCCTCCATCTGCGCCAGCCGCTTGCTGACCGCGGCCGTTGTGATTCCGAGGCCGCGTGCGGCCGCGCTCAGGCTGCCTGCGGTGGCGACTGATGTGAAAAAGCCCAGCTCGGAAGGCTGAATACCGGACGATGAAGCCATTCCATCTTTAATTTCAGGTTAAGAATGGTTTAACTCTACAAGCGATCCAATACCTTGTCCACGGCCCAGAATCCGCTCCACGTACTCAACGCGATTCAGACCAGGAGACACAGATGAAGACGTACCGCATTGCAACGATCCCCGGCGATGGCATTGGCAAGGAGGTGGTGCCGGCCGGCCGTGAAGTGATGGAGGCACTGGCGTCTGCCGGCGCAGGCTTCCGCTTTGAATTCGAAGACTTCGACTGGGGCGGCGACTACTATCGCCAGCACGGCGTGATGATGCCGGCCGACGGCCTGGACGCGCTGCGCGACAAGGATGCCATCCTGTTCGGCTCGGCCGGCGACCCGCATATCCCGGATCACATCACCCTGTGGGGCCTGCGCCTGAAGATCTGCCAGGGCTTCGACCAGTACGCCAACGTGCGCCCGACGCGCATCCTGCCCGGCATCGATGCGCCGCTCAAGCGCTGTGCCGCGGAGGACCTGAACTGGGTGATCGTGCGTGAGAACTCGGAAGGCGAATACTCGGGCGTGGGCGGCCGCGTGCACCAGGGCCACCCGATCGAGGCAGCCACCGACGTCAGCATGATGACCCGCGTGGGGGTGGAGCGCATCCTGCGCTTTGCCTTCAAGCTGGCCCAGTCGCGTCCCCGCAAGCTGCTGACGGTGATCACCAAGTCCAACGCGCAGCGCCACGCCATGGTGATGTGGGACGAAGTTGCTGTGCAGGTGGCCAGGGAATTCCCGGACGTCACCTGGGACAAGGAACTGGTCGATGCGGCCACGGCGCGTATGGTGAACCGTCCGGCGTCGCTGGACACCATCGTCGCCACCAACCTGCATGCCGACATCCTGAGCGACTTGGCCGCGGCGCTGGCCGGCAGCCTGGGCATCGCCCCGACCGGCAATATCGATCCGGAGCGCCGGTATCCGTCGATGTTCGAGCCGATCCACGGCTCGGCCTTTGACATCATGGGTAAAGGCCTGGCCAACCCGGTCGGCACCTTCTGGTCGGTGGTCATGCTGCTGGAACACCTTGGCGAGAACGAGGCGGCGCAGCGCGTGATGCAGGCCGTCGAAGCCGTGACCGCCAACCCGGCGCTGCATACCGGCGACCTGGGCGGCAAGGCGACCACCGCTGAAGTGACCAAGGCCGTGTGCGACCTCCTCGCCGCCGGCAAGCAGGCGAAGGCGGCCTGAGCGCCAGGCCACGCCAGCCGCGCGTCCCGGCCAGGCCGGGGCGCATCCTGCGGGCCTGCACGGCCCGTACAGCCTTCCGGGCATGAGGAGCAGCCGTTGAGAGCTGCGCCGGGGAGCGCTTTGCCTTAAAGACACAGCAGGAGACAGCAATGATTCATAGGCTGCTTGGCAAGCTCTATGTCCAGGTATTGCTAGGCGTTGGCGCCGGCGTTGCCCTGGGCGTGTGGGCGCCCGATATCGCGAGTGACCTGAAGCCGCTTGGCGACGTGTTCATCAAGCTGATCAAGATGGTGTTCGCGCCCATCATCTTTGCGACGGTGGTGCTCGGCATCGCGCGCATGGAGAACATGAAGGAGCTCGGCCGCGTCGGCGTGCGGGCCCTGATCTACTTTGAGGTGTTGTCGACGTTTGCGCTGGCCCTGGGCCTAGTCGTCGTCAACGTGGTCCAGCCGGGCCATGGCATGAATATCGATCCGGCGCACCTGGACACCAAGGCCATCGCCAGCTACACGCATGCCGCGGAGAAACCGCACACGTTCATCGACTTTATGATGAACCTGGTGCCGACCAGCATCGTCGACGCGCTGGCCAAGAACGACATCCTACAGATCCTGGTCTTTGCCACGTTGTTCGGCATTGCGTTGTCGCATATCGGGGCGCGCGCCAGGCCGGTGGTGGATTTCCTGGATTCCTTTACGCACGGCATCTTCACTGTCGTGGGGATGATTATGCGGCTGGCGCCGATCGCGGCGTTCGGCGCCATGGCCTTTACCGTGGGCAAATACGGCCTGGGCTCGGTGGTCTCGCTGGGCAAGCTGATGGGCACGATGTACATCACCTGCTTCCTGTTCGTGGTGATCGTGCTGGGGGGCGTGGCCCGGCTGTCCGGATTCAGCCTGTGGAAGTTCCTGAAGTACATCCGCGATGAGCTGTTCACCGTGCTCGGCACCAGCTCGTCGGAGTCGGTGGTGCCGCAGCTGATGCGCAAGCTGGAAAACGCCGGCGTCAGCAAGCCAGTGGTGGGGCTGGTGGTGCCTTCCGGCCTGACCTTCAACCCGGACGGGCAGTGCATCTACTACACCATGGCCGCGATCTTCGTGGCCCAGGCGACCAATACGCCGCTGACCATGACGGACCAACTGGTGGTGCTTGGCGTGCTGCTGCTGACCTCCAAGGGTTCGGCGGGCGTGACCGGCTCCGGCTTTATCACGCTGGCGGCAACGCTGGCGTCGCTGGGCAAGATCCCGGTTGCCGGCATGGTGCTGCTGCTCGGTGTCGATCGCTTCATGTCCGAGGCGCGTGCCATCACCAACACGATCGGCAATGCCGTGGGCACACTGGCCATTGCACGATGGGTGGGGGCGGTGGACCGCCGGCAACTGGCCGATGCACTGGACGGCAAGCTCGATGACGAAGCCGATGCGGTGCCGGCGAGCCGGGATGAAACCCCGCTACGCGCACGCATCGCCGCCGCGGCGGATGCCCACGCCAATCTGATGCACTAAGGGGCCGACGTGACCAAGCCATATTCCGAGCCCACCGTGCTGCTGCAGCGCATGTTCGAAGCGGCGGTCGCCGCCGCGCAGCCTGCCAGGACCCTGGCGCGGCACCTGCCGCCGCCGCCGCGCGGACGCACCGTTGTCATTGGGGCCGGCAAAGCGTCGGCGGCCATGGCGAACGCGCTGGAGGCGGCATGGCCCGGCCCGCTTGAAGGCCTGGTCGTCACCCGCTACGGCTATGCGGTGCCGTGTTCGCGCATCGAGATCGTGGAGGCCGCGCACCCCGTGCCGGACGACGCCGGGCTGGCCGCTTCGCAGCGCATGCTGGAGCTGGTGGCGGGCCTGGGCGAGGACGACCTGGTGATCTGCCTGGTCTCGGGCGGCGGGTCGTCGCTGCTGCCACTGCCGCTTGCCGGCATCACGCTTGACGACAAGCAACGCGTCAATCGCGCGCTGCTCAAGTCCGGCGCCACGATTTCGGAGATGAATTGCGTGCGCCGGCACCTGTCCGCCATCAAGGGCGGCCGGCTGGCCGCGGCCTGCTATCCGGCGCGGGTGCTGAACCTGCTGATTTCCGATGTGCCGGGCGATGACCCGATCGATATCGCCTCGGGTCCGACCGTGCCTGACCCGACCACGCGCGCCGATGCGCTGGCCATCGTCAAACGGTATGCGATCGACCTGCCGCCCAACGTGATGGCAGTGCTGGCGTCCGACGCCGCAGAGACGCTCAAGCCCGGCGACCCGCGCTTGCCGCGCATCCGCACCGAGTTCATCGCCACGCCCCGGCTGGCGCTGGAAGCGGCTGCGCAGGTGGGCCGCGAGGCCGGCTATGCCGTGCACACGTTGGGCGACGCCATCGAAGGCGAAGCCCGCGATGTCGGCAAGGTCCTGGGCGGTATCGCGCTGGAAGCCGCCAGGCATGGCCAGCCGTTTGCTGCGCCGTGCGTGCTGCTGTCCGGTGGCGAGACCACGGTCACCGTGCGCGGCGCGGGCAGGGGCGGCAGGAACGTGGAGTTCCTGTTGTCGCTGGCGCTGACGCTGCGCGGCGAACCCGGCATTCATGCGATCGCGGGCGACACCGATGGTGTCGACGGCCAGGAAGAGATCGCAGGGGCCGTGCTCGGCCCCGACACGCTGGAACGTGCCTGGCGCGCCGGCCTGCGCCCGCAGGATGCGCTGGCCGCCAACGACGGCCATGGATTTTTCGAGGCGCTGGGGGATGCCGTAGTTACCGGTCCCACGCTGACCAATGTCAACGACTTTCGCGCGATCTTGCTGACGCGCGCATCTGGAGCATCCGCATGAGACGCATTCGCAACGCCAAGATCGTGGCCACGCTCGGTCCCGCCAGTACAGACCCGGCCACCATCGAGCGCCTGTTTGACGCCGGTGCCGATGTGTTCCGGCTCAACTTCAGCCACGGCACCCATGCCGACCACGAGCAGCGGCTGCACAGCATCCGCGCCATCGAGCAGGAGCGCGGCCGCCCCATCGGCGTGCTGCTGGACCTGCAAGGACCCAAGCTGCGCATCGGCACCTTTGCCGATGGCCCGGTGAAGCTGGCCGCACAGGCGGCATTCCGGCTGGACCTGGATGCCAGCGTGCCGGGCTCGGTGGAGCGGGTCAGCCTGCCGCATCCGGAGATCTTCGCGGCGCTGCAGCCGGGCGCGGAACTGCTGGTCGACGATGGGCGCGTGCGCCTGCGCGTGGAGCGGGGCGGTCCGGAGTACGCCGAAACCACCGTGATCAACGGCGGCACGCTGTCCGACCGCAAGGGCGTCAACGTGCCGGGCGTGGTGCTGCCCCTGTCGGCGATGACCGGGAAGGACCGGTGCGACCTGGACTTTGGCCTGTCGCTGGGCGTGGACTGGATTGCGCTGTCGTTCGTGCAGCGCGCCGAGGATATCGAAGAGATCAGGCAGATCGTGGACGGCCGCGCCGGCATTGTCGCCAAGCTGGAGAAGCCCGCAGCCATCCAGAGCCTGGAAGCGATCGTGGCGGCGTCGGATGCGGTCATGGTCGCACGCGGCGACCTGGGCGTTGAAATGCCGGCGGAACAGGTGCCGTCGCTGCAGAAGCGCATCGTGCGCGCCTGCCGCAAGGCCGGCAAGCCGGTGATCGTTGCCACCCAGATGCTGGAGTCGATGGTCAGCGCGCCGGTGCCGACGCGCGCGGAGGCCTCCGATGTGGCGACCGCCATCTACGACGGCGCCGACGCCGTGATGCTGTCCGCCGAATCGGCCTCGGGCAGCTATCCGGTCGAGGCCGTGCAGATGATGGACAGCATCATCACGCGCACCGAAGCGGACCCGCACTACCACGAAGCCATCCAGGCCTCGCATTCGGAGCCGCGCGCGGAAGCCGCCGACGCCATTGGCTATGCCGTCCGGCACGTGGCGAACCTGCTGCGCGTGCCTGCCGCGGTCACCTACACCAGCTCAGGCTACTCCGCGCTGCGCATGGCGCGCGAACGGCCCGAAGTGCCGATCCTGGGCATGACGCCGCGCGTGGCCACTGCGCGCCGGCTGGCGCTGGCCTGGGGCGTGCATGCGGTGCTCTGTCATGAAGTGGTCGATGTGCTGGAGATGACCGAGCTGGCCAGCCGCACCGTGCTGAAAGAGCAGTTCGGCGTGGCCGGGCAGCAGATCGTCATCTCGGCCGGCCTGCCGTTCACCGTGGCCGGCACCACCAACCTGCTGCGCATCGCGCAGGTCCAGTAAGGGGATCTACATGACTGCAATCAGGGAAATCCGCGGCTACGAGCTGCTCGATTCCCGGGGCAACCCGACGGTGGCGGCCCAGGTCGTGCTGGCCGATGGCGCGGAGGGCTTCGCTGCCACGCCGTCCGGCGCATCCACGGGATCGCGTGAAGCGCTGGAACTGCGTGACGGCGACAAGCGACGCTATTTCGGCAAGGGGGTGCAGAAGGCGGTGCAGCACGTCAACGTCGATATCGCGCGAGCGCTCAACGGCCTGGACGCCGCGGACCAGGCTGAGGTGGATGCCTGCCTGATCCGCCTCGATGGAACGCCAGAGAAGTCGCGCCTTGGCGCCAATGCGCTGCTGGCCGTTTCGCTGGCCAGCGCCAAGGCGGCAGCGGCTTCGGCCGGCTTGCCGCTGTACCGGTCGGTTGGCGCCGGGAGGACAGAGAACCGCCTGCCGCTGCCGATGATGAATATCGTCAACGGTGGTGCGCATGCCGACAACAGCGTCGATATGCAGGAGTTCATGATCCTGCCGGTTGGCGCGCCAAGCTTCTCCGAGGCATTGCGCTGGGGCGCGGAAGTGTTCCATACGCTCAAGGGCGTGCTGAAGGCGCGCGGCTTAGCCACGGCGGTGGGCGATGAAGGCGGATTCGCGCCGGACCTGGCGTCGAACGAGCATGCGCTCGAGGTCATCATGCAGGCCATCGAAGCCGCCGGCTTCCGGCCCGGCCGTGACATTGCACTGGGCCTGGACGTAGCCAGCTCCGAGTTCTATTACGGCGGCCGCTATGCCTTGCAGTCGGAAGGCTGCAGCTATGACGCGCACGGCTTTGTCGACCTGCTGGACAGCTGGGTGCGCCAGTACCCCATCGTCACCATCGAGGACGGCATGGCGGAGCAGGACTGGCAAGGGTGGCGTCTGCTGACCGAGCGCCTGGGCGGGCGCGTGCAGCTGGTGGGCGACGACCTGTTCGTGACCAATGCCGCGATCCTCGAGGAAGGCATCGCGCAAGGCGTGGCCAACGCCATCCTGATCAAGCCGAACCAGATCGGCACGCTGACCGAGACCCTGCAGGCCATCACGGTGGCGGAGCGGGCCGGCTACGCATCGGTGATGTCGCACCGCTCCGGCGAGACGGAAGACACCACCATCGCCGACCTGAGCGTATGCACCGCGGCCACGCAGATCAAGACCGGCTCGCTGAGCCGCTCCGACCGCGTGGCCAAGTACAACCGGCTGCTGTTTATTGAGGCCGAGCTGGGGTGCGCGGCCACATTTGCGGGAAGGCAGGCAATTTCGCAGGTGAATTAGAGCGTCAACCCGCCGAAGCTGGCGGGAAACATAGAATATTCAGGAGACAAATCATGCGTGGTACTGAACTCGTGCGTCGTATTTCCGGTGTGGCCATGCTGGCAGCCGGCTTTATCCTCAGCGGCACTTGCCTGGCACAGGAATGGCCGGCCAAGCCGATCACCCTGGTGGTGCCGTTCCCGTCGGGCGGCACCACCGACGTGCTGGCCCGCGCGCTGGGCGACCAGTTGTCGAAAAGCCTGGGCCAGCCCGTGATCGTCGAGAACCGGCCCGGCGCCGGCGCCACCGTGGGCGCGGACTACGTCGCCAAGGGCAAGCCCGACGGCTACACCCTGCTGATGGGCGCGGTCCACCATACCATCGCCAGCAGCGTCTACAAGAAGCTGCCCTACAGCTTCCAGAAGGACCTGGCGCCCATCGCCACGGTCGCCATGGTTCCCAACGTGCTGGTCATCAATGCCGCCAAGACTTCGGCGAAGAACGTTACGGAACTGGTGGCCCTGGCGAAGAAGGCGTCGCCGGAGTTTGCCTATGGCTCCAATGGCAACGGCACCGCGCAGCACCTGATCGGCACCCAGTTCCAGGCCGCCACGGGTGCGCCGCTGCTGCACGTGCCTTACAAGGGCAGCGGCCCGCTGACGACCGATCTGCTCGGCGGGCAGGTGACGATGTCGTTCGATACCCTGACGCCGGTGCTGCAGCACATCAAGTCGGGCAAGCTGCGCGCCCTGGCCGTGACCACCGCGCGGCGCTCCAGTGTCCTGCCTGATGTGCCGACGCTGGAAGAGGCGGGGCTGAAGGGCTTTGATATCGGCACCTGGTTCGGCGTGCTGGCGCCGGCCGCCACGCCGGCGCCCATCGTGACGCGGCTGAACGCCGAGATCGTCAAGATCGTGAAATCGCCGGACTTCCAGCAGCGCATGGCGGCGGTCGGGGCCGAGCCGATGGCGAGCACCCCGCAAGAGTTTGCCAAGAGGATCCAGGACGAGACGGTCAAGTTCGCCAAGCTGGTGAAGGACGGGAAGGTGACGATCGAGTAGGTGACCAGCGGTCATTCGGTTCCTTGCCTTCTCGCCTATATTGAACTCTGCCCGGCATCGCCTTATGCGATGCACGGGCGGACTGCGGGTAGCGGAAGGAGGGCGCGCCATGAAGATCGCGAGCATCGAAGCCATCGTCCTGCGCGTTCCGTTCACGGTGGGCGGCGTTCCCGCCGCGGGCGTCTGGGGCGGCGCCGGGATGCAGGCCGCCGACTCGCTGCTGCTCAAGGTGTCGACCGACGACGGGCTGGCCGGCTGGGGCGAGACCTTCGGATTCGTGGGGATTCCGGCGGTCAAGGCTGCCATCGAACAGATGCTGGCACCTGCCTGCATCGGCCGGGACGCAACCCAGATCGACGCCATCGGCCTGGACCTGCAGCGCAGGTTCCATGTCTTCGGGCGCAGCGGGGCCATCTTCTACGGGCTGTCCGCGCTCGATATCGCCCTGTGGGACCTCTGCGGCAAAGCGGCCGGGCTGCCCGTTCACCGGCTGCTCGGCGGCGCGCGGCGGGACCGCCTGCCTGCCTATGCCAGCCTGATCCGGTATGCCGATCCCGCAACGATCGCGGTCAACGTCAGGCGGGCCATCGCCGATGGCTACCGGAGCCTGAAGCTGCATGAGGTCGACCTGACGGTCATCCGCGCCGCGCGCGAAGCGGCAGGCCCGGATATCGAGATCACGCTGGATACGAACTGCCCGTGGCCGCTCCATGAGGCCATCGACATGGCGCGCGCGCTGGAACCCTCTTCGCTACGGTGGCTGGAAGAACCCCTGTGGCCGCCGGAGAATTACGCCGGACTGGCCGCCCTGCGCCAGCAGTGCGCCATCCCGGTCGCCGCCGGCGAGAATGCCACCACGCTGATGGAGTTCCAGCACCTGCTCAGTGTGGGCGCCGTCGATGTGGTGCAACCCAGCCCGGCCAAGATGGGTGGCATCAGCGCCTTGCGCAACGTCTTTGCGCTGGCCGAGGCGCACAACACGCAAGTGATGGTCCATACCTTCTATGACGGTCCGGGGCTGCTGGCCAGTATTCACGCCACGGCAGCGCTGGGGGATGCCGCGGCCATGATCGAATGGCGCTATTTCGACATGGACGCGCAAGTGCTTGGCGATGCCGTGGTGCCGCGGAACGGCATGATCGCGGTACCCACTGGCCCGGGCCTGGGCATCGACCCGGATCCGGAGGTCATTCAGCGCTATCGCGTTGCGTGAGCGGGCGCGGCCGCCTTGCGCCCGGCCATATGGCGCAGGTATGCCAGCAGGTCCTTCAGGTCCGCGCTGGACAGCGTCTGTTCGTCGATGGCCGACATGCGCGAGTTCGGCCACCAGCGCAATGACTGCGGGTCACGGATCAGCCTGGCCAGCTTGTCGTCGCCCAGGTACTCCACCGGGTTGTACGGCACGTTCAGGTCGGGGCCGAGGTTGGCGTCGCCGACCCGGTTGAGGGAGTGGCACGAGAAGCAGACGCGCTGGAAGGTTGCGAAGCCGCGCATGACCGGTCCATCGGCAGGCTGGCCAGCGGCGGGCCGGATGGCTGCATAGCGCTCGGCGGGCGACGCGGTGATGTCGATGCGCACGATGCTGTAGGTCCAGTGACTCTCGTTGATCGCCGCGGCGGCGCGCCCGGATGGCACGGTCCAGATCAGGCGGAACGGGCCGATGTCCTGGTCCTTGAGCCTTGGCCACGGCGCGGCGGGGTTCTCGACCGCCAGCCACGCGCGTGGCCCGTCGGCGCGCTCGGCCAGCAACAGGCGCATCGGCAAGTGGGCAACATAGCCATCGCTGGCCGCGGTCGTGGCACTGGCGCTGTCGTTCACCGGCATGCCCTGCAGCAGGGCTGTCAGGGGGATGGCCTTGAATGTGAGGCGGCGCTTCAGGTTGTCGTCATCCACCGGCACCTCGGCCAGGCGCGGATCGCGCAGCAGTTCGTCGCGGGTCCAGCTGCGCTGCTGCGTGCCTGCCGAAATGGTCAGGGTCGCTGGATCCGCGGCGCACGCCGGACCTGCCAGGAACGCCAGGGCGCAGCCAAGCGCGCCAACGGCCTTTGCCAGCCAGCTACTCATGCGTCATTCTCCTGGTTGAATTGGCCCGGCACAACTTGCAGTACTAGCGGACAAACATGCCCAAGCCTTCGTGGTCGTAATACTCCAGCCACACGCGGTCGCTGGAGAACGCTGCCTGCGAGATCGTGCCCGGCGTGGCGTTCTCGTTTTCGAGCGTAAAAGTGAAGACGTCTCCGTCCCAGTGGCTCAGCGGCAGCACTAGCGGGGTGGCGCCCAGCGTCATCACCAGCGTGCCGCCCTGGTCGGCGACCTGCAGCGGGCCGTAGTAGTCGTTCTGGTAGGTGCCGGTGTACGCCGACAGTGCACGCGCCGGCAGCGGACTGGCGGGGCGCGGCTGACCGACCAGGCGGCCTTCCGGCGCCAGCAGCGGCGCGAATGCGTCGCCGTAGATCTTGCCCCAGTCGCGGCGGATGGCGCCGTATTGCACCAGGTCGAAGAACTGTGCGCTCAGGGTTTCCGGAACGCCGATGGGCTGCGCGTTGGTCAGCGTCACGATGGCCAGGTTGAGCGCCGGCAACGCGGTGAAGTTGGTGGCCGCGCCGGCCACGAAGGCGCCGGAGTGGTTGTAGGAGGTCAGGCCAAGTTCGGTGGTGCCGACATTGAAGCCATAGCCGTAGTAGCCGGCAGGGCGTCCGTCGACGGGCGGACTGCTCTGCATCTGCTGGCTCAGCGCGGGGGCCAGCGCGGCGGCGTCGACCACGCGTTGCCCGGCGAACTCGCCCTTGGCGAGCAGCATCGCCAGCCATTTCGCCATGTCGTTGACCGAGGCACTGACGCCGCCGGCGGGGGATTGCGCATCCGGCATCCGGCCCGCGCCTTGCACCCAGTTGCCATTGACTCTGACGTGGCCCAGGGCGCGGTTGTCGCGTGCGGCAAAGTCGGCGTAGCGCGAACTGGTGCGGGTCATTCCCAGGGGTTGGTAGATGGCTTGCTCGGACAGCGTGGCCCAGTCGATCCCGGCCGCGGTGGCGACCGCCTCGGCGGCGGCGGTCAGGCCAAAGTTGGTGTAGGCGTAGACCGCGTGGAACGGATGCAGCGGCAGGTAGCGCAGTCGCGTCAATACTTGCCGGCGGTCGTATCCCATGTCTTCAAGGAGGTCGCCGCCGTGGTCGGGCAGGCCGGAGCGGTGGGCGTAGAGATCGCCGATGGTGACGGCCTGCGTGACCTCGGCGTCGGACAGCGCAAACCAGGGCAGGTGCGCGCGCACCGGCGTATCCCAGCCGATGCCGCCACGGCCGACCTGGCGTGCCACCACGGTGGCGCCGACGGATTTAGACACCGATGCCAGCTGGAACACGGTGTCGGCATCGACCGGCGCGGGGTCGGTCACCAGCCGACGGCCGAAGCCTTTGGCGTAAACGGTCTGGTTGCCGCGCACCACGGCGACGGCCATGCCCGGCACGCGGGAACTGGCCATCAGGTCGGCGGCCAGCTTGTCGAGCTGGGCAATGGCCTGGGTGATCTGGGATTCGGGAACCGGCTCGGGAGGGTTGGGCGGATCGTCATTGCCGCCGCCGCAGGCGGGCAGGGCGGGGACAAGCAGGCCGCCCAGCGCGGCTCCCAGGAAATGGCGACGCTCTTGTAGTTTGCCCACGGTAGGTCTCCGTAGTGATTCTTGTCAGGCGGCACGGCCGCGCCTTTGGATAGGAATAATGTACGCGATCGGTGACGGAGTGGCGAATGCGAAACGTCTTATCGCCGCACTATAGCGGGGGCGGGAAACTGCAAGCCTCGCCGAAGGGTTCGTTGAGCGGGGGTGACAACCCGAAAGAACCTCGGCAGATTCGATCTCATTCAATCAAGAGTCGCGCGGGCAACCATGTTTCCATGGCGGGCCGGGCGGGGCAGTTGCAAGGCTGGCCGGGTCTTCTTCTGCTGAGGTTCCCCGGTATGTCACCCCCGTTGTCAGGCCCGCCACCTTCCTCTCACCTGGGCTGGCGGGCTCTCTCTGGTTAGTAGGAGATAAGCGCGATGCAAATGTCTACCCATCACCCTGCAGGATCCCGGCATATCGTGCCGGCTGGTACGATCGACTCCCTTGAGCAAATGCCCTCCTGTTGCTGGTTGAAATCGAGAGCGAGCGTTCGGAGGGTTGCCACAACGTGTATTCGCTGTTGGCAATGGTGAAGGCGCAGCTGGACCAGACGGCGGCAAAGCTGTGCGCGGATGAATGACGAGTCCGTCGAGGCAAAACAAAAAGCCCGCACTTTCGTGCGGGCTTTTCGCTTTGAAACCTTGGTGCCCAGGAGAGGACTCGAACCTCCACAGTGTTGCCACCGCTAGGACCTGAACCTAGTGCGTCTACCAATTCCGCCACCTGGGCAAGGTGAGCGCCGGATTTTACAGCGCGCTGCGGATTTTGCAAGTCCCTCGGCCGGCTTTGGCGCAAGAAATCCAGTTGAGATGCGGTGGGCCGCTGTTGCTGGTCAATCGGCGGACATTTCAGCCTCAGAAGTGAGGATGTCAAACAGCGCCTTGGCCGCAGGCTGCAACGCTCGGTCGCGACGGCGTATCAGCGCCAGGACACGGTCCACGGCAGGCTCGGTCAGCGGGATGGCGCACAGGCGGGGATGATCGCGTGGCAGTGCCAGGCCCGGCAGCACGGCCATGCCGAGGCGGGCTTCCACCAGCGCCAGCACGCCAACGACGTGGTTGGCTTCGTAATAGATGGTCGGGCGCTGTTCAAGATGGGCGATGGCATTCTCGATCAGGGCGCGATTGCCGCTTTGCCTGGACACGCCGGCCATGCGCTGCCCCGCCAGGTCCGCCCATGCGACCGACTTGCGATCGGCCCAGGGATGGTCGCGCCGCAACACCAGCAGATAGGGCTCGGTACGGATCGGGCGGAACTCGATATTGGGTTCCTGGGAACCCATGAAGTTGAGCCCAAAGTCCGATTCGCCCGACAGCACGCTGGACAGCGCCGCGTTGGCGCTTTCGTCGATCACGCGCACGCGCACGCCAGGATGACGGGCTGCAAACACGCTGATGGCATCGGGCAGCAGATGCGCCGCGGCAGACGGTATCGCCGCCACCGTCACCAGCCCGCGCCGGAGCGCAGCTTCGTCACCAAGGCGGAACACTGCGCTGTCGAGAATATCCAGAGCAGCCCGCGCTTCCTCTAGGAACTGCCTGCCGACGGGTGTCATCTCCACGCGGCGGGTGGTGCGTTCAAGCAGGCGAGAGCCGAGCGTCTTTTCAAGTTTGTCGATCCGGCGGCTCAGCGCTGGTTGCGAGATATGCAGAGTCTCGGCTGCCACCCGGAAACTGCCTTTCTCCGCCGTGGCGATAAATGCCTGCAAATCCTCAAGTGCGAAATTGATGCGTGACATGCATGAAATCATCAGAACATTGCAATTCACAGAATAGTGTTGCGCGACTACTCTGGCAATGCAGAAGAACGAGGAAGACTGGAGCTCTTGCGGCGCCAGCAACGAGATCAAGGAGACAAAATGAAGCTGACCGCCCTGGCCGCCAGAAAGGCCGCACTGGTTTTCCTGGTATGGCTGGCCGCGCCCGCCTGGGCAGACGATATCCATGTGATTACCTCGGGCGGTTTCACCGCGGCATACCAGCAGCTGGTGCCGCTGTATGAAGCCGCCACGCAGGACCGGATCATCACCGCCTACGGCGCGTCGATGGGCAATGCACCCGATTCCATCCCCAGCCGGCTGGCACGCGGCGAGACCTTTGATGTGGTGATCCTGGCGGACTCGGGTCTCGACAAGCTGATAGCGGAGGGCAAGGTGGCAGCGGGCAGCCGGGTGGACCTGGCGCAGTCGCTGATCGGCATGTCGGTCCGCAAGGGCACGCCCAAGCCCGACATCAGCACCGTGGAGGGCCTGAAGCAGACCTTGCTCAACGCTAAATCGATTGCGTATTCAGCCAGCGCCAGTGGGACTTATCTGTCTGGTGAATTGTTCCACCGGCTCGGCGTCGCGGACCAGATCAAGGACAAGGCCCGCAAGATCAACAGCGAGCGCGTCGGCGCCGTGGTGGCCCGAGGCGATGCGGAAATCGGCTTCCAGCAAGTCAGCGAGCTGCTGCCGTTCAAGGAGCTGGATTTCGTCGGCCCGCTGCCAGCCGAACTGCAGCAACGGGTCTTCTTCTCCGCCGGGATGGTGGCTGGCCACCAGAGCGCTGCGGCTTCGCGGTTTGTTCGGTTCCTGGCGTCCCCGGCGGCAGCCACGATCGTGCGAACCACCGGGCTGGAGCCGGTTGCCACGCCGCTGCCGCCGCCGGCGCCCCCGGTCCTGGGGCAGCCGCAAAAACGCTGAACCGCGTCAATGTCCGTTGGCGGCTGTAAAAACAAAAAGCCCGCACTTTCGTGCGGGCTTCTCGCTTTGAAACCTTGGTGCCCAGGAGAGGACTCGAACCTCCACAGTGTTGCCACCGCTAGGACCTGAACCTAGTGCGTCTACCAATTCCGCCACCTGGGCAATGTGAGCGGCGCATTTTACCGAAGGTTCACAAATTTGCAAGCACCTCCGGCGGGCACACGCGGCATCGCTGGCCGGACTGCGCTACGGCGATCCGGTGTGCCACGTGCAATCAGAACGACGGCACCATCGCGCCCTTGTACTGGGCCTTCATGAACTGGCGCACGTCTTCAGACTGGTACGCTGCCACCAGCTTCTTGACCCACGGCTTGTCCTTGTCCTGCGTGCGCACGACGATGATGTTGGCGTACGGGCTGTGGATGTCTTCCAGCGCGAGCGCGTCCTTGGTCGGCTGCAGGCCGGCGGCGAGCGCGTAGTTGGTGTTGATCACGGCGGCGCTGACATCGGGCAGGGCGCGGGCCAGCTGGGCGGCATCCAGTTCCACGAGCTTCAGCTTCTTCGGGTTCTCGGCCACGTCCAGCGGGGTGGCGTTGACACCGTTGGTGCCGGCGCCTGCCTTCAGCTTGATCACGCCTTGCGACTGGAGCAGCAGCAGCGCGCGGTTCTCATTGGACGGGTCGTTGGGCACGGCTACCTTGGCGCCTTGCGGCAGGTCCTTCGGCGACTTCAGGTTCTTCGCGTAGATACCCAGCGGCGAGATATAGGTGTAGCCCACGCTCTGCATCTTGTAGCCGCGCTGCTTCACCTGGCTGTCCAGGTAGGGCTGGTGCTGGAAGCTGTTGGCGTCCAGGTCGCCGGCATCCAGTGCGGCATTGGGCTGCACGTAGTCGTTGAACTCCACGACCTTGACGTTCAGGCCATTGCGCTTGGCCACTTTCTGGACGACTTGCCAGACCTCGGCGTCCGGGCCGCTGACGGTGCCAACGCGGATAGTCTGTTCCTGGGGCGACGCGCTGCCGGCGGCGATAAAACCAAGGGCGGACACTGCGACCGCCAGACGCTTGATGAGAGACGTGCTGCGCATAGGAGTTCTGGAGATATTCTGGTTATGTGGCGAGTGAGACTGTCGCCTGGGCAGGGATCGTCTGACCGGGGCGATGGCCACAGATTAACGCAATTGCGTCCAGATGGCGCAGCGGGAATGAATCTGGCGTCTATTTCTTTTTCGTATGCTTATGAATCCAAATGACGCCAGATTGCCGGCATTAAATGCTTCTGCGTCACGGCTCAGTCTGCAAAGACTTCGCGCAATGTCCGCAAGGTGTCCTCCACAATCCTGTCACTCAGGCCGCCGGCCCGCCTGACCAGCCGGGACTTGTCCACGGTCCGGAGCTGGTCCAGCAGGATCAGGCCAGTCTTGCGCTGGAAGGTCACCGGGACGCGAAACGGTGCCGGCCTGCTGCCGGTGGTCATTGGCGCCACGGTGACGGTGCGCAGGTAGTCGTGCATTTCCGGCGGCGAGAGGATGACGCAGGGGCGTGTCTTCTCGATCTCGCTGCCGACGGTCGGGTCAAGCGCAACCAGCCAGACGTCGCCGCGCGCTACCACTTCAGCTCCGCGTCGTCGGTGTTGGGGAAGTCGCCCAATACCAGGGCGTCGTCACCGGCCGCGGCGATGGCCTGGCTGGCTTCCGCCCAGCCTTGCCGCGGTGCTTGCCTAGGGCGCCGGAGCACCAGCGCGTCATTCACGATTTCCATTTCCACTTCATTCTCCAGACCTAGCTGCGCCAGGATTGCCTTGGGGATCAGGACACCTTGTGAGTTGCCCATCTTGCGGATCGTCGCTTTCATTTCTTGCCCCTCATTGCGCGTCAGCACAATGTTATTACAACGCGAGCGTCAGGGAAACAGGCAAGCCCGATGCCGCATGGAAATGTGACATTTGGGCCAGGCCACGGATACGCGAATAGTCCGAAAACCGCTGGTGTCGCAGGTACGGCGGGCTCAGCCGGCTACGCCCCGTACCCCGCGCCCTTCCATTCGATAAAACACAAGCCATGCCCGAACGGGTCTGACAGCGTTGCCTGCCGCCCCCAGTCAAAGTCCTGCGGCCAGTCCTCGATCTCGGCGCCGGCTTCCAGCGCGCGTTCGATGGCCTGTTCCAGGTTGGCGACGACAAAGTCGAGGTGGACCGGGGTCCAGTGGCGGCGGTAGTCGCGCCGGGTGTCGGCGCGGGTGGTGGGGCGGGTGCCGGCGGGCTTGGCGAGCAGGTAGATCGGAGTATTGCCGCCCAGCATTTCGGCGACGGTGCCGTCGAACAGCTTGCGGTTCAGCGTCAGGCCAAGCCCCTGCGCGTAGAAGTCGATGCCGCGCGGCAGATCGTCGACATCGATATTGATCAGCAACTCCATGACAGCCTCCTGGCGGCGTTCCGTGTGAGAGCGGCCGCATTGTGCGCCGGGTCTCCTGACACCTGCTGTCAGGAGTGATGTTTCAGCCGGCCGCAGGCAGGTGTCAGGAACGGCGCGCTAGGCGCGCAGCATCTGCCACACGACCGGGCGCAGCGCGTCGCCGAGTGCGAGGTGCGCGTCGGCATCCAGGTGCACGCCGTCGACCTCGCTGCTCTGGATCACGGTGCCGGCGTCGAACAGCGGACAGCCCAATTGCGTGCAGACCTCGGCCACGGCTTGCGGCAGGCCCGTCCACTTATGCTCGCCGCCGGCAAACTTGGGCGCCAGCGGGCCGCGCGGGGTGCGGATCGGGGGTGGGGTGACGACCAGCACCGGCGGCACCGGCATGCCAGGCTCGATCGGCGCGCTACGGATGGCCTGCACCAGAGTGGCGATGCCCTGGGCGGCGTGCCAGGCGTTGTGCGGGTGCATCGACTGGAAATCGTTGTTGCCCAGCATCAGGACCACCAGTGCCAGCGGCGAGTGGATTTCAATGCGCTGCGCCAGCCCCTGCAGGCCGTTGCGGCCGGGTTTGAAGGGATCGTCCCAGACCGTGCGGCGGCCGTTCAGGCAGTCTTCGATGATGCGCACCGGGGCGCCGCCTTCGGCGTTCAAGCCCAGCTCCAGCCGGCCGGGCCAGCGCACCGGGAACGGCAGGCGCCGGCGCGTGCCGGGCACGATGCCCCATGACAGCGAGTCGGCGTAGACAAGGATCTGCAGGGGATCGGTTTCGGCCAGCGGCGCAGCGCTCATGCGGGACTCCAGTTGGCGTGGATATTGGTCGATAAAGGGCAATGGCTCGTGTCAAGCCATGTTGCACCGCGCAGACAAAAAGGACTCCCGAACACGCGGAGACTTCATAATATCGAATCATTGCAGACAGGGAGAATGAAGTTGCGTTTCGAGCACTTGGTTGAGATCAACGATCCGGGCAATCCTCAACTGGATCTGCTGACGCCTGACCAGCTGTGGCAAGGGCTGGTGCTGCGCGCCGAGTCGCCCGAACTCTTCGTGCTGGGGCTGGACCGCGCCGAGGTAGTCGGCCGCGGCGACAACTGGATCGATCGCGTGCTGCATTTTGGCGAGGCGTCGATCCAGGATCATGTGGTATTCGAGCCGCGCCGGCAGGTGCGCTATGAAACCGCGGCTACGGCCGAGCATGCCGGCGGCACGCTGACCATGGCGATCGAGACCCCGGGCCCGGGCGCGCTGCTGCTGCGCTTTGTCTACAACACCACCATGCCGGCGGTCGACGCCAGCGGCGATGACCGCTACGCCGAGATCGTCAAATCCGCCTACCACGAGGCCGATATCGACACCGTGCGCAAGATCCGCGAGATCGCTGACACCGGACGGCTGGGGTGAGCGAGGGCTCCGCCACGCCGGAGGGTTCCGGCCAGCGGCCGGGTCTGCCGACCCGGCTGGCGCTGCGTGAGCGCTACGGCGAGCGGCTGCGCTGGCTGGTGCTGGTGACGCTGATGCTGGGCACGATCTCGTCGATCGTCTCGTCCACCATCATCAACGTAGCGATTCCGGACCTGAGCCGGCACTTCGTGCTGGGGCAGGAGCGCGCGCAATGGGTGGCGGCCAGCTTCATGATCGCGATGACGTTGTCGATGCTGCTGACGCCCTGGCTGCTGAATCGCTACGGGCTGCGCCGCACCTTCCTGGGGGCCTCGCTGCTGCTGGGCGCGGGCGGGTTCTTCGGCGGCTTTTCACCGACCTACGGCGTGATGATCGCGATGCGCGTGGCCGAAGGCATCGCCGCGGGCATCATGCAGCCGCTGCCCAATATCCTGATCCTGCGCGTCTTCGAAGAGCGTGAGCAGGGCAAGGCGATCAGCATGTTCGGCTTTGGCGTGGTGCTGGCGCCGGCGCTGGGGCCCAGCCTGGGTGGTTTCCTGGTCGAGGCCTTCGGCTGGCGCTCGATCTTCTTCGTGGTGGTGCCGCTGACGCTGATTGGCGTGCTGATGGCGCGGCGCTTCATGGCGGTGGACTCGATCATGATGGGCGAGCGCCAGCCGCTGGACTGGCGCGGGCTGGGCCTGGCCGGCATTGCCACGGTCAGCCTGCTCAACGGCGTGGTCGAGATGCGCGACAGCGTGCCCGCAGGCCTGGCGCTGTCGGGCTTCGGCGTGCTGATGCTGGCGGCGTTCGTGCTATGGCAGCTGCGCGCGGCGCATCCGCTGATGAACCTGCGGCTCTACAGCTACCGGCAGTTCGCGGCCGGGGCGGTGGTGGCCTTTATCTACGGCGCGGGGCTGTTCGGCTCGACCTACCTGCTGCCGATCTATATGCAGATGGCGCTGGAATACACGCCGTCGCGCGCGGGCCTGGTGCTGTTCCCGGCGGGCGTGGTGCTGGCGCTGACGATTGCCGTATCGGGGCGCTTCACCCACAAGATCGCGCCGCATGTCCAGGTGTCGTTCGGGCTGGCGCTGCTGTCGCTGTCGTTCCTGCTGATGGCGCTGGGCTCGCGCGCCACGCCTTATCTGGTGCTGGTGGCACTGGCGGTGCTGGGGCGGATCGGGCTGGGCTGCATCCTGCCGTCGCTGACGCTGGGGGCAATGCGGGGGGTGGACTTCACGCTGATCGCGCAGGGCTCGAGCTGCATCAACTTCCTGCGCCAGCTGGGCGGCGCCATCGGCGTGAGCCTGGCCGGCGTGGGGCTGCAATGGCGGCTGGCGGAGCACGGCGCGGTGCTGGGCCAGGCCGGCGACGCCGCCGTGCAGGCGGCGCGCATCCGGGCCTTCGATGAAACCTTCCTGGCGGTGGGTGTCGTGATCGCCAGCGCGATGTTCGCGGCGTGGCGGATCCGGCCGCGGCCGGTGCCGGCGGCCTGAAGCCGCCGGGCCTGGCTGCGCCGGCTTAGCTGGCTGCGCCGCTGCGCAGTTCTTCCACCAGCGCGATGTACTGCTCCATCGCCTGTTCGCGCGCGGTGCCGCGCAGGGCTTCCCAGGCTTCAAACTTGTAGCGGCCGACAAAGTCGGTCATGCCGGGCTTGTCGCCGTGGGCATCGCCTTCGCTGCCTTGCTTAAACAGCGCGTACAGGCGCAGCAGGGACATGTTGCTGGGGCGCTCGCTCAATTGCTTGACGTCGATCTGGGCCTGGTCGAAGCGTGCCTGCAGGTCGCTCATGGGGTTCCTCCGTAGGTGCTGTCTGGATTGCGAAAGTTCAGGCCGATGATAGCCGCCCGGCGCCGCCGCGCCGTCCGTATAAAACCGAAGAAGCCCTCGATTCCGGGCGTCACCGGATACAATCGCGCCATGTCCTGGATTCTTGCTGTTGAAACTTCTACAGAGTGGTGCTCGGTCGCGCTCGGACGTGCGGTGCCGGGTGCCGGAGTCGAGTGCCTGGTGCGCCATGAGCACACTGGCGCACGCTCGTCGGCACGCGTGCTGCCGGCTGCCGGCGAACTGCTGGCCGAAGCCGGCATCGCGCTGGCGGACTGTGCTGCGATTGCCTTTGGCGCCGGCCCGGGCTCGTTCACCGGCCTGCGCACCGCCTGCGGCGTGGCACAGGGGCTGGCCTTCGGCGCCGGGCTGCCGGTGGTTCCGGTCAATACCCTGATGACCTGCGCCGAGCGCGCGCGGGCCGCCACCCCGGCGCTGCCGGACGATACCGCGGTGCTGGTGGCGCTGGACGCGCGCATGGATGAAGCCTATTCCGCTGCTTTCCGCTGGCATGCCAGCGCGCGGGAATGGGCGGAAGTTACGCCGATGCAGGTCAGCGCGCCGGAAACCGTGCCGCTGCCCGACGGCGAATTCTGGCTGGCCGGCAACGCAGCCACCGTCTTCGGCGAGCGGCTGGCGGGCCTGGCGCGCGCCGCGCGCGTGCTGCCGGAGGCGATGCCCCATGCGCAGCCGATGGTCGCGATTGCACTGCGCGCACTGGCGCGCGGCGAGGCCATCGACGCTGACCAGGCCATGCCGATCTACCTGCGCGACAAGGTCGCCCAGACCATCGCCGAACGCGAAGCCGTCGCTGCCGCCCGTGCCGCGGCCCAGGCCGGGAGCGCATCGTGAGTGCAGCCTATCCGCTCGATCACCGCAACGACTGGCCGGCCGTGCCCGCCATGCCGGCGCTGCCGGTCGGCTGGGCGCTGGGCCGCATGAGCGCGCTCGACCTGGAGGCCGTGGCAGGTATCGAGGCGCGTGCCTACAGCCATCCGTGGACCCGCGGCAATTTCGAGAACTCGGTCAAGTCCGGGCATCTCGGCCTGACGCTGCGCGACCCGGTGGGCTCGCTGGTGGCCTACGCCGTGCTGATGCCGGTGGTCGATGAAATGCACCTGCTCAATATCACCGTCGAGCCGCAGCGCCAGCGCCAGGGGCTGGGGCGGCTGATGCTGGCGGTGGTGCTGGCCACCGCGCACGCGCACCGCATCCATACCATGCTGCTGGAAGTGCGGCCGTCCAATACCGGGGCGATCGCGCTGTACCAGGCGGCGGGGTTTGCCGAGATCGGGCGCCGCAAGGGCTATTACCCGGCCCTGGGCAGCAAGCGCGAGGACGCGCTGGTGCTGCGCCGCAACTGGCCGGCGGAGGCCGCCGCCAATGAAGGCACGGAGGGCAGGGCATGAGCCGCCGCGCACAGTTCCTGGAAGTCCTGGGCATCCCGACCGAATGGGTGCCGCGCGAGCGCGCGGATGCGCAGGCAGACGCCGCGCCGGAGGCGGCCGTGGCGCAGGCAGCGATGGCTGTTGCCGAGGCGCCTGTGGCCGAGTTTGCCGCAGTGGTTGCGGAACCCGCCATGCCGGTGTCGGCGCCGGTGGCGCCGCCTGTCTCCCGGACACCGGTTGCGCCTGCCCTGGTCCCCGCCGGTCCGGAACCCGGCTCGGCGCAAGCGGGGCGCGAAGCTGCCATCGCCAGCATGGAATGGCCGGCGCTGGACGCCGCCGTGGCAAGCTGCACCGCCTGCGGCCTGTGCCAGAACCGCACCAATACCGTATTCGGGGTGGGCGACCGCCAGGCCGAATGGATGCTGGTGGGCGAAGCCCCCGGCGAGAACGAAGACCTGCAGGGCGAGCCCTTCGTCGGCCAGGCCGGCAAGCTGCTCGACAATATGCTCGGCTCGCTCGGGCTGGCGCGCGGGCGCAATGTGTTTATCGCCAACGTGCTCAAGTGCCGCCCGCCCGGCAACCGCAACCCGGAGCCCGAAGAGGTGGCGCAGTGCGAGCCGTTCCTGCGCCGCCAGATCGCGCTGGTGAAGCCCAGGGTGATCGTCGTGCTGGGCCGCTTTGCGGCGCAGTCGCTGCTGCGCACCACCACGCCGATCGGCAAGCTGCGCGGCACCGTACATAGCTATGAAGGCATCCCCGTGGTGGTGACCTACCATCCGGCTTACCTGCTGCGCACCCTGACCGACAAGGCGCGCGCCTGGGAAGACCTGTGCCTGGCCAGGGAGGTTCATGACCGTGCGGGAGCTGGGGCCTGATCTCTCCCTGACCCGCGGCGGCGACGGCAACAGGCCGTCGGGCCCGCCGCTGTGGCGCCGCGCCGCGTCGGCGCGCACGCGCGACCTGGCCTGGACCACGCTCTCGCCGCCGTTGCTGGCGGCGGTGCCGGGCGCGGCCCCGGCACGCTGGCCTGCCGGCACACTGGCCGCCTGGCAGCACTGGCTGGAAGCCGCGGACCCCGCCACGCTGCCCGCCACCATCGACGAACTGGCCGACGGCCACGCCGCCCCCTCCGCCGACGACCCCGACCAGGACCCCGCCAGCCGCAGCCTGCGGCTGGGCCGCCATGCCGAGCGGCTGCTGCATTTCGCGCTGCGCCATATGCAGGGGCTGTCGCTGCTGGCTGCCAACGTGCCGGTGCGGCGCGCAGGGCGACAGGGTATCCGCACGCTGGGCGAGCTGGACTTTATCTGGCGCGAGCAGGCGTCGGGCGCGGTGGTCCACTGGGAGATGGCGGCCAAGTTCTACCTGATGGCGCCTGGCGTCAGCCAGGTGCCGCGGGCGCAGGATTTCGTCGGCCCGAACCTGGTCGACCGCCTTGGCGACAAGCTGGGCCACATCGTGCACCGCCAGCTCCCGCTGGGCTGCACCGCGGAGGCACAGGCCCTGCTGGGACATACGGTGGACCGCAGCGAGGTCTACCTGCTGGGGTGGCTGTTCTATCGCGATGGCCGGGTGCCGCCGGGGCTGGATGCGCTGGGCATCGCGCCAGACCATCTGCACGGCTGGTGGTCCACGCTCGACGGCTGGGCCGCCCGCGCAGCCGCGCGGCCTGGCTTGCGCTGGTGCCGCCTGCCGCGTACCGGGTGGTTATCGGGCGCGCTGGTGCCCGAAGCCGGCACGGAAGATGTCGGCGCACTGCATGCGATGCTGGCGCAGCGCTTTGCCGACCCGCGCCATGATCACGGCTGGCGGCGCGAATCGCCGGTGATGTTGTGTGAACTGGAGCCGGCCGGGCCAGAGGCGCCGGGCTGGTGGCGCGAATTCTCGCGCGGGTTCGTGGTGCCGCCGGGGTGGGAAGAGCGTGCGCTGGCACGGGCGGCGGAGCCGTCCAGGCCAGGGCAGCAGGCCGCGCCGGGCGACACGGCCTGAGCCACTCGCGCCGGCTGCAGGCAGATGGACGCGGGAGAGACCCTAGTGGTGCTTGTCCTCGCCGATCATCGCCAGCGAGTTGAAGGTGCGAACGTTGTACTTGTGCAGCTTGAGCACCAGCGCCATGGTCACGCAGATAAACAGGCCCAGCGCGATGATGACCACGCCGATCGGCACGTTCAGCTTGATCAGCAGCGCATACAGGCACAGCATCAGCAGCACCGAGACGTTCTCATTGAAGTTCTGCACCGCGATGGAGTGGCCGGCCGACAGCAGCACGTGCCCGCGGTGCTGCAGCAGCGCGTTCATCGGCACCACGAAGTAGCCCGACATGGCGCCCACCACCATCAGGAACACATAGGCGATGGCCATGTACAGCGGCATATGCATGCCCAGCACGTCCAGCGTGACATGGGGCATCGCATCCTTGGTGTAGAACGCCATGATCATCACGGTGGCGCCCATGGCCACGCCAAAGGGCAGCACCGACAGCGACTTGCGCAGCGGGATGCGCGCCGCGGCCAGGATCGCGCCCACGGCCACGCCCACGGCCACCACGGCCTGCAGCAGCGCGCCCTGGGACAGGTTCAGTCCCAGCGACTTCTCGGCCCACTTCAGCACGATGAACTGCAGCGTGGCGCCCACGCCCCAGAACAGCGTGGTCACCGCCAGCGAGATCTGGCCCAGCTTGTCGCGCCACAGCGCCACGAAGCAGTCGCCGAACTCTGCGATCAGCCTGATCGGGTTCTTTTCCTGCGCCGGATAGCGGGCGCCGGTATCGGGGATAAACAGGTTGAAGATCGAGGCGACCACGTAGAACAGCATGATCACCACCATCGCGGCTTCGGCCGGGGTGTCGATGCCGGTGTTGATGAGGGGGACGTCAAAGCGCAGCAGGAGGCTGGAGATATGCACCGAGATCAGCGCGCCACCCACCACGGTGCCCAGGATGATCGAACCCACCGTCAGCCCCTCGATCCAGCCATTGGCCATCACCAGTTTCTCTGGCGGCAGCAGTTCGGTCAGGATGCCGTACTTGGCCGGCGAGTACGCGGCCGCGCCGAATCCCACCACGCCATACGCCAGCAACGGGTGCAGCCCGAACATCATGATGGCGCAGCCGACCACCTTGATGGCGTTGGTGATGAGCATCACCCGCCCCTTGGGCATGGAGTCGGCAAAGGCGCCGACGAAGGCGGCGAGGACGACGTAGGAAAGGACGAAGAACAGCTTGAGCAGCGGGGTCATCCACTGCGGGGAATGCAATTCGGTGAGAAGGGCGATCGCGGCGATCAGTAAGGCGTTGTCGGCCAGCGAAGAAAAAAACTGCGCGGCCATGATGGTGTAAAAACCCTTCTTCATGCTGTCGACTTTTTCTCCATCGCGAACTCCGCTCAGGCTGGGCAGGCTAGCGCCCACCGGGGAGGCCATGGTTTGCAGGGAACCTTGTGCCGCGGCCGTGTCGAATTGTGTCTGAGGTGCTGCGCTGCGGCGTCTTGAGGCTTGCCTGACAGTCATTGACATAATGCTTCGCTTTTAGAACATGGCCGGAGCGTCCGGCTTTATATCACGAAAACATGACATTCCCGAACCCCGGCAAGGGCTCTTTTTGACAGCGGATTGCCGTGCCGATTCCCCAATGACCCCCGGCAACGGCATCCGAATGTGTTCAAATAACGACTGCGATCGCGACCAGCCGACCGGGTCTTCCCTGATCTGGTGCGTGGTCGAACCGATATGGTGACTGGGATACAAGGGCGTGCCAATTCCGCACATTCCCGCATGCCAGTCGCCGCAACATGCTGCTGTACACCGACAGGTGACGTTTGCGCCATCGATACTGAGACAGAGCCGTCCTTCCAGCGCCCGCGCCGGCCGCCCATCCCGCCGGCGCCGCCTGCTTGCTCGTCCGCTTCCTGAGATGTGACTCCCATGCCAAGACCCATCCACGCTGTCATCCATCAACCCGCCCTGGCCAACAATCTCGACATCATCCGCCGCAAGGCGCCGGATTCGCGCATCTGGGCGGTGGTCAAGGCCAATGCCTACGGCCACGGCATCCGCCGCGTCTTTGCTGCGCTGCGGGGTGCCGACGGCTTCGGCCTGCTGGACCTGAACGAGGCCGTGCTGCTGCGTGACCTTGGCTGGCAGGGCCCGATCCTGCTGCTGGAGGGCTTCTTCCAGCCGCAGGATGTTGCCGTCATCGAACAATACCGCCTGACCACCGCGATCCATTGCGACGAGCAGCTGCGCATGTTGGAAAGCGCACGCGCCAAGGGGCCGCTGGCCATCCAGCTCAAGCTCAACACCGGCATGAACCGGCTCGGCTTCCATCCGGCGGATTACCGTACCGCCTGGGAGCGCGCCCGTGCCATGCCCTGTGTAGGCAGTATCGTCCATATGACGCATTTTTCCGATGCGGATAGTGCCCGAGGCGTCGCCCACCAAATCGAGGCGTTCGATGCCGCCACGGCCAACCTGCCGGGCGAGGCCAGCCTGTCGAACTCGGCCGCGGTGCTGTGGCACCCGCAGGCGCACCGCGCCTGGGTGCGCCCCGGCATCATCCTGTACGGCGCCTCGCCGACCGGGCGCGATGCCGATATTGCCGGCACCGGCCTGCAGCCCGCCATGTCGCTGCACAGCGAACTGATCTCGGTGCAGGACCTGCAGCCGGGCGATACCGTCGGCTACGGCTCCTTGTTCACCGCCGAGCGGCCGATGCGCATCGGCGTGGTGGCGTGCGGCTATGCCGACGGCTACCCGCGCCACGCGTCGGGCTGGGGCGAGCAACGTGCGCCGGTGCTGGTCGATGGCGTGCGCACCGAACTGGTCGGGCGCGTGTCGATGGACATGCTGTGCGTGGACCTGACCCCGTGCCCGAAGGCCAAGGTCGGCAGCCCGGTCACGCTGTGGGGCCAGGGCCTGCCGATCGACGAGGTGGCGCAGGCCAGCGGCACGGTCGGCTACGAGCTGATGTGCGCGCTCGCGCCGCGCGTGCCGACCTCGGTGGCGACGATCACGGCTTCGGACAGCGCCGCGCCTGCCGTGGCCTGATCCGGGGCGTTGGTGCGGGCGCAGGCCCGCGCACTTACCATCTGCCGGCCGGGCCACTTGTGGGCCCGGCTCGTTTTTTCCTGCAAGGACATCCGTTGGCCAAGACCAAGACTGTCTATACGTGTACTGAATGCGGCGGCACCACGCCGCGCTGGGCCGGCCAGTGCCCGCATTGCCAGCAGTGGAACACGCTGGTTGAGACGGTGGCCGAGTCCGCCGCGAACAAGCGCTTCCAGCCGCTGGCCGCCTCGGCCACGGTGCGCAAGCTGTCGGAGATCGATGCCGCTGACGTGCCGCGCTTCTCCAGCGGCATCGATGAATTCGACCGCGTGCTGGGCGGCGGCCTGGTGTCGGGCGGGGTGGTGCTGATCGGCGGCGATCCCGGCATCGGCAAGTCCACGCTGCTGCTGCAGGCCCTGGCCAACCTTGCGGGCCAGCGCCGCGTGCTCTATGTCAGCGGCGAAGAATCCGGTGCGCAGATCGCGCTGCGCGCGCAGCGGCTGGGCGTGGAAAGCCCGTCGCTGGGGTTGCTTGCCGAAATCCAGCTGGAGAAGATCCAGGCCACGCTGGAAGTGGAAAAGCCCGAAGTCGCGGTAATCGACTCGATCCAGACGCTGTACTCCGAGGCGCTGACCTCCGCACCGGGCTCGGTCGCGCAGGTACGCGAATGCGCGGCGCAGCTGACGC
Source organism: Cupriavidus sp. FW305-F7 (assembly GCF_058782875.1). Taxonomy (NCBI): domain Bacteria; kingdom Pseudomonadati; phylum Pseudomonadota; class Betaproteobacteria; order Burkholderiales; family Burkholderiaceae; genus Cupriavidus; species Cupriavidus sp. FW305-F7. The sequence continues at coordinate 99,854 of NZ_JBYSYC010000017.1, read as the reverse complement.
GCATTGCCAAGAGCAGCGGCATCACCATCATCCTGGTCGGCCATGTGACCAAGGAAGGCAGCCTGGCGGGTCCGCGCGTGCTGGAGCATATCGTCGATACGGTGCTGTATTTCGAGGGCGATACCCACTCGTCGCACCGGCTGATCCGCGCCTTCAAGAACCGCTTCGGCGCGGTCAATGAGCTGGGCGTGTTTGCCATGACCGAGCGCGGCCTGCGCGGCATCAGCAATCCGTCGGCGCTGTTCCTGTCGCAGCACGAAGAGACCGTGCCGGGCTCGTGCGTGCTGGTGACGCAGGAGGGCACGCGTCCGCTGCTGGTTGAGATCCAGGCGCTGGTCGATACCGCCCATGTACCCAACCCGCGCCGGCTGGCGGTGGGCCTTGAGCAGAACCGGCTGGCGCTGCTGCTGGCGGTGCTGCACCGGCACGCGGGCATTGCCTGCTTTGACCAGGACGTGTTCCTGAACGCGGTGGGCGGGGTCAAGATCACCGAGCCCGCCGCCGACCTCGCGGTGCTGCTGTCGATCCATTCATCGATGCGCAACAAGCCGCTGCCGCGCGGCCTGGTGGTGTTCGGCGAAGTCGGCCTGGCCGGCGAGATCCGCCCCAGCCCGCGCGGGCAGGAGCGCCTGAAGGAAGCCGCCAAGCTGGGCTTTACGATCGCCGTGATTCCCAAGGCGAACGCGCCCAAACAGAAGATCGACGGGCTCGAAGTGATCGCGGTGGAACGCATCGAGCAGGCCATCGACCGCGTGCGCCATCTGGACTGAGTATGGACGACGGCATCGCCTTCGAGACCGAACGCCTGCGGCTGCGCCAGTGGCGCGAGGCGGACTATGCGCCGTTTGCCGCGCTCAATGCCGATGCGCAGGTGATGCGCTATTTCCCTGCGCCGCTGACGCGTGTTGAAAGCGATGCGATGGCCGACCACTGCCGCAGCCTGATCGCAGCGAAGGGATGGGGCGTCTGGGTAGCGGAGCGCAAGGCGGACGGTGTTTTCCTGGGGTTTGTCGGACTGCACGAGCCCACCGCGGCGCTGCCGTTCGCGCCTTGCGTGGAGATCGCCTGGCGCTTGGCGCGGCACGCTTGGGGCAGCGGCTACGCGACCGAGGCGGCACGCGGCGCGCTTGCCTGGGGCTTTGAGCGGCTGGGGCTGGATGAAATCGTGTCCTTCACGACACTCGCCAATTCACGCTCGCGGGCGGTCATGGAAAGGCTCGGCATGCGCGAGGATGCCGTGGGCTTTGAGCATCCCGCATTGCCGCCAGGGCATCCGTTGCGGCCCCATTGCCTGTACCGTTTGCCGCGCACGGCGTGGCAGGCAGCCGGCGGGTAGCACCCCTGCGTCAATCCGCCACAGGGCAGGGGGCTTGCGCTGCGTGTGACGCCAACTGCAGGCGCTGCAAAATAGGTAATAATGCGCAGCAATGCCGCGCCATCCACTGACGGCACCGATTATCGGAACACCTGATCGCCAACCATGCAAGCCAACTCCCGCGCCTACTTCCTGCTGATCGCCCTCGTTTCCTTCGGCCTGGTCGGCGTTGCGCTCTACCTGCAGTTTGAAAAGGGCTACCAGCCCTGTCCGCTCTGCGTGATGCAGCGCTTCGCCTTTATCGGCATCGGCATCTTCTCGCTGCTGGCCGCGGTGGCGCAGAACACGCGCTCGCTGTGGCAGGGCCTGGGCATGCTCTCCGGCATCGCCGGCATTGCGGTGGCGGTCTACCACGTGTCGCTGCTGCTCAATCCCAAGGCCAGTTGCGGCATCGACCCGCTGGAAAACTGGGTCAACGCGCTGCCGACTGCCAAGGCGCTGCCTCAGGTGTTCTACGCCGATGGCCTGTGCACCGCGCCGCTGCCGCCGGTGCTGGGGCTGTCGGTGCCGGCATGGTCGCTGATCTGGCTGTTTATCCTGACGCTGACACTGGCGGTGGGGTTGATCCGGCGCGAGAAGAATTTCCGCTGAGTCGGGAGCAAGCCATCGACATAAGAAACGGCGCCATTGGCGCCGTTTCTTGTTTGCGGTGGTGCGAGGGAGGGGACTCGAACCAGATTACGCAATCTGCTCGATCTGCTCCTGCAACTCCAGCCACTTCTCCTCAAGCGTCTCCAGCTCGCCATTGACCTCGCCCTGGCGCTTGAGCATCTCCATCAGCTTCGTCTTGTTGGCTTCGGCATAGCTGCTTTCATCGGCCATGAACTGGTCGATCTCCTCCTTGGCGGTTTGCAGCACCGCCATGCGCTTTTCCACCTTTTCCAGTTCCTTCGTCAACGGCTTGCGCAGTGCTGACAGCCGCTGGCGCTCGTCGGCCTCCGCGCGGCGCTGGTCCTTGCGGTTGACCGCCGCCGCGGCATCGCCGGCGTTCTCTGCCAGGTGCGCGGCGGTGGCGGCATTGCGCTTGGCCGCGGCCTGTTGCAGCAACCAGTCGCGGTAGTCGTCCAGGTCGCCGTCGAACGGCTTGATGGTGCCGTCGGCCACCAGCATGAACTGGTCGGCGGTGGCGCGCAGCAGGTGGCGGTCGTGCGAGACCAGGATCAGCGTGCCTTCGAACTGCGCCAGCGCCATGGTCAGCGCCTCGCGGGTATCGAGGTCCAGGTGGTTGGTCGGTTCGTCCAGCAGCAGCAGGTTGGGCTTCTGCCAGACGATCAGCGCCAGGGCCAGCCGCGCCTTCTCGCCGCCCGAGAAGGGCTCGATCGGCGCGGTGGCCATGTCGCCGCGGAAGTTGAAGCTGCCGAGGAAGTCGCGCAGCTCCTGCTCGCGGGTGTCGGGCGCCAGGCGTGCCAGGTGCTGCAGCGGCGAGTCGTGGTCGCGCAGTGTCTCCAGCTGGTGCTGGGCGAAGTAGCCGATCTGCAGGCCCTTGCCCAGGCGCAGCTTGCCCGTGAGCGGGTCCTGCGTGCCGGCCAGGGTCTTGACCAGCGTGGACTTGCCCTGGCCGTTGGCGCCCAAGAGGCCGATGCGCTGGCCGTTCTGGATCGACAGCGCCAGCTTGTGCAGGATGGTGACGGGCGGCTCGGCCTCGGCATATCCGCAGTCGACGCCGTCGAGCACCATCATCGGGTTGGGCGCGGCGTCGGGTTCGCGGAACTCGAAGGCGAAGCCGGCGGCCACGTGCACCGGCGCCAGCCGCTCCATCTTTTCCAGCGCCTTGACGCGGCTCTGTGCCTGGCGCGCCTTGGTCGCCTTGGCCTTGAAGCGCGTGATGAACGATTCCAGGTGCGCGATTTCCTTCTGCTGGCGCACGTAGGCGGACTGCTGCTGCGCCATCTGCTGCAGGCGCAGGGTCTCGAACAGCGTGTAGTTGCCGCCATAGCGGCGCAGTTGCTGGTTCTCGATATGCACGGTGACGTTGCAGATCGCGTCGAGGAATTCGCGGTCGTGCGAAATCATCACCAGCGTGCCGGGGTAGCGCGCCAGCCAGTCCTCCAGCCAGACGATGGCGTCCAGGTCCAGGTGGTTGGTCGGTTCGTCGAGCAGCAGCAGGTCGGACGGGCACATCAGCGCCTGCGCCAGGTTCAGGCGCATGCGCCATCCGCCGGAGAACGAGGCCACCGGCTGCGACACCTGCGCCAGCGTGAAGCCCAGGCCCAGCAGCAGGGCCTCGGCGCGCGCCGGGGCGGTGTAGCCGTCGGCGTCGGCAAAGGCGGCGTGGGCTTCGCCCTCGGCGCTGCCGTCGCCGCTGGCCTGTGCGGCGGCGATGGCGGCTTCGATCTCGCGCAAACGGGTGTCGCCATCGATCACGTAATCCACGGCGGTGCGGCTGACCGCAGGCGTTTCCTGCGCCACGTGCGCGACGCGCCACTGCGCCGGCACGATGACATCGCCCCCGTCCGGATGCAGTTCACCGCGCAGCAGCGCGAACAGCGTCGACTTGCCGCTGCCGTTGGCGCCGACAAGGCCCACGCGCTCGCCCGGGTTGAGCGTCACGCTGGTGTGGTCGAACAGCACCTTGGTGCCGCGCTGGAGGACTAGCTGGTCGATTCGGATCACGAGAGGGGGAAATGCCTGAGTGAAAAACAGAAAAAGCGCGGAGAAAGCGGGCAACCGCCGGGTCTGGTGCGCTGGCCGGCATTGTAGCGTTTCCGGTGCGCCGCACGCCGTGGCGGTGCAAAACAGCTCGGCAACGTGCACCGCCAATGTGCCTTCGTGCCTCGGCGATTCAGGGATTACCCTTGGTCTCGCAAAACTCTATTTTCTTGTTCGTGCGTTACGTGTAAATTCATTTTCACGAAAACGGCGCCCATCCGGTGACGTCCAGACCAACCGCTTCCACCATGCCAAAAGGCCATTCGATCTCAGACCGCATTGCGCGCAGCTTGCCGGCGCTGACGCCGGCGCACCGCCGCATGGCGGAATACGTGCTGGCCAATCTGTTCCGCGCGGCAACCATGCGCATCGACGAATTTGCCGCGGCGGTGGAGGTGTCGGTGGCCACGGCCAACCGCTTTGCGCGGGCGCTGGGGTTCGACGGTTATCCGCAGTTCCGGGCCGAGCTGGTGCGCGGCTTCGAAGCCACGCTGGCTCCGGTGGAGCGGCTGCGCAGCGAGCTGGAGCGGCCCGCGACCGCGGCCGAAGTCTTCGCCGCCTCGCTGGAAGATGCCGCGGCCAACGCGGAAGCCACGCGCCGCGGCATCGACCCGGAGGCCTGCGAGCGCGCGGTCTCGGCGATCCTGGCGGCGCAGCGTGTCTACGTGGCCGGTTTCGGCGCCAGCGGTTTCCTGGCGGGCCTGCTGCAGCACGGGCTGGAAATGCACTGCCGCATGGTGACCTCGGTGGCAGGCGCCGGCGGCGCCTCGCATGCGGCGCGGCAGTTGTTCAAGCAGCAGCCAAGCGACCTGCTGATCGTGATTGCCTTCCCGCGCTACGTCACGGACACCATCGAACTGGCCGAGCGGGCCAAGTCGCACGGCGGCCAGGTGCTGGCGCTGACCGACGGGCCGACCTCGCCGCTGGCGCCGCTGGCCGATATCGCGCTCTACGCGCAGGCCGGCAACCGGCTCTCGGCCAACTCCGATGCCACCGTGCTGGCGCTGATCGAGGCGCTGTGCGGCGCGGTGGCGCACCGGGCCGAGCGCCCGGTCAAGGCCGCTGCTGAAATGACTGAATTCCTGCTGCCGTGGCTGTACGGCGCGCCGGCCGCGGAGTCCGCCGGCCGTGCCGCGCCCGGCACCCCGCAGTCCACCGAACTCACGGCTGGCGCCAAGCGCGGCCGATCCTCCAACACCCGCAAGTCCTGAGCATCCACATGCAACCAGCAGTCATTGCCATCCACGGCGGCGCCGGCACCATCACCCGCGCGGCGATGGACGCCGCCCGCGAACGCGAATACATCGAAGCGCTGCAACACGTGCTGCAAGCCGGCCAGCGCGTCCTGGCCGAGGGCGGCAGCGCGCTCGATGCGGTCACCGAGGCGGTGCGCCTGCTGGAAGAATGCCCGCTGTTCAACGCCGGCAAGGGCGCCGTGCTGACCCATGCCGGCACCTATGAGCTTGATGCCGCGGTGATGGACGGTGCCACGCTGGAAGCCGGCGCCGTGGCCTGCGTCACGCGCCTGCGCAACCCGGTGCTGGCCGCGCGCGCCGTGCTGGACCACAGCGAGCACGTGCTCTTTGCCGGCGCCGGCGCCGAGGCATTTGCCGAAGCGCAGGGCCTGGAACTGGTGGCGCCGGACTATTACTTCACGCAGGCTCGCCACGATCAGTGGCAGCGCGCTCGCGGCACCGCAGGCATGGCGCTGCTGGACCACGACGCCGCCGCGCTGGCCGCGCAGGGCAAGGCCAGCGCGGCCGATCCGATCGATCCCGACAGCAAGTTCGGCACCGTCGGCGCGGTCGCATGCGACAGCCGCGGCAACCTGGCTGCTGCCACCTCCACCGGCGGCGTCACCAACAAGCGCGTGGGCCGCGTTGGCGATACGCCGGTGATCGGCGCGGGCTGCTATGCCGATGACGTCGCGGCCGTGTCGGCGACCGGCACCGGCGAAATGTTCATCCGCACCGTGGCCGCGTACGACGTGTCCGCGCAGATGCGCTACGCCGGCCTCTCGCTCGAGGATTCGGCCCGGCGCGTGGTGATGGAAAAACTGCGCGCCATCAACGGCCGCGGCGGCCTGATCGCGGTGGACCGCGCCGGCAACGTCACGCTGCCGTTCAACACCGAAGGCATGTATCGCGGTTTCGCCCGGGTGGGCGAGGCGGTGAACGTGTCGATCTACGGCTGACCTGCACCGCACCTGCAAGTCCGAGCATCAAGCAGCAATACAAGGAGTTCCAGTGGCCACTACCCCTGCGCAATCGCACGCTTCCGCATCCGGCACCGCTCTGCCGCCCGAGCGCGTCGTCTCGGTGAACGGGCTGACCGTGCGCTTTGCTACGTCCGAGCGCACCGTCGAGGCCGTGCGCAACCTGTCCTTCCATGTCGACCGCGGCGAGACGCTGGCGGTGGTGGGCGAGTCGGGCTCGGGCAAGTCGGTCACGTCGCTGGCGCTGATGCGCCTGGTCGAACATGGCGGCGGCAAGATCGTCTCTGGCAGCATGGCGCTGCGCCGGCGTGGCGGCGAGGTGCTCGACCTGGCGCGCGCGGATAACGCCACGCTGCGCAGCGTACGCGGTGCCGACGTGGCGATGATCTTCCAGGAGCCGATGACCTCGCTCAACCCGGTGTTCCCGGTGGGCGAGCAGATCGCCGAATCGATCCGGCTGCACCAGGGCAAGAGCCGCGCCGCGGCGCGCGCTGAAGCGCTGCGCATGCTGGAGCTGGTGCGCATCCCCGAGGCGCGCCGCGTGCTGGAGCGCTATCCGCACCAGCTCTCCGGCGGCATGCGCCAGCGCGTGATGATCGCCATGGCGCTGTCGTGCAAGCCGGCGCTGCTGATTGCCGACGAGCCCACCACGGCGCTGGACGTGACCATCCAGGCCGAGATCCTGCAGCTGATCCGCGGCCTGCAGGCCGAGATGCACATGGGCGTGGTCTTCATCACCCACGACATGGGTGTGGTGGCCGAGGTCGCCGACCGCGTGCTGGTGATGTACCGCGGCGAGAAGGTGGAAGAGGGCACTTCGGACGATGTGTTCCGTGCCCCCGCCCATCCGTACACGCGCGCGCTGCTGTCGGCGGTGCCGCGCCTTGGCGCCATGAGCGGCACCGACCTGCCGGCCAAGTTCCCGCTGCTGCAGCTGGACAGCGCCAACGCTGAGCCGGTCGCGCCGCAGGACACCGTTACCCCGGGCGTTGCTCCCATCCTGCGCGTGCAGGACCTGGTGACGCGCTTCGACGTGCCCGGCGGCCTGTTCGGCCGCGTTACGCGGCGCGTGCATGCGGTCGAGCAAGTCAGCTTCGACCTCTATCCCGGCGAGACGCTGGCGCTGGTGGGCGAGTCCGGCTGCGGCAAGTCCACCACGGGCCGCTCGCTGCTGCGCCTGGTGGAAAGCCAGAGCGGCACCATCGAGTTCGCCGGGCAGAACATCAGCAAGATGGAAGGGCCGGCGCTGCAGACCCTGCGCCGCAATATCCAGTTCATCTTCCAGGATCCGTTCGCCTCGCTCGATCCGCGCGTGCCGGTCGGCTATTCGATCATGGAGCCGCTGCTGGTGCACAAGGTGGCCAGCGGCAAGGAGGCCGAGCAGCGCGTGGCCTGGCTGCTCGACAAGGTGGGGCTGGACCCCTCGCACGCGGCGCGCTACCCGCACGAATTCTCCGGCGGCCAGCGCCAGCGCATCTGCATTGCGCGCGCGCTCGCGCTGAACCCCAAGGTGGTGGTGGCCGATGAATCGGTGTCCGCGCTGGACGTGTCGATCCAGGCGCAGATCGTCAACCTGATGCTGGACCTGCAGCGCGAGCTTGGCATCGCCTTCCTGTTTATCTCGCACGACATGGCGGTGGTGGAGCGCGTGAGCCATCGCGTGGCGGTGATGTACCTGGGCCAGATCGTCGAGATCGGGCCGCGCCGCGCGATCTTCGAAAACCCCCAGCACCCCTACACGAAGAAGCTGATGTCGGCGGTGCCGATTGCCGACCCGGCGCGGCGCCACCTGCGGCGCGAGCCGCTCAACGACGAGATCCCCAGCCCGATCCGCGTGGTCGGCGACGAACCGGTGGTGCAGCCGCTGGTCCAGGTCGCCGGCAGCGGGTCGCTCGGCCATTATGTCGCCCGGCATGCCGTCGGCGGCGCTTATTGAAGTCCTGGAAGTCAAGAAGTTACCAAGGAGATTCGACGATGTCTGCACGTATGGTTTCGCCCCGATGGATGGCCGGCGCCTTTGCCGCCGGCGCGCTGGGCATGCTGGCTTCGGCCCCTGTTTTCGCCGCCAAGGATGCCGTGATGGCGGTGAGTTCGACCTTCACCTCGCTGGATCCGTACGATTCGAACGACACGCTGTCGCAGGCGGTCGGGAAGAGCTTCTACCAGGGCCTGTTCGGCCTGGACAAGGACATGAAGCTGGTCAATGTGCTGGCAGACAGCTACGAGGTGAGCAAGGACGGCCTGACGTATACGATCAAGCTGAAGAAGGGCGTCAAGTTCCACGACGGCACCACCTTCGATGCCGCCGCCGTCAAGGCCAACCTGGACCGCGTCACCAACCCGGCCAACAAGCTCAAGCGCTACACGCTGTTCAACCGTGTCGCCAAGACCGACGTGGTCGATGCCAATACCGTCAAGGTCACGCTGAAGGAGCCGTTCTCGCCGTTCATCAACGTGCTGGCGCACCCGTCGGCGGTGATGATCTCGCCAGCCGCGCTGCAGAAGTACGGCAAGGACATTGCCTTCCACCCGGTGGGGACCGGCCCGTTCGAGTTCGTTGAATGGAAGCAGCCCGACCACCTGAAGGGCAAGAAGTTCGCCGGCTTCTGGAAGACCGGCTACCCGAAGATCGACACCATCACCTGGAAGCCGGTGGTGGACAACAACACGCGCGCCGCGATCATGCAGACCGGCGAGGCCGACTTCGCCTTCAGCATCCCGTTCGAGCAGGCCGCGGTGCTGAAGAACAGCCCCAAGGTGGATCTGATCGCGTCGCCGTCGATCATCCAGCGCTACCTGTCCATGAACACCATGGTCAAGCCGTTCAACGACCCCAAGGTGCGCCAGGCGATCAACTACGCCATCAACAAGGACGCGCTGGCCAAGGTCGCCTTTGCGGGCTACGCGGTGCCGGCCGAAGGCGTGGTGCCGCCGGGCGTGGACTACGCCGAGAAGCTGGGCCCGTGGCCGTATGACCCGGCCAAGGCGCGCGCGCTGCTGAAGGAAGCCGGCTACCCGAACGGCTTCGAGACCACTCTGTGGTCGGCCTACAACCACACCACCGCGCAGAAGGTGATCCAGTTCGTGCAGCAGCAGCTGCAGCAGGTCGGCATCAAGGCCTCGGTGCAGGCGCTCGAGGCCGGCCAGCGCGTGGAGAAGGTCGAGAGCGTGCCGAAGCCGGAAGATGCCGGCGTGCGCATCTACTACATCGGCTGGTCGTCGTCGACCGGTGAATCGGACTGGGCGCTGCGTCCGCTGCTGGCTTCCGAGTCGATGCCGCCCAAGCTGCTGAATACCGCGTACTACAAGAACGACCAGGTCGACGCCGATATCGCCGGCGCGCTGCGCACCACCGATCGTGGCGAAAAGGCGCGCCTGTACAAGGACGCCCAGGAACGCATCTGGAAGGATGCGCCGTGGGCCTTCCTGGTGACCGAGAAGGTGCTGTTCGCGCGGAGCAAGCGGCTGACCGGTGCCTATGTGATGCCGGACGGGTCGTTCAATTTCGACGAGATCGACATCAAGCAGTAATGGGTAGATGGTCGGGCGCCGGCAGTACCAAGGTGCCCGATCCACGCTATCCCATCCCAGAGCAGTAAGCAGTAAAGCAGTAAGCCGACAGACGGCCGCCTGCCCGCGACGCGGGGTTCGCAGGCGGGCGGCCCGCGGCCTTTCCTCTTGGTGTGTCATGCTGAATTACTTCCTAAAACGTGTGCTGGGCGTGATCCCCACGCTGCTGATCGTGGCAGTGCTGGTGTTCCTGTTCGTCCACCTGCTGCCGGGTGATCCGGCGCGGCTGGCGGCGGGCCCGGAGGCCGACTCGGCCACGGTCGAACTGGTGCGCAAGGACCTTGGGCTGGACCGGCCCATGCACGAGCAGTTCGTCAATTTCTTCTCCAACGCGGTCCGCGGCGAGTTCGGCCATTCGCTGCGTACCAAGCGCCCGGTAAGCGAGGAGATCGGCGACCGCTTCATGCCCACGCTGCTGCTGACGGTGACGTCGATGGCCTGGGCGGTGGTGTTCGGCATGGTGATCGGGATCGGCTCGGCCGTGTGGCGCAACCGCTGGCCGGACCGCTTCGGCATGACGCTGGCGGTGTCGGGGATTTCGTTTCCCGCCTTCGCGCTGGGCATGCTGCTGATGGAGGTGTTCTCGGTGCAACTGGGCTGGCTGCCATCGATCGGCGCCGACAGCTGGAAGCACTACGTGTTGCCGTCCATCACGCTGGGCGCGGCGGTGGCCGCGGTGATGGCGCGCTTTACCCGGGCCTCGTTCGTCGAGGTCTTGCAGGAAGACTTTATCCGCACCGCCCGTGCCAAGGGCGTGCGCGAGACGCTGGTGGTGACCAAGCACGGCCTGCGCAACGCTATGATCCCGGTGGTGACGATGATGGGCCTGCAGTTCGGCTTCCTGCTGGGCGGCTCGATCGTGGTCGAGAAGGTGTTCAACTGGCCGGGCCTGGGGCGCCTGCTGGTCGATGCCGTCGAGATGCGCGACTACCCGGTGATCCAGGCCGAGGTGCTGCTGTTCTCGCTCGAATTCATCCTGATCAACCTGGTGGTGGACATGCTCTACACCGTGATCAACCCAACCATCCGCTACAAGTGAGGCCGGCATGACTGAGCTTTCCACGCCCGCCGCAAGTGAAGCGGCACCCGCCACTGCCCCCGTGCCGGAGGCCGTGCGCACGCCCTGGACCGAGTTCTGGCGCAAATTCCGCAAGCAGCACCTGGCGCTGGGCGCCGGTGCCTTCGTGCTGGTGCTGGTGGTGATTGCCATCGTGGCGCCGCATATCGTGCCGTACGACCCGGAGAACTTCTTCGACTACGACGCGCTCAACGCCGGCCCGTCGGCCGCGCACTGGATGGGAGTCGATTCGCTCGGACGCGATATCTTCAGCCGCATCCTGGCCGGCGCGCGCATCTCGCTGGCGGCGGGCTTCCTGTCGGTGATCATCGGCGCGCTGATCGGCACCGTGCTGGGCCTGCTGGCGGGCTACTACGAAGGCTGGTGGGACCGCATCGTGATGCGCATTTCCGACGTGCTCTTCGCCTTCCCGGGCATCCTGCTGGCGATCGGCATCGTCGCGATCCTCGGCAACGGCATGACCAACGTGATCTTCGCCGTGGCCATCTTCAGCATCCCGGCGTTCGCGCGGCTGGTGCGCGGCAATACGCTGATGCTCAAGCGGCTGACCTACATCGAGGCTGCGCGCAGCATCGGCGCGTCGGACTGGACCATCCTGATGCGGCATATCCTGCCGGGCACGGTGTCGTCGATCGTGGTGTATTTCTCGATGCGCATCGGCACCTCGATCATCACCGCGGCCAGCCTGTCGTTCCTGGGGCTGGGCGCGCAGCCGCCCACGCCCGAATGGGGTGCGATGCTCAACGAAGCCCGCGCCGACATGGTGACCGCGCCGCATGTGGCGATCTTCCCGAGCCTGGCGATCTTCCTGACCGTGCTGGCCTTCAACCTGCTGGGCGACGGCCTGCGCGACGCGCTCGACCCCAAGATCGACCGCCGTTGAACCTGAGCCGCTGAACATGACCGCATCGACAACGGGCGTGCCGCATGTCGGCAGCCTGCCGGCAGGTCCGCTGGACAGCATTGCCGACGTGGCCGGCGTGACCGTCGGCCATTGCACGCTGGCGGACGGCGCCGTGCAGACCGGCGTCACCGTGATCCGTCCGCATGGCGGCGATCCCTACCGCGACAAGGTGCCCGCAGCGGCTACCGTGCTCAACGGCTTTGGCAAGAGCATCGGGCTGGTGCAGGTGGACGAACTGGGCGTGCTGGAAACGCCGCTGGCGCTGACCAATACCTTTTCGGTCGGCGCGGTGGCGCAGGCGCAGATCCGTGCGGCGGTGGCGGCCAACCCGGAGATCGGCCGCGCGCTGCCGACCGTCAATCCACTGGTGTTCGAGTGCAATGACGGCTACCTGAACGATATCCAGCGCATGGCGGTGGAGGGCAGCCACTATGAGGCGGCCCTGGCCGGTGCCGGTGAGGACGTTGCGCAGGGCGCGGTCGGTGCCGGGCGCGGCATGTCGGCGTTCGGCGTCAAGGGCGGTATCGGCACCGCTTCACGCCTGGCCGGTGGCTATTGCGTGGGCGCGCTGGTGCTGGCCAATTTCGGCACGCCGGAATCGTTGACCGTGGCCGGCCGGCTGGCCGGTCCGGAACTGGTGCAGCGCCTGGCGCAGCCCGACACCGCGGCGCAACCGGAAAAAGGATCGATCATCATGATCCTCGCCACCGATGCCCCGCTGGACGCGCGCCAGTTGCGCCGGCTGTCGCTGCGCGCCGGCGCCGGGCTGGCGCGTACCGGCTCGGTGTTCGGGCATGGCTCAGGCGATATCGCACTCGCGTTTTCGACCGCGTATACCGTGCCCCATGACGCCGCGCGGCCGATGCCGGCCGTCGCCATGCTGCATGAAACCCTTCTCGACCCGCTGTTCCGCGCCGCGGCCGACAGCGTCGAGCAAGCCATCCTGCATGCCCTGTGGCATGCCGCACCGGTGCAGGGCCGCGACGGCCACGGCCGGCGCGCACTGCTGGACGTGATGCCCGAACTGGGCCGAACCGCCTGATGAAAATCCTAGTTTCCACTGATATCGAAGGCGTGGCTGGCGTCTTCCACGCCGAGCAGACGCGCCCCGGCAACGGCGAATACGAACGCGCCCGGGCCTGGATGACCGGCGAAGCCAATGCCGCGGTCGAAGGCGCCTTTGCCGGCGGGGCCACCGAGGTGCTGGTCAACGATTCGCACGGCGGCTTCCGCAACCTGCTGCCGGACCAGCTCGATCCGCGCGCGCGGGTGGTGCTGGGCAAGCCGCGCTACCTTGGCATGATGGCCGGCGTCGAGGCCGGTGTCGACGGCGTGCTGATGATCGGCTACCACGGCCGCGCCCAGAGCCGCGGCGTGCTGGCGCACACCATCAACAGCGGCGCCTTTGCGCGGGTCTGGCTCAATGGCAAGGAACTGGGCGAGGCGGGCCTCTACGCCGCGCTGGCCGGCGAGTTCGGCGCGCCGGTGCTGATGGCCAGCGGCGACGATGTCTTTGTGCAAGAAACCCATGCGCTGATGCCGTGGGTGCGCTACGTCGAGACCAAGTCCGCAGGCGGTTTCGGCAGCGGCACCTCGCTGTCGCCGGCGGCGGCGCGCGAGGCCATTGCCGCGGCGGCGGCAAGCGCGGTGCGCGAGCGCGCGCAGGCGCAATGCCTGCGTATCGCCGCACCGGTAACTTGCACCCTGCAGACCCTGACGCCCGCGCATGCAGACCTGTTCTGCCAGTGGCCGACGCTGGAGCGCCGCGACGGGGTGACGCTGTCCTTCCAGGCCGATTCGGTCCAGGCGGCGGTGCGCATGCTGAACTGCCTGTCGGCGATGTCGTTCATGCTGAAGTAGGGCAGGGCAGATTCGCCGGGGCGATCGCGCAGATCGGCGACAATGGCGGGTCTAGCAAACCAGGCATGACCCGCATCGCATGACCCAGGCACACGACGGGGGCTGGATCCCCGTACGCAAGGACTTCGTCGACCCCGCCACGCGCTGCCATGCGCGGGGCGCGAGCCGCCGCCACCATGGCTTTCCGGCCGGGCAGGCTTATATCCTGCGCGACGGCGCAGGGCATGAATATCCCTTTGGCGACGACTGCGCGCGTGCCGCGGTGCCGCATCCGGGCCTGCTGCGGCAGGTGCCGGACTACACCGAGCGCGATGTGGTGCCGCGCACGGCCTTGCCCGAGGTGGCGCCCCCGTCCCGCCGCCGTGACCCCGCCCAGGCGCAGGCCGCCGAGCGCGCCGCCGCGATCCGCTACCTGGTGCTGCGCATGGAGAAGGTGGCCGCGGTGCCGCGCGTGCAGCCGACAGTGCGCTTCCCGGCGCTCGAGGGCGTCTACGAGCAGTACCAGCGCACCGGCGACATCGGCATGGCGCAGGTGCGCCGCATCTTGGCGATCGAGCGCAGCCCGTCCACGCCGCCGCGGCTGCGCGCCACCAACCTGCTGGACGTCTATACCGCGCATATCAAGCTGGAATGGCTGATCGCGGGGTCCAACAGCGTCGACAACATCCGCTTCCTGCGCAGCCTGCACGACTGGCTGGCCCGTCACCTGGTGCTGACCACCGGCCAGCTGGCCGCGGCCGGGATCGAGATGCATCCGCAGGCGTTCACCGCGCCTGGCATCTGGGGTCCGGGGACGGAGCCCGCGCCGGCATCGCCCGGGTATGCATCCGGATCGCTGTTCTAGCGGCGGGTGGCAAGACCTGCGGATTTGGCGTCTAATGCCTGCATCGCATCCGCCGGTCACGCCATGAGCCATTTTTCTCGCAGCTACGCCGAAGCCCGCCAGAAGTTCCTTGACGCCGCGCGCGCGGCCGGGGCCGCGCTGGCGCAGTTCCCGCATCCCACCAAGCGCGGCAGTGCCGGCGAGGACCTCGCGATCGACGTGGCGCTGGCCGGCCCGGCCGACGCCAGCCGCTGCCTGATGGTGACCTCGGGCACGCATGGCGCCGAAGGCTTTGCCGGCTCCGGCGCACAGGTGACGATACTGCACGACGCCGCGCTGCTTGCCGATTGCGCCGCCGCCGACACCAGCCTGCTGCTGGTGCATGCGATCAATCCCTACGGTTTTTCCCACCTGCGCCGGGTCAACGAGGACAACGTCGACCTGAATCGCAATTTTATGGACTTCACGCAGCCGCTGCCGCACAACGAAGCCTACGCCGAGATCGCGCCGCTGCTGGTGCCAGCGCAATGGCCGCCGTCCGACACCGACCAGGCGCAGCTGATGAAGGCCGTGGCCGAGCGCGGCATGCCGTGGTACCAGGCCGCGGTCAGCCGCGGCCAGTACCAGGATCCGGGCGGCATGTTCTACGGCGGAGACAAGGCCACCTGGAGCAACTACACGCTGTGCCGCATCCTGGCGCGCTTCGGCGCCGGGCGCGAGGCACTGCGCTGGATCGACGTCCATACCGGGCTGGGCCCCTGGGGCTATGGCGAGCCCATCCACATGGGCCCGGACACGCCGCAATCGCTCACGCGCACGCGCGCGATCTGGGGCGAGCGGGTGACCTCGATCTACGATGGCTCGTCGACCTCGGCCAACCTCACCGGGCTGGCCTGGCACGCGGTGCTGCAGACCCTGCCCACGACGGACTATGCCGGCATCGCGCTTGAGTTCGGCACGCTGCCGGTGGGCGAGGTGCTGGAGGCGCTGCGCGGCGACCACTGGCTGCACCAGCACCCGGAAGCCGACGAAAACCAGCGCGCGCTGGTCCGCCAGGCGATGTGGCGTGCCTTCTATGGCGATGCCGACGACTGGCGCGAGGGCGTGGTGGCGCAGGTGACCGACGCAGTGCGGGACACCATTGCTTCCGTCTAGCCGGCAACGGCATCTGGCAGCAAGCGCCTTCTGGTAATGTCTCGATGTTGGCGGTAGAGTGCTGAGCCAGGCACTGCCGCCATGCCTTGGCCGGCACGTGCCGCAGCCGGGCCGCAGTCAGAAAATAACCAAGAACAAGACGGAAGAGGTCGGGGCGGGCCGGGGCGCATGATCCTGCGCGTCGCCGTGGCCTGGCGCACGGCGTCGCTTCCGGCATCAGCTCGGCAGGGAGGCCGGTGCGATGACCCTCTATGAACTGAAGCCCAGGTTCCAGGCCTGGTTGCGCCCCATGGTGCAAGACCTGGCGCAGCGCGGCGTGACTGCCAACCAGGTAACGCTGGCCGCCGCGGCCGGCTCCCTGGCGGTGGGCGTGCTGGCCACGCTGGGCATGCTGGTGGCCGAGTCCCCGGCGCTGTTCCTGCTGTTTCCCCTGTGGTTGTTCCTGCGCATGGCGCTCAACGCCGTCGACGGCATGCTTGCGCGCGAGCACGGCCAGCAGAGCGTATTGGGTGCCTACCTGAACGAGCTTGGCGACATTGCCTCGGACCTGGCGCTGATCCTGCCGCTGGCCGCGCTGCCGGGCTTCAGCCTGGGCCAGGTCGGCACCTTCGCGCTGCTGGCGGTGATCGTCGAGGCCGCCGGGCTGATCGGCCCGCTGGCCGGGGCCAGCCGGCGCTACGACGGCCCGCTGGGCAAGAGCGACCGCGCCTTCGCGGTCGGCGCGATCGCGCTGTGGGCCGGTGTTGGCCTGGGCTTTGGCGCGGCCGCCAGCTGGCTGTGGCTGGTACTGTCGCTGCTGTCGTTGTTCACGATTGCCAACCGGGTGCGCCGCGGTGTCGCCGAGGCCCAGTCCCGCACTGTGGAGTAGCGAGATGGACCGAGCGTCGCCCCGCCAGCCGCAAGAGCGGCAATTCGAGACCCACGACCGCCAGACGCTGTTCTATCGGCACTGGCCGGCCGTGGAGGGCCCGGCGCGCGGCGCCGTGGTGCTGTTCCATCGCGGCCATGAGCATTCCGGCCGGGTCGCCCACCTGGCCGACGAACTGAACCTGCCCGGCTACGAGATCTTTGCCTGGGATGCGCGCGGACACGGCCGTTCGCCCGGCGAGCGCGGCTACAGCCCCAGCCTGGCGGACTCGGTGCGCGATATCCAGACCTTCACCACCCATATCGCCGAGGTCCACGGCATCCCGCTGGAACGCACCGCGGTGATCGCGCAGAGCGTGGGCGCGGTGCTGGCCTCCACCTGGGTGCACGACTACGCGCCGCCGATCCGCGCGCTGGTGCTGGCCTCGCCGGCGTTTAAGGTCAAGCTCTACGTGCCCTTTGCGCGGCCGGGGCTGAAGCTGATGCAGCGCCTGCGCGGCAAGTTCTTCGTCAACAGCTACGTCAAGGCCAAATTCCTCACGCACGATCCCGAGCGGATCGCCAGCTACGACAGCGATCCGCTGATCACGCGCCCGATCGCGGTCAATATCCTGCTGGACCTGTACGAGACCGCGGAGCGCATCGTCGCCGATGCCGCGGCAATCACGGTGCCGACGCAGCTGCTGATCTCCGGCGCTGACTGGGTCGTGCATCGCGGGCCGCAGGACCGCTTCTATGAGCGCCTGGGTTCGCGCACCAAGGAGCGCATCGTGTTGGACGGCTTCTATCACGACACGCTCGGCGAGCGCGACCGCAAGCTGGCGGTCGATGCCGCGCGCCGCTTTATCCTGCGCGAATTCGACACGCCGTCGGCACCGCGCTCCTTGCTCGATGCCGACCAGATCGGCCCGTTCCGCGAGGAATCCGACCGCCTGGCGTCGGCGCCGGCCGGGTTGGCCGCCTGGTACTGGCGCGCGGCGCGGGCCAACCTGAAGCTGGGCGGGATGCTGTCGGACGGGGTGCGGCTGGGCCATGAGACCGGCTTCGACTCGGGCTCGACGCTCGACTATGTTTACCGCAACGCCCCCTCGGGCCGCGGCAAGCTGGGCCGGTTGGCCGACCAGCAGTACCTGGACGCGATAGGCTGGCGCGGCATCCGCCAGCGCAAGGTCCACGCCGAGGCCCTGATCGCCGACGCCGTGCGGCGGCTGCGGGCGGGCGGCATGCCGGTGCGGATCGTCGACATCGCCGCCGGGCACGGGCGCTATGTGCTTGAGGCCCTGGGCGCGCTGGATGGCGGCGGGGCCGCGGTCGAGTCGATCCTGTTGCGCGACTACAGCCCGCTGAACGTCGAGCAGGGCCGCGCCCTGATCGCCGCCAAGGGCCTGGCGGACGGGGCCCGCTTCGAGCAGGGCGATGCCTTCGACGGCGACAGCCTGGCGGCGCTGGCACCGGCGCCGACACTGGCGGTGGTTTCCGGCCTGTACGAACTGTTCCCCGACAACGCGATGGTGCGGCGCTCGCTCGATGGCCTGGCGCGCGCGGTGCCGCCCGGCGGCTACCTGGTCTACACCGGCCAGCCCTGGCATCCGCAGCTGGAATTCATCGCGCGCGCGCTCACCAGCCACCGCGCCGGCGCCGCCTGGGTGATGCGCCGCCGCTCGCAGGCCGAGATGGACGAACTGGTGCGGGCCGCGGGCTTCGACAAGGTGACCCAGCGCATCGACCCGTGGGGCATCTTCACCGTCAGCCTGGCGCGCAGGCGCGGCGCATGAGCACGGTGCCGACGGAGGCTGGCGCCGGGGCGCATCCGGAGCGGCCGGCGGGGCAGCGGCCTTGGGGACTGGCCTGCCTGTTGCTGGCGCTGGCCGGCGCGCTCTTTTTCTCCAGCTACGGCTTTGCCAACTGGCTGGCGAGCCAGCGTGCCAACGTGCCGGCGGTCTATTTCGAATGGGAGCGGGGGATCCCGTTCCTGCCGTGGACCATCCTGCCGTACTGGTCGATCGATTTGCTGTACGGCATCTCCTTCTTCCTGTGGCGCACGCGCGCGGCGCTGCTCACGCACGTCAAGCGGCTGGTGCTGGCGCAGCTGGTGTCGGTGGCATGCTTTATCGCCTTCCCGCTGCGCTTCAGCTTTGCCCGGCCCGAGGCCGACGGCCTGCCGGGCCAGCTGTTCACGCTGCTGGGCGGTTTCGACCTGCCGTTCAACCAGGCGCCGTCGCTGCATATCAGCCTGCTGGTGATCCTGTGGGTCGCTTTTGCGGCCCACCTGCGCGGCGGCTGGCGCTGGCTGCTGCACGGCTGGTTTGCGCTGATCGGGGTCTCGGTGCTGACCACCTGGCAGCACCACCTGATCGATGTGCCCGCCGGCGCGCTGGTGGGCTGGCTGTGCGTTTACCTGTTCCCGATGCAACTGCCCGCGGCCGCGGCCGGCGCGCCGGATGCGCGCACGCGCCAGCTGTCACGCCGCTACACCGTGTGCGCGCTGGTGGCGTTGCTGTGCGCGGTGCTGGCGGTGGGCGCGTCGGTGACGCTGGCGTTCCTGCTGCTGTGGGCCGCGCTGGCGCTGGCCTGCGTCGCCAGGATCTACGCGCTGGCCGCGCCGGCGTGGTTCCAGAAGGTCCGTGATGGGTCGATGGCGCCGGGCGCGCGCTGGGTGCTGGCGCCTTACCTGCTGGGCGCCTTCCTCAATTCGCGCTGGTGGACGCGGCGCGCGCCGCAGCCCAGTGCCATCGCAGACGGCATCTGGGTTGGCCGCTTCCCGACCCGCGCCGAACTGCGCGCGATCGGGGCGGATGCCGTGCTCGACCTGACGGCTGAACTGCCGCGCGCAGCCACCGGCCCGGCGCTTGCGTATTGTTGCGTGCCGGTGCTGGACCTGACCGTGCCGACGCCGGAGCAGTTGGACCAGGCCGTGGCTCAACTCGACGCCTGGCACCGGCAGGGCCGCCGCGTGCTGGTCAGCTGCGCGCTCGGCTATTCGCGCAGCGCGCTGGTCGCCGCCGCATGGCTGGCGCGCGGGCAGGGACTGCGCGACGCCGGCGCTGCGCTGGCGGCGTTGCGCCAGCATCGGCCGGCGGTGGTGCTCGGGCGCGAACATGCCGAGGCGCTGCAACGCTGCCTGGACCGTCCCGCCATGCCGGAGCCCGACGATGGACGCTGAGTTCACGCAACGCACGGATGCCTGGATCGCGCACGCCGTCACCGGCGCGCTGTCGGGCGCGGTGTGGATCGGCGGGGCCGGGCTGGCTTTCGCCGTCGCCACGGCATGGCTGGGGGTGGCCACGCCGGTCCCGCGCGCGCTGGCGGCCGCGTCGTTGCTGCTGGCGCTGCCCCAGCTCTGGCTGCTGCTGCGCGTTGCCATCGACCGCCGGCTGTTCGATGCGCTTGCGACCGCGCAGCAAGGCCAGCCCGACCTGGCCGGATTGGATGGCGCGCTGCTCGAACTGGGCTGGATGCCAGCGCAACGCGCCGGCCGCCCGTTGCCGGACCGCGCCCGCGGCGCGCTGCGGCTGGTGCGCGCGAGCGCCGCGCTGACGGTGTGCCAGCTGGCGCTGGCCTTGCTGACCCTGATCCTGAGGTAACCAACCATGTGGCTTGCCCGCGCGACCGCGCGCGCCATCATCGTCTTCGCCCGGCTGCTGACCGGGATGCGCGCCAACTGGCAGGGCTGCATCCCCGCCGCGCTGCAGCGCGTCTACTTTGCCAACCACAGCAGCCACGGCGACTTCGTACTGATCTGGGGCTGCCTGCCACCCGACCTGCGCACCGTCACGCGCCCGGTGGCCGGTGCCGATTACTGGGAGCGCTCGCCGCTGCGGCGCTTTATCGGCCGCGACGTATTCCACGCGCTGCTGATCGACCGCACCCGCAGCGAACTGGGCAGCGACCCGGTGGCGCTGATGCACGGCGCGCTGGCATCCGGCGACTCGCTGATCCTGTTTCCCGAAGGCACGCGCAATACCACCGACGCGCGCCTGCTGCCGTTCAAGAGCGGCATCTACCACCTCGCGCGGGCCTGCCCCGGGGTGGAGTTCGTGCCGGTGTGGATCGACAACCTCAACCGCGTGATGCCCAAGGGCGAAGTCGTGCCGGTGCCCCTGCTGTGCACCGTCACCTTTGGCCAGCCGGTGCTGCTGGCCGCCGAGGACAGCAAGGAAGCCTTCCTTGCGCGCTGCCGCGACGGCCTGCTCGCGCTTGCCCCGGAGCTGGAATGACCGCCATGCCCACTTTGCACTGGAGCCCCGAGACCTGGCTGCTGTTCGGCGGCCTGTTCGGCGTGCTGCTGCTGGCCTCCACGGTGACCGCGCTGCTGCGCTGGCGGGTGGCGGGCGGCGGCCAGCACGCGGTGATCGACAACCTGGCGCAGCGCGTCTGGGCCTGGTGGTGGATGATCGGCATCATGGGCGCGGCCTTTGCGCTGGGGCGCACCGCGGTGATCGTGCTGTTCTACCTGCTGTCGTTCTTCGCGCTGCGCGAGTTCGTCACCATCATCACCACGCGGCGCGGCGACCATCACGCCATCGTCGCCGCCTTCTTCGTGTTCCTGCCGCTGCAGTACGTGCTGGTCTATATCGGCTGGTACGGCATGTTCTCGATCCTGATCCCGGTCTATGCCTTCCTGATCCTGCCGATCCTTGCGGCGCTGTCGTCCGAGACCACGCGCTTCCTGGAGCGCTGCGCCGGGGTGCAGTGGGCGGTGATGGTGTGCGTGTTCTGCATCTCGCACGTGCCGGCGCTGCTGACGCTGCCGATCCCGGGCTTCGAAGGCCGCAACCTGCTGCTGATCGCCTTCCTGGTGATCGTGGTGCAGGGCAGCGACGTGCTGCAGTATGTGTGGGGCAAGCTGTGCGGCAGGCACAAGATCGCGCCGCTGCTGTCGCCATCCAAGACCGTCGAGGGGTTTGTCGGCGGCGTGGCCAGTGCCACCGCGCTGGGCGCGGCGCTGTGGTGGATCACGCCGTTCTCGCCGTGGCAGGCAGGCGCGATTGCGCTGGTGATTGCGCTGATGGGCTTCCTGGGCGGGCTGGTGATGTCGGCGATCAAGCGCGACCGCGGCATCAAGGACTGGGGCCATATGATCCAGGGCCACGGCGGCATGCTGGACCGGCTGGACTCGGTGGTGTTCGCCGCGCCGGTGTTCTTCCATATCACCCGCTACTGGTGGGTGCCCTGAGCACCCCGGCCCTTACAGCTCCATTTCCTCGCACCACGTCACCACCGCATCGCGGAAGTCTTGGCAGATCGGCGACAGGTAGCCATCGGCGCGCCACAGCACGGCCAGCTCATGCTGCCACGACATGCCCGGCGCCTCGATCGCGGCCAGCCCCTGGCCCTCGGCCTGGCGCAGCATGCGCGGCGGCATGATGCCGAGCAGATCCGAGTGCCGCAGCAGCTCGCCGAAGGCCACCGGCGACGCCGTGCTTTCCACTGCCACGCGCGGCGGCGGCAGCCCGACCGAGGTAAACCGTTCCTCCAGCCACTGGCGCAGGTAGAGCGAAGTGGCCGGCACCACCCAGCGCTCGCCGCTCAGGTCGGCCAGCGTGCGGAAGGCCTCGCGGCGCGGATGGCCGGTGCGGGACACGATCTGCATGGTCAGCGGACCGAGCGGCAGCCAGGCAATGTCCGGCGGCAGGCTGGTCGGGCGCGCGCCCAGGATCAGGTCGGCCTCGCCGTTCTGCAGCATCGCCATCAGGCGCGCGCTCAGGTGGGTCTCGATCGAAAATGTGGCCAGCGGCCGGCTCAGGAAGAAGCGGGCCAGCAGCGGCGACAGCAGCGACGGCAGCAGGTAGGGGATGGCGCCCAGGCGCACCGTGCCCGCGCGCGCCGCGCGCTGCTCGGCCAGTTCATTGCGCATGTCGCCCGCGGCCAGCGAGATCCGGCGCGCATGGGCGACCAGGGTGCGGCCCACGCTGGTCGGCACCAGCCCGCGCGGGGTGCGCTCGAACAAGGGCATGCCCGCTTCGCCTTCCAGCCGCGCCAGCGTCTTGGACAGGCCGGACTGGGTCATGCCGAGGGTGTCGGCGGCGCGGTGCAGGTTGCCTTGCTCGATGACAACCAGGAAAGCTTCAAGATCCTCGAATCGCATGGGGCGTGACGGCGCTGCAATGGCGCGGGGACGGTGCGAGCCATTGTAGCGCCGCCCATTGCCTTCGCCGTGTCAGCGGGGGAGGGGTAGGACAATGCGGCGCTGCGCCATGCCTGGCAGGACTTGACCCGCGCCGCGCGGGAATCACGCCGGGCGGGGTGCTGGCCTAGACTGCGTTGGCATCCCTCGCGCACCGCACTCCCGCGGGCACCACAGAAGGGAGCAAGGACAGGAGACACACCGATGCAACACCGTTCCGCACGGCTGCGCGCAGCCGTGGCCGCCATGCTGCTGGCGGCCATCCCGGCGGCAATCTGCGCCGCCGATCCCGCCTCTGCCGAGCCCTATCCTTCGCGCCCGCTGACCATCGTGGTGCCGTCGGTGGCGGGCAATGTGAACGATGCCGTGGCGCGGCTGATCGGGCAGGAGCTGACTAGGAGCTGGGGCCAGCCGGTCATTGTCGACAACAAGCCTGGCGCGGGCACCACCACGGGCACCAAGTACGTCGCCCGCGCGGCAAAGGATGGTTACACCGCGCTGTTGACCTTCACCGCGCACGTGCAGAATCCGTCGCTGTATCGGGGTATCGGCTATGACCCGATCGCGGACTTCACGCCGGTCAGCGAGGTGGCGATCTCGTCCACCATCCTGGCGGTGTCGCCGGACTTCCCGGCGCGCACGCTGCCGGAGGTGGTGGCATTGCTCAAGGCCAATCCCGGCAAGTATCCGTATGGGTCGTATGGCGCGGGCACGACGGGCCATATCCTGGGTGAGCTGCTCAAGCGCGAGGCCGGGCTGCAGATGGAACACGTCGCCTACAAGGGCGGCGCGCCGCTGGCCACCGACCTGGCGGCTGGCCATGTGAAGCTGGGCTTTATTGCCGTGGGCACGGCCATGCCGCTGCTGCAGGGCGGCAAGCTGGTGCCGGTGGCGATCGCCGGCGCGGAGCGTTCGGCGCTGTTGCCCAAGGTGGCGACCTTCCGGGAGGCCGGCTACAAGGGCTTCGAGCCCGATGCGTGGATGGGGCTGGTGTTCCCCGCCGGCGTGCCCAAGGCACGGGTCGATGCCTTGTCGCGCGAGGTCGCGCGCATCGTGCGCCTGCCGGAGATCGCGAAGAAGATGCAGGACCTGAACCTGGTGCCTGTCGGCGGCACGCCGGAAGCCTTCGCCACGGTGATGAAGAACGACCGCGACAAATGGAGCCGCATCATCAGCGATGTCGGCATCACGCTCGAATGACAGGAGTGCCGATGCAAGCAAACGATTACCTGGGGCTGGTCTGCTCCCGCTGGTGCCACTGGAGCGAGCTGGAACTGCAACGCATCCCGCGCCGCCCGCTGGCACCCGGCCAGGTGCGCATCCGCGTGCGGCATGCCGGGGTGGGCTTTGCGCTGAGCCTGTTTGTGTCTGGCAAGTACCAGCGCAAGCCGCCGCTGCCGTTCACGCCCGGCACCGAGGCCGCGGGCGAGATCATCGAGGTGGCGCCTGATGTCACGCGGCTGCACCCGGGCCAGCGCGTGGCCGCAGCGCTGGACTGGGGCGGCTTTGCCGAGGAAGTGGTGGCCATGGCCGACACGGTCTATCCGGTGCCTGACGGGCTGGAGCTGGCGCAGGCGGCCGCGCTGCCCGTCACCTATGGCACGGTCTGGGCGGCGCTGGCGTGGCGCGCCGCGCTGCATCCGGGAGAAACCATGCTGGTCCATGGCGCCAGCGGCGCGCTGGGCACGGCCGCGGTGCAGGTGGGCCGGCTGATGGGTGCGCGCGTGATCGCCACTGCCAGCACCGAGGCCAAGCGCGAGGCGGTGCTGCGCAACGGCGCCGCGCATGCGCTGCCGTCCGACGCGGCCACGCTGGCGGCAGCGGTCAAGGCGCTGTGCCCCGCGGGCGGGGCCGACGTGGTGTTCGATCCGGTCGGCGGCGATCTCTTCGACGCCTCGCTGCGCTGCGCGGAGCCGGGCGCGCGGTTGTTGTCGATCGGCTATGCCAGCGGGCGTATCCCGCAGGTGCCGGCCAACCTGCTGCTGGTGAAGAACCTGACCCTGATCGGCTTCAACTACGGCTACTACATCGGCTGGGGCCTGACCGACGAGCGCCGGCGCTTTGCGCAGAGGGTGCAGGCGATGGTGGCCGAGATCATGCAGGCGGCAGCCAGCGGCAAGCTGGCACCGCCCGTGCTGCAGCACTTCCCGCTGAGCGACTGGCTCAACGCCGTCGACACCACGATGTCGCGCCGCGCCATCGGCAAGGTCATGCTGGATATCTGAACGGAGAGCACGACATGCACCATGCACAAGCGGCAACGGAAGATGCCATGTTCGACGGCCTGACCGTGCTAGACCTGAGCCAGGGCATCGCCGGCCCGTACTGCGGCCTGATCCTGCGCCAGCAGGGTGCGCGCGTGATCAAGGTGGAGCCGCCTGGCGGCGACTGGTCGCGGCAGATGGGGCGCATCCGCGCCGGCCAGACCGCGATTGCGGTCGCCTGCAACGCGGGCAAGGAGAGCGTACTGCTGGACGCGCGCAGCGGCAGCGGCCGGGCCGCCATCGCCAGGCTGGCGCAGCAGGCCGACGTGGTGATCCAGAACTTCCGCCCCGGCGTGGCCGAGCGCATGGGCGTTGGCTACGAGGCACTGGCCGCGCGCAACCCGGCGCTGGTCTATGTCTCGATCTCGGGCTACGGCCATGCCGGCCCGATGGCGAACATGCCGGCGGTGGACACCACCATGCAGGCTTTCAGCGGCCTGATGCACCTGAACCGCGACAGCGCCGGCCAGCCGCGCCGCATTGCCTTCTACATGGTCGACCTGAGCACCGGGCTCTATGCGGCCCAGCATGCGTCGGCAGCGCTGTACAAGGCCGCCCGCAACGGCCGCGGCCGGCACGTGCGGCTGTCACTGCTGGAGACCAGTGCCGCGCTGCAGTCTTACCTGATGGTGGATGACGCCATGTTCCCCGATGCGGAGCTGGCCGTGGCCAATGCGCCCACCGGGCTGTTCGATGCGGCCGATGGCCGGCTGTACCTG
The DNA here is from genome assembly GCF_058782875.1 of Cupriavidus sp. FW305-F7. Taxonomy (NCBI): domain Bacteria; kingdom Pseudomonadati; phylum Pseudomonadota; class Betaproteobacteria; order Burkholderiales; family Burkholderiaceae; genus Cupriavidus; species Cupriavidus sp. FW305-F7. Next base: position 74,248 of record NZ_JBYSYC010000017.1, on the reverse strand, counting down.
AGCATGCTCAACGACGCAATGTTCGTGCGGCTGGCAACGCTGCTGGGTTTCGACGACTGGCTGGCCGATATCACGCTGCACACCAGCGCCGGCCGTTTGCCGCGCGCGGCGGAGCTGGTCCGGCGCGTGGCGCAGGCCATTGCGGCACAGCCGCTGGCGCACTGGGAGGCGCTGCTGACCGAGCACGATGTGCTGTTCGCGCGCGTGGGCCATGCACGGGACCTGCTGGAGAGCGCGCAATGCGCGCAGGCGGGCGTGTTCGGCCGGCTGCCGCTGGCAGGGATCGGCGAAGTGCCGTGGGCCAACCTGCCAGGCATGGCAGGATCGGAACGGCTGGCAGGCAATGCGCCGGCGCTGGGCCAGCATACCGAAGCGGTGCTGGCGGAGTTCGGCATCGGCAGCTGAAACCGGCGCCGGAAAAGAAAAACGGACGGTGCGCAATGCGTACCGTCCGTGTTCCGTTGTGCGTTGGTAGGCTCGATTGGACTCGAACCAACGACCCCCACCATGTCAAGGTGGTGCTCTAACCAGCTGAGCTACGAGCCTAGCGAAGGCGCGAATTATAGAGACGCCTTTTCGATTGCGCAAGCACCCCCGCGAACTTTTTGCGTGGATGCCTGCGCTTGTGCCGTGCGCGGCGCGTCAGGCGCCGGTGATGCGGTCGCGCAGTTCGCGCTTGAGCACCTTGCCGATGGCGCTGCGCGGCAGGCTCTCCACCTCATGTATCGCGGCCAGCCGCTGGGTCTTGCCCAGGTGCTGGTTGGCCCAGGCCAGCACGTCCTGCGCCGTGGCGCCGCCGCCGGCGCGCAGCGCGACGAAGGCCACCGGGGTCTCGCCCCAGCGCTCCGACGGCACGCCCACCACCGACACGTCTGCCACCGCCGGGTGTTCGCGCACCACCGCCTCGAGATCGCTCGGGTAGATGTTGAAGCCGCCCGAGATGATCATGTCCTTCTTGCGGTCCATCAGCACCAGGAAGCCGTCTTCGTCGAAGTGGCCGATATCGCCGGTGCGGATAAAGCGCTGGCCCTGCGCGTCATGCCATTCGGTCTCGGCCGTCTTCTCCGGCTGGTTGTGGTAGCCGTTCATCATCGCCGCCGAGCGGCCCACCACTTCGCCGGTGCTGCCGGGCGGCAGCTCGCGGCCCTCGTCGTCGATGATGCGCACATCGGCACCGGTGGCGGGGCGCCCCACGGTATGCAGCTTGTCGGGGAACTGGTCGGCGAACAGCAGGCAGCCGCCGCCGCCTTCGGTCATGCCGTACAGCTCGGTCAGCGCGCCCGGCCAGCGCCGCAGCACTTCGGCCTTCAGGGCGGGGCTGAACGGCGCGCTGGTGCAGAACTTCTGCTGGAAGGACGACAGGTCATGGCGGTCGAACTCCGGATGTGCCAGCAGCCGCTGGTACTGCACCGGCACCAGCATGGTGTGCGTGGCGCGATGCTGCTGTGCCAGCGCCAGGTACTGGCCCGCATCGAACTTGGTCATCAGGATCGCCGTGCCGCCCAGGCCGATGGTCGGGAAGAAGCTGGCCAGCGTGGTGTTGGAGTACAGCGGCGTCGACAGCAGCGTGATGGCATGCGTGCCGTAGCCGGTGGCGGCGCCGCGCGACACATGGGCCCAGCGCATGCCGTGCGACTGCACGATGCCCTTGGGGGTGCCGGTGGTGCCGGAGGAATAGATGATGTTGAGCGGCATCTCGGGGCGGATCCCGGGCTCGGTCACCGGCGTGCCGGCGGGTGCCAGCCAGGCCTGGTACGGCTGGCCTGCGTCGCTGCCGTCCAGCGTGACGATGGGCGTGGCGGCCAGCTGGCCGCGCACGGGCTGCAGCACGTCGGCCACGGTGGCATCCGCGAACAGGATGCGCGCGCCCGCGTCGGCAACCATGCCGGCCAGGCTGTCCGGCGTGGATGACGGCGCCAGCGGCGCCACGACCACGCCGGCGCGCACCGCGCCCAGGTACACCGCGGCGTATTCGATCGAGGACGACGCGCAGATGGCGATGGCTTCGCCGGGGCGCACGCCGTCGCGGGCCAGCGCCGCGGCGATGCGGTCCATGGCGGCATCTAGACCGGCATAGTCGAGCACGCGCTCGCCATGCATCAGGGCGCGCTGTGCGGGGCGCTGCGTGGCGTGCTCGCGCACGAGCACGGACATGGTGGTGAAGGGGCGTAGAAGCGGGGTCGGTTGGGTCATGTTCGGCAAGGAGATGCGGGTGCCAGCGTGGCGCACCCGAAGAGCGATGATGGATCGAAGCAGACTTACTGGATCTGTGCGCCGGACTCCTTCACCACCTTGCTCCAGCGGTTGATCTCGGCGTCGATATGGGTGCGCAGCGCGGCGGGCGTCGAGCCCACCGGCTCATAGCCGTTGGCGGCCAGCGTGGCCTTCAGTTCGGGCTGGCGCAGCACCGTGGCAATCTCGGTGCTGAGCCGGTCGATCACGGGCTGCGGCGTGCCGGCCGGTGCCAGCACCGCGTACCAGCCGGTGATGCTGATGCCCGGCACGCCGGCCTCGGCCAGCGTCGGCACCTCGGGCGCGACCGCGGCGCGCTGGCTGCCGGTCACGGCCAGTGCGCGCAGCTTGCCGCTCTTCACGTGCGGCAGGGTGGTGGAGATGCTGTCGAAGGTCAGCTGGACCTCGCCCGACAGCATTGCCGTCACCACCTGTGCGCTGCCCTTGTACGGAACGTGGGTCATCTTGATGCCCGCGACGGAATCGAACAGCTCCCCCGCCAGGTGGCCGGTATTGCCGTTGCCGGCCGAGGCGAAGGTCAGCTTGCCGGGCGCGGCCTTGGCCTCGGCAATCAGCTCCTTCACGTTGGTGGCCTGCAGCGAAGGGCTCCCAGCCAGGATCATCGGCAGGTTGGCCACTAGCGAGACCGGCGCGAAGTCCTTGCGTGTGTCATAGGGCAGCTTCGGGTACAGGCTGGCATTGATGGCATGGGCGGCCAGCACCATGATCAGGGTGTAGCCGTCGGGCTTGGCCCGCGCCAGCGCCTGGCTGGCGATGGTGCCGCCGGCGCCGGGCCGGTAGTCCAGCACCACGGGCTGGCCCAGGCGCTCCTGCAGTTTGGCGGCGACCGGGCGCGCCAGCAGGTCGGCGCTGCCGCCCGGCGGATAGGGAATCAGCAGCTGGATCGGGCGCGATGGCCAGGTTTCCGCGCTGGCGCCGGACGGCAAGGCGGCGGTGGTGACCATGGCGGCCGTGGCCAGCATGCCGGCCAGCCATGCGCGGCGCCCCCGAGCGGGGCGCCGGGATGCGATCAGGGATGCCATCAGTTGTCTCCTCGTTGTGTCGGCCGCGGGCGCAGCCGTTGTCCCTTGTCGCCAAGTCGGGCTGGGATGTTGGTGTCACAAACGGTAAAGGTGTAAGCCCGCCAGCGGAATTCTTAAATCGATAAGTCTGGCTTTTTGCTGGCGAAGCGGTACGGCGGCACCGGCGCGATTCGTTGTGTCTGTCCGGCTGCCCGCTACAGCAATAATCTTTGTGAATGAGGAGATTTTTGCGGTGGGTCGCGATCAGAGGCTTGAATCTTTGCAATCAGGGAGATTTCTTGATTTTCCCGCCTGAAGACACTAAAGTCTTTGCAATCAAGGAGATTTTTGTGCCAGTGACCCTCACCGAACCCGGCGATATCGGCGCCTTCGTGCGCGCTGCCCGCAAGGCGCAAGGCCTGCGCCAGGACGATGCCGCAGGCGCCATCGGCGTCAGCGAGAACTTCATGGTGCGCGTGGAGAACGGGGCCGAAGGCATCCAGTGGGGCAAGCTGTTCCAGGTGCTGGAAGGGCTTGGCCTGCGCGTGGTGGTCGACATGCCGGAGGCGGCGGCACCGCTGGTAGCGGCCGAGCTGGCCAAGCTCAGGCAGCGCCAGGCGCGTAGCCGCAACCGGCGCGCAGCGGTCAAGGGAGGCGACCAGCATGGCTGAGCGCGTACTGGTCGCCAGCATCAACGGCACGCCGGTGGGCGAGCTACATGAGGCCAGCGATGCCTGGTCGTTCCGCTATGACGCGGCGTGGCTGGGCAACCCGCACGCCTTCGCCCTGAGCCCGGCGCTGCCGCTGCAGCCGGAGGCGCTCGCCGATGGCAGCACGATGCGGCCGGTGCAGTGGTACTTCGACAACCTGCTGCCCGAGGACGGCCAGCGTGCGCTGCTGGCACGCGATGCCAGCATCCGCAACGAGGCCGATGCCTTTGCCCTGCTGGCGCACTATGGGGCGGAATCGGCGGGCTCGCTGACGCTGCTGCCGCCCGGCCGCGGGCCGGCCACCGCGCCGGCCCTGCGCCACTTGAGCGACGCCGCGCTTGACGCCCGCATCCACAGCCTGCCCAGCGTGCCGCTTACACATGGCGCGGTCAAGCGCATGTCGCTGGCCGGCGCCCAGCACAAGCTGGCGGTGGTGCTGCAGGACGGCGCGCTGTTCGAGCCCGGCGCGGATACGCCGTCCACGCATATCCTGAAGCCGACCCACCAGATGCAGGAGATCTATCCGCATTCGGTCATCAACGAGTGGTTCGTGATGTCGCTGGCCGTGCGGCTGAAGCTGGAGGTGCCGCCGGTGTACCGGCGCTATGTGCCGTCGCCGGTCTACCTGATCGACCGTTTCGATCGCCACCTCACGCAGCACGGGCAGTGGCAGCGGCTGCATGCGATCGATGCCTGCCAGCTGCTGAACCTGCCGCGCACCTTCAAGTACGACCAGGGCAGCGTCGAGCGGCTGGCGCAACTGGCAACGCTATGCCGCGCGCCAGCGGTGGCGCGTGCACGGCTGTTCGACTGGCTGGTGTTCAACATCCTGGTGGGCAATTCGGATGCGCACCTGAAGAACCTGAGCTTCCTGGTGTCCGATGCCGGCATCGCGTTGGCGCCGTTCTACGACCTGCTCAGCGAGGCGGCTTACGCCACCCGCACCTATGACAAGACCGGCTGGCCGCAGGCGCACCGCTTTGCCTGGCCGGTGCTGGGGGTGGAGTTCTACAGCGATTTCTCGCGCGCGCTGGTGTTGGAGGCAGGGCGCGCGCTGGGCCTAACCGGCGTGACCGCCGAGCGGCGGCTGGACGCCATGCTGCGCGGCATCGGGCTGGCCGCGCAGGCGCTCTATGAGCAGGCCGAGCAACAGAACGCGGCCATGGCGCGGGAGCGCCCGGCGCTCACCGGCGGGTTTGCCGGCGAACTGGCATGCCTGCGCGTGATCCGCTTCACCATCATCGCCGACATGGTGCGGGCGCTTTCCGCGGCCTGAGTCTGGCTAATGACTGGTGGGGTGCGGCTGGCTGAAGAAGTAGGGCACCAGTGCGGCGGCAATCAGCAGGCCCGCGGACAGGAAGATCGCCGCATAGGTGGAGGGCAGCGGCCAGCCACGCACATGGCCGGCATTGGCGATCAGCCCGTAGCCCCATGACGTCAGCGCCGATCCCAGGAACACAAAGGTGTTGAGCAGGCCCAGCCCGCGCCCGCGCCGCGACGGCGGGACCAGCCCGCGGCCCTGCGCCATCACCAGCGGGTGCAGCATGCCGATGGTCGACAGCAGCGCCATCATCGCCACGCCGTAGCCGATGCCGCTGTCCGGCCATAACGCCAGCAGGAACGAGCCCGACATGGCAAAGCACGACCAGCCGGCGATGGCGGTCTTGAGCGTGTTGCGGCGTACCAGCACCGGCAGCAGGAAGGCGGTCAGGAAGCCGGCCAGGCTCAGCAGCGCCAGCGCCACCCCGCGCGGCGCCGAGCCCAGGCCGAACACGTCGGCCAGGTAGGGGCCGCTCCAGGCATTGCGGAAGGCGGTGCCGGCGGACATTGCCACGCACAGCGGAATCAGCGTCCACAACGGCGCCAGCTTCAGCAGCTGCAGGCTTTCCGACAGCATCGCCGGCCACGACGCACTGCGGGCCTCGGCATGGCCCTGGTCGCGCACGAAGCGCCACACGCCATAGCAGGCCGCGACCATGCCCAGCGCCGATATCGCCATCGACGGGCGCCAGCCGATCAGCGAGATGGCCCAGCCCAGCGGCGCCGTGGCACACAGCGCGCCAATCATGCCCATGGCATTGGAGCGGCTGACCACGCGGGTGTAGTCGCGCTCGGACAGCTGCTCGGAGGCGAAATGCAGCAGGCCCATGAAGACCGGCGCGCACGCCAGCCCCAGCCCCACCTGCGCCAGCGTGGCCGCCGCGCCGTTGGGCGCCAGCACGAACAGGATCGACGACACGGCGCCCACCGCCAGCAGCAGCGCGGTCGGCCGCCCCACGCCGTAGCGGTCGAAGGCAACGCCCACGGGGATTTGCGCCACGGCAAAGGCCAGGAAGAACGACGAAGACAGTGCGCCAAAGCCCGCCGGCGACAGCCCGAAATCATGCTGCAGCTCGGGCGCCATCACCGCCAGGCAGGAGCGGAAGAACTGGCTGAGCGCAAAGGCGAACGTCAGCAGGGCGATACCGCGCGCGGCGTGCGCTGCCGGGGCATGGGCGGGCAGGGCGTCGGGCGAACCGGGGAGGCGGGCGTTGCTGGCGGTCACGGCTTCAGCGGCGGCCTGTTCGGGCCGCGTAGTCTCGGTACTGCGCGATCTCGGCCGCTACCAGCGGGCGCAGGGTTTGCCACTGCACCGGCTGCGGAGCGAGCACGCTGTTGTTGTTATCGGAGGAAATGCACAGGCGCACCTGCGCGAGTGGCCGGTTGCATCGGTGCGTACATGCAGGATGCGGGTCGACCGCAGCGGCTGCCAGGTGACAGGCGGCAGGAAGTCGGTCCTGCCGCTGCCACGCTCGGACGGTTCGGTGACAAGACCGAACGTGGTGCCTAGCAGTGAGTGTAGAGCGTGCGCGGTCAGCATGGTCGGCGCGTGGCCGGTGTTCGCCCAGATTGCACGGCAGGCGAGCAGGCCTGCCTGTCTACTCAGCCCGGCAGGGCGTCGTAGGTCAGCAGGAATACCTGCTCATCCCCCGCGCTGACCGGCAGCCAGACGATTTCCAGCTCGGGGAACGCAGCTTCCACGTTGGCGTGCTCGTTGCCGATCTCCACCACCAGCACGCCGCCCGGGTTCAGGCGCGCCTTGGCGCCGGCGATGATCCGCCGCACCACGTCCATGCCGTCGTCGCCGCCGGCCAGGGCGATGCGCGGCTCGGCCAGGTATTCCGGCGGCAGCGCCTGCATCGAGCCTTCGTTGACGTAGGGCGGGTTGGTCAGGATCACGTCGTAGGTGGCGCCATGCGGCAGCGGCGCGTACAGGTCGCCCTCATACAGCCGGATGCGGTCGTCCATCTTGTAGTCGGCCACGTTGCGGCGTGCCACGGCGAGCGCGTCGGGCGAGATGTCGACAGCGTCGACCTTCGCGTTCGGCCAGACGTGCGCGGCCACGATCGGCAGGCAGCCGGAACCGGTGCACAGCTCCAGCACCGGGCCGATGCTGTCGGTCTCGCCGACCCACGGCTCCAGCCCGTCCTGCAGCAGTTCGCCGATAAAGCTGCGCGGGACGATCACGCGTGAATCGACGTAGAAGCGCAGGCCGTGCATAAAGGCCTCGTGCGTGATGTAGGCGGCCGGCACGCGCTCATTGACGCGGCGGTCGATGACCTTGAGCACGGCATCGACTTCCTCGGGCAGCAGGCGCGCGTCCAGGAAGGGGTCGAGCGTGTCGAGCGGCAGGTTCAGCGTATGCAGCACCAGGTAGGCGGCTTCGTCATAGGCATTGGCGCTGCCGTGGCCGAAGGACAGGCGCGCGGCGGTAAAGCGCGAGACTGCGAGACGCAGCAGGTCGCGCACGGTGCGCAGGGGAGAGGGCGTTGCCATGTATGGGTGTCTTTCGGCGAAAAAAATCAGGCGACGAGACGTTCCAGCACGCCGCGGTAAACGTTCTTCAGCGGCTCGATGAAGCGCACTTCAACGTGCTCGTCGATCTTGTGGATGCTGGCGTTGGGCGGGCCGAACTCGATCACCTGCGGGCAGATCCTGGCGATAAAGCGCCCGTCCGAGGTGCCGCCGGTGGTCGACAGCTCGGTCTTGACGCCGGTCTCGGCCTCGATCGCCGACGACAGCGCGTCGGACAGCTCGCCGCGCGGGGTCAGGAAGGGCTCGCCGCCCAGGGTCCAGTCCAGCGCGTATTCGAGCTGGTGGCGGTCCAGGATCGCATGCACGCGCGCCTTCAGGCCTTCCGGCGTGCTGGCGGTCGAGAAGCGGAAATTGAAGTCGATGGTGACGTGGCCCGGGATCACGTTGGTGGCGCCGGTGCCGCCGTGGATGTTCGACATCTGCCAGCTGGTCGGCGGGAAGTACTCATTGCCCTGGTCCCAGACCTCGGCGGCCAGCTCGGCCAGCGCCGGCGCGGCTTCATGGATCGGGTTGCGGCCCAGGTGCGGGTAGGCGATATGGCACTGGATGCCCTTGACCGTGAGCTTGCCCGACAGCGAGCCGCGGCGGCCGTTCTTGACCATGTCGCCGAGCGTGTCGACCGAGGTCGGCTCGCCGATCACGCAGTAGTCCAGGCGCTCGCCGCGCGCGGACAGGGCCTCGACCACCTTGATGGTGCCGTCGTGCGCTGGGCCTTCCTCGTCGCTGGTGATCAGGAAGGCGATCGAGCCGGCATGCGCAGGGTGCGCCTTGACGAACTCTTCCACCGCCACCACGAATCCGGCGATCGAGGTCTTCATGTCGGCGGCACCGCGGCCGTACAGCTTGCCGTCGCGGTGCGTCGGTTCGAACGGGTCCGAATGCCACTGCTCCAGCGGGCCGGTCGGCACCACGTCGGTATGGCCGGCAAAGGCCAGCAGCTTGCCGTCCTTGCCCTGCGTGCCGCGCCTGACCGCCCACAGGTTGGTCACGCGGAAATCGTCGGGGCCGCTGACGAGCGCTTCGCAGTCAAAGCCGAGCGCCTTAAGGCGGGTTTCCAGGATGGCCTGGCAGCCTTCGTCGGCGGGCGTGACGGAGCGGCGGCGGATCAGGTCTTCGGTGAGGGCGAGGGTGGCGGCGAGGGTGGCGGTCATCGGACTACGGAAATGGAAATCAGAACTGGCCGGCGTACTGGTCGGCGGAGAAACCGACCATCACCTTGCCATCGTGGGCCAGCACCGGGCGCTTGATCAGCGACGGGCTTTGCTGCATCAGCGCGATCGCGCTGGCTTCCTGTTCGGCGCGGGCCTTGTCGGCGTCCGACAGCGCGCGCCAGGTGGTGCCCTTGCGGTTGAGCAGCGTCGCCAGCGGCACGTGCTTCAGCCAGCCGCGCAGCATGGCTTCATCCACGCCCTGCTTCTTGAAGTCGTGGAAGCTGTAGGCCACGCCGTTGTCATCCAGCCAGGTGCGGGCTTTCTTGACGGTATCGCAGTTGGGAATGCCGTAGAGCAGGACGGTCATGGCTAGTCTTGATGGATTGGATTCAGCGGAACAGCAGGTTCAGCGCGATCACCAGGCCGCCCAGGCCCAGCGCCACGCCGCCCATGGCCACCGCGGTCATCAGGCGCAGGCGGCGGTCCAGCCGGGCGGCTTCCTTGCGCAGTGCGTCGATGGTGATGGCATGTTGCTCGGCCAGCAGCTTGACGGCCTCGGCCTGCTGCACGGCAGCGGCTTCCAGCTCGGCGATACGGGCGGCGGGATCACGCGTGTCGGCCACTGCGCCTTCCGGCGTTCCATCCTTGCGCTTGTTCTTCTTCAGTTTCTCGATGGTCTTGTTGGCCTGCTCGAGAATGGTGGGCAGCAGGGAGAGCACGGTACTGACGGTGGTGGGATCCAGGGCCATGAGTCGCTTGCGGAGGGAAGGCATGTTCAGCCTGGCCAGGCGGGGTGACAACGGAAATACTGCCCCGGGGGGCGGGCCCCGGAGCGGCGCAGCCGTTGCGGGCTGCGCCAGGCGCGCTCAGTCGCCGCGCAGCAGGTCGTTCAGGCTGGTCTTGGCGCGGGTCTGCGCGTCGACCTTCTTCACGATCACGGCGCAGTACAGGCTGTACTTGCCATCCTTGGACGGCAGGTTGCCCGCCACCACCACCGAGCCCGCCGGCACGCGGCCATAGTGGATCTCGCCGGTTTCGCGGTCATAGATCTTGGTCGACTGGCCCAGGTACACGCCCATCGAGATCACCGAGTTCTCTTCGACGATCACGCCTTCAACCACTTCCGAGCGCGCACCGATAAAGCAGTTGTCTTCGATGATGACCGGGTTGGCCTGCAGCGGCTCCAGCACGCCGCCGATGCCCACGCCGCCCGACAGGTGGACGTTCTTGCCGATCTGCGCGCACGAACCGACGGTGGCCCAGGTGTCGACCATGGTGCCTTCATCGACGTAGGCGCCGATATTGACGTACGACGGCATCAGCACCGCGTTCTTGGCGATGAACGAACCGCGGCGGGCCACGGCAGGTGGCACCACGCGGAAGCCGGCCTTGGCGAAGTCGTCGGCGCTCCAGTTGGCGAACTTGGTCGGCACCTTGTCGTAGAACTGGGCAAAGCCGCCGGCGCTCATCGGCGCGTTGTCTTCCAGGCGGAACGACAGCAGCACGGCTTTCTTGACCCACTGGTTGACGATCCAGTCCTTGCCTTGCTTCTCGGCCACGCGCAGCGCGCCGGAATCCAGCTGGCTGATGACATTGGCGACGGCCTCGCGGATGTCGTTGGGGGCGGACTTGGGCGACAGGCTGGTGCGGTCTTCCCAGGCCTGGTCGATCAGGGCTTGCAGAGCTTGCGTCATATGCGTTTCTTCAGTGGTTATCGGATAAAGGCGCAGCGGTCAGGCTGCGCCGCGGTCATGGGTTGGCGCTCAGCCGAGCGCGCGGCAGAATTCCACGATCCGGCGCGCACCTTCCAGGCATTCCTCGGGCGTGGCCACCAGGGCCATGCGCACGCGGTTGGCGCCGGGGTTGATGCCGTCGGCTTCGCGCGCCAGGTAGCTGCCGGGCAGCACGGTCACGTTCTGCTCGGCCAGCAGGCGCGCGGCGAATTCGGTATCGGTGAGGCCGGTGCGCGAGACATCGGCCCACAGGTAGAAGCCGGCATCGGGCAGCGCCACGTCCAGCACCTCGGCCAGCATCGGCGTCACTTCGCTGAACTTGCGCACGTAGGCGGCGCGGTTCTCGCGCACATGCGATTCGTCGTTCCAGGCGGCGATGCTTGCGCTCTGCACCGCGGGGTTCATGGCGCCGCCGTGATAGGTACGGTATAGCAGGAATTTCTTCAGCAGCGCGGCATCGCCGGCGACGAAGCCCGAGCGCAGGCCCGGCACGTTGGAGCGCTTGGACAGGCTCGAGAACATCACCAGCCGGTCAAGGCCGCGGCCCAGCTTGTGCGCGGCTTCCAGCGCTCCCAGCGGGGCGCGGCCTTCGTCGAAATAGATCTCGGAGTAGCACTCGTCCGAGGCGATCACAAAGCCGTAGCGGTCCGACAGCGCAAACAGCTGCTTCCAGTCTTCCAGCGACAGCACCGCACCAGTCGGGTTGCCGGGCGTGCACACGAACAGCAGTTGCACCTTCTGCCAGACATCGTCGGCAATGCGGTCGAAGGCCGGGGCGAAGTTGCGCGCCGGGTCGCTGTTGGCGAACACTGGGGTGGCGCCGGCCAGCAGCGCCGCGCCTTCGTAGATCTGGTAGAACGGGTTGGGGCACAGCACCAGCGCGCCCGGACGGGTGCCGTCGACCACGGTCTGGGCAAAGGCGAACAGCGCCTCGCGCGAGCCGGTCACCGGCAGCACTTCAGTGGCGGCGTTGACCTTGGGCAGGCCGTAGCGGCGTTCCAGCCAGCTGGCGATGCACTGCCGTAGTGCATCGGAACCTGCCGTTGTGGGATAATTCGCCAGCCCCGCGAGCGACTCTGCCAGCGCTTGCTTGATGAACTCAGGCGTCGGATGCTTGGGTTCACCGATGCCAAAGCTGATGGCCGGCTTGTCGGCAGGCTTTACCTGCGCAAAGAGCACCCGCAGTTTCTCGAACGGGTAGGGCTGGAGCAGGTCGAGGCGCGGATTCACAGTGTCAGTCGGGGCCGGTTAAAACGACGCATTATAGAGGAACGGCGCGGGTTTCCGTGCGCCGGCCCGGCCCGCGCGGCCGGCCGCGAGCACGGATGGCGGGCATCACGCCCTGGTGATGCCGCCGGCGCCGTCCGGACGCTGCCTGCTGTCACCGGCCGGCGGCCCGGCTCGCCTCGCACGGATTCCCTTTATGAGCACAAATACTGTTGCGGCGCAGCATGCGCCGGCCGACCGCCATGCGGTCAAGGCATCGCTTTCCATCCTGATCGGCGCCTCGGTCTGGGGCATCGCCTGGTTCCCGTACCGCGTGCTGGCGGGCTGGGGCCTGGGCGGCATGCACGCCGCGGCGCTGGTCAGCTCGGTCGCGGCGGTGCTGTCGCTGCTGGCCTTCCGCCGGCACCTGGCCGGCCTGCGCCCGCACTGGCTGTTTGTCGCCATCGGGCTGGCGGCGGGCGTGACCAACGCCGGCTTCGTCTGGGGCAGCGTCAACGGCCATGTGATGCGTGTGCTGCTGCTGTTCTACCTGACCCCGGTCTGGACCGCGCTGTTTGCCCGGCTGTTCCTGGGCGAGCGGCTGTCGGCGGCAGGGCTGTCGCTGGTGGCGCTGGCCCTGTTCGGCGCCGGGCTGATGCTGTGGACGCCCGAGGTCGGCGTGCCGCTGCCAGGCTCCGCCGCGGAATGGTCGGGCCTGATCGGCGGCATGGGCTTTGCCGTCAACAATGTGCTGTCGCGCCGCGCCGGCCAGCGCTTCCCGGATATGGACGCACGCGTGCGCACGGTCGTGGTCTACCTGGGCTGCACGGTGGTGGGCGTGCCGGCCGCGCTGCTGCTGGATGGCCCGTCGGTGACCATCGTCCAGGGCGCGCAGGTGAGCGTGGGCATGCTGGTGCTGGGCCTGGCGGCGGTGCTGGTGGTCAGCAACTCGGTGGTGCAATACGGGCTGCAGCGGCTGCCGGCCAACCGCGTGTCGCTGCTGATGCTGTTCGAGATCGTGATCGCGGCGGTATCGGCGTGGTGGCTGGCGACCGAGGTGCTGAGCTGGAAGGAAGCGGCCGGCGGCCTGTGCATCGTGGCGGCCGGGGCCTTGTCGGGGCTGGTGCACCGCAGCCGCGCGCCGGCGCCGGCCGCAGCAGGTGCCGAGGCAGTGGCATGTAACTGAGCCCGGTGCGCGGGTCAGTGCAGCATGACCCGCGACACCACTGCCACCAGCGGCGCCCGCACTGCGCGCTCCACGCCGCGGTGCAGGTGCAGCGGCCGCAGCAGCATCTTCACGGTCATTTCGATAGGGATGTTGCGCCGGATCACGCCGGACACGCGCGCATTGAGCGCGCGCACCTCGGTTTCGGACACGGCCTCTACGCCGCGCTCCATGCGCAACACATTGCGCAACGCGATCGCGGCGTCCTCGTTCTTGATCTCCAGCAGCCGGCGCGCCAGCGCGCCCAGCACGCGCAGCCGGCCCAGCCGCTCGGATGCCGCAAAGCGGTTGAAGTACTGGTAGAAGTGCTTGTAGTGCCGCACCTCGTCGTTGGAGATGCGCCGCGTCAGGTCGCGCAGCACCGGTTCGTCGCTGGCCTGTTCCAGCGCGCGGTAATAGGCGGCGGTGCCGGTTTCCACCACGCAGCGGGCCGCCATTTCCAGGCCCTCGGTCGGTTCGAACTGGTCGATCGAGCAGGTCTTGCTGTACTCGTCGAAGAAGCGCGCATAGCCGCGCTCCCAGTCGAATTCCGGCCAGACATGCTCGACATAGCGCCGCAGCGCCAGCCCGTGCTGCAGTTCCTCGGCCTCCCAGTGCTCGGCAAGCCAGTCGGCCGCATCGGGCACACGGGCGTAATAGGTGGCAAGGTTGCCGGCATAGGTGTCGGACCCGCTCTCGATGAACGAGGCTGACACCAGCAGGTAGAACAGGTCGCGGTCGCCGCGTACGCGTTCCACGTCGATCGCCTGGTAGTTGATGTCGCTGACAGACCACGGCCGGGCGGCCGCTGACGGTTCACTCATGCTCTGTCCTCCTGGTTGGCCAAGGGCTGCGAGGGGCGTTCATGGGTGCGCGGCCCGGAGGGCATCCGAGGTCACGCCGACAGATCAGAGACTAGCATTTACCCTAATAAGTTTCCCAACGGTTGGCCGGCACGGATGGCTGACAGCGCCTGCGGCGCCTGTCAAAGTGCATGCGGAATCGCTTGTAAGGGGCGGAATAGCAAGGGAAATCGGCAATGGGATATGACGCCGGGGCGACTGCCAAACGGGCCGGCGAAGGCATCTGCGATGGTATGATTAGCCCCAATTCTCGGGCCCGAGGGGTATTTTGAGGTGCTGGCGTCACGCCGCGCCGGCTCCCGCGCAGCCCGGCTTTCTGAACAGTGCAATAGCCCCGATACCAGGCCGACCCCGGTTCCTATACCGGAGTGGCCGATACCACACGAGAAACCGTGCGACTATCCTCGATCAAGCTGGCGGGCTTCAAGTCATTTGTCGATCCCACCAATTTTCAAGTGCCCGGCCAACTGGTCGGCATCGTAGGTCCCAACGGCTGCGGCAAATCGAACATCATCGATGCGGTGCGCTGGGTGCTTGGTGAGTCACGTGCGTCAGAGCTGCGTGGCGAATCCATGCAGGACGTCATCTTCAACGGCTCCACCGCGCGCAAGCAGGCTGGCCGGGCGAGTGTCGAACTGGTGTTCGATAATGCCGAGGGCCGCGCTGCCGGCCAGTGGAGCCAGTACGCCGAAGTCGCGGTCAAGCGCGTGCTGACCCGCGACGGCACTTCGTCCTACTACATCAACAACCAGCCGGTGCGCCGGCGCGACATCCAGGACATCTTCCTGGGCACGGGCCTGGGCCCGCGCGCCTACGCCATCATCGGGCAGGGCATGATCTCGCGCATCATCGAGGCCAAGCCCGATGACATGCGCATCTTCCTGGAAGAGGCCGCGGGCGTGTCCAAGTACAAGGAACGCCGCCGCGAGACCGAAAACCGCCTGTCTGACACGCGCGAGAACCTGACCCGCGTCGAAGACATCCTGCGCGAACTCGGCAGCAACCTCGAAAAACTGGAAAGCCAGGCCGAGGTGGCGCAGCGCTTCAAGACGCTGCACGCCGACGGCGAAGAAAAGCAGCACCTGCTGTGGCTGCTGCGCAAGCGCGAGGCCCAGCAAGAGCAGGAACGCCACCAGCGCGCTATCGAGCAGGCCCAGATCGACCTGGAGGCGCAGACTGCGCAGTTGCGCCATGTCGAAGCCGAGCTCGAAACCATGCGCGCCGCGCATTACGGGGCGTCCGATGGCATGCACGCCGCGCAGGGCGCGCTGTATGAGGCCAATGCCGAAGTCAGCAAGCTCGAAGCCGAGATCCGCTACGTGGTGGAATCGCGCAATCGCGTGCAGGCCCAGATCGCCGCGCTGACCGGGCAGCGCGAGCAGTGGCAGGGCAAGGCCGAACAGGCCACCGACGAGCTGGCGCAGGCCGAAGAAAACCTGGCCGTGGCCGAAGGCCGCACGGTCGAGGCGCAGGAAGCTGTCGCCCACAAGAACGACGAACTGCCGACGCTGGAAGCGCAATGGCGCGACGCGCAGCAGCTGCTCAACGAGCAGCGCGCCGGCATCATGCAGGCCGAGCAGGCCCTGAAGCTCGAAGCCGCGCAGCAGCGCAGCGCCGACCAGATGTTGCAGCAACTGGAACAGCGCCGCGAACGCCTGTCGGCGGAAGAAAAGGGCCTGGACCGCCCCGACGAGACCCGCCTGGAGCAGGCCCGCGCCGAGCTGGCCGAGCAGGAAGCGCTGGTCGAGGAAGCCCAGGCCGTGCTGGCCGACGCGGAAGAGAGCGTGCCGCGCCTGGACGAGTCGCGCCGCGCCGCGCAGGCGTGCGTGCACAGCGAAGCCTCCGCCATTGCCACGCTGGAGGCGCGCCTGTCGGCGCTGCGCCAGCTGCAGGAGAACGTGCAGACCGACGGCAAGGTGCAGCCGTGGCTGGCCAAGCATGAGCTGGCCGAGCTGCCGCGCCTGTGGAAGAAGGTCCATATCGAGCCGGGCTGGGAAAACGCGCTCGAATCCGTGCTGCGCGAGAAGCTGGCCGCGCTGGAAGTGTCGAACCTGGACTGGGTCAAGGCCTTCCTGTCCGACGCGCCGCCGGCCAAGCTGGCGTTTTACTCGCCGCCGGCCGCCGCCCGCCCGCTGGAAACGCCTGTCGGCCTGCGCCCGCTGATGTCGCTGGTGCAGATCACCGAGCCGGGCATCCGCGCCGTGATGCAGGACTGGCTGGCCGATATCTATGTCGCCACCGACATGGCGCAGGCGCTGGCTGCGCGCAACACGCTGCCTGACGGTGCGTCGTTCGTCGTGGCCGAGGGCCACCTGGTGGGCCGCAACGCCATCCAGATCTACGCCGCCGATTCCGAGCAGGCCGGCATGCTGGCGCGCGAGCAGGAAATCGAAAACCTGCAGAAGCAGGCGCGCGCGCAGCTGCTGCTGTCCGACGAAGCCAAGACCCAGGCGGTGCGTGCCGAAGCGGCCTACACCCAGGCCAGCCAGGGGCTGGGCGATGCCCGCGCGCGCGCCGAGCAGGCCACCCGCCGCGTGCACGCGTTGCAGATGGACGTGCTCAAGCTGTCTCAGGCGATGGAGCGCTATTCCGCCCGCAGCGGCCAGATCCGCGAGGAACTGGACGAGATCCACGCACAGATCGAAGAGCAGCGCGCCATCCGCGCCGAATCCGAAGCCAGCTTCGAGCAGCACGACGCCGCGCTGGCAGAGATGCAGGCCACCCACGAAGACCAGCAGATGGCCTTCGAGGCGCTGGACAGCAAGCTCTCGGGCGCGCGCCACCAGCTGCGCGACTTCGAGCGCGCCGCGCAGGAAGCCCTCTTTGCCGAGCGCAACCTGGCGAGCCGCATCGACGAGCTGCGCCGCAATATCCAGGTGGCCGCCGACCAGGCCGAACGCATTGCCGAATCCCTGGAAAACGCCCGCGCCGAGCTTGAGACCATCAACGAGCAGACCGCCCATACCGGCCTGCAGGAAGCGCTGGAGCGCCGCGCCGAGAAGGAAGAAAAGCTCACCATCGCGCGCACCGAACTCGATGCGCTGTCGGCACAGCTGCGCCAGCACGACGAGCAGCGCCTGGCCGCCGAGCGCAGCCTGCAGCCGCTGCGCGACCGCATTACCGAGTTGCAGCTCAAGGAACAGGCCGCGCGCCTGAACCAGGAGCAGTTCAGCGAGCAGCTGACCGCGGCCGAGGTGGACGAGGCCGCGCTGGCCGACAAGCTGACCGGCGACCTGAAGCCGTCGTACCTGCAGGGCGAAGTCACGCGCATCAACAACGCCATCAACGCGCTCGGCCCGGTCAACATGGCCGCGCTCGACGAGCTGGCCGCGGCGCGCGAGCGCAAGACCTTTCTCGATGCGCAGTCGGCCGACCTGAACGACGCCATCAACACGCTGGAAGACGCGATCGCCAAGATCGACCAGGAAACCCGCGCGCTGTTGCAGGGCACCTTCGACCAGGTCAACCATCATTTCGGCGAGCTGTTCCCGTCGCTGTTCGGTGGCGGCCAGGCGCGCCTGATCATGACCGGCGAGGAGATCCTCGACGCCGGCGTGCAGGTGATGGCGCAGCCCCCGGGCAAGAAGAACTCGACCATCCACCTGCTGTCGGGCGGCGAGAAGGCGCTGACCGCGATCGCGCTGGTGTTTGCCATGTTCCAGCTCAACCCGGCACCGTTCTGCCTGCTGGACGAGGTGGACGCGCCGCTGGACGACGCCAACACCGAACGCTACGCCAATATGGTGGCGCGCATGTCGGACAAGACTCAATTCGTTTTCATCTCACATAACAAGATTGCCATGGAAATGGCTCATCAACTCATTGGCGTGACCATGCAGGAGCAGGGCGTTTCGCGTATCGTGGCCGTGGATATGGACGCGGCGGTTTCGATGGCGGAGGCAGCATGAAACTGAACATGGACCTGCAGACCGCACTGATCGTCGCGGGCCTGGTTTTCGTGGTACTGGTGTTCGGCTACAACCAGTGGCAGATCCGCAAGGCGCGCCGCCCGCGCGAGCTCAGCCCCGAAGACGACCTGCCGCCGATGCGCGAGCCGGTGGTCGGCCAGAGCACCGCGCCGGAAACCGCCGCGCGCCTGCACGAAGCCGCTGCCGAGCAGGCACCGCGGCGTGAGCCGACGCTTTCCCCGGCGCCGGCCACGGCCGGTGCCGCGGTGGCGACGGGCAACAACCACGCGGCTGCGGCGGCTGCGGCCGCAGCAAGCACCGCGGACGCCGACGATGTCGTCGCCGAGGAAGTGTCCGTCGCGGCCGCCGCGACGCATGCCGAGACCACCGAGGACGAGGCCGAAGCCGAGGCCACTCCGGCCCCGGTACCCGCGCCGGCTCCGGCTCCGGCTCCGGCTCCGGCTCCGCTTGCCGCCGTGCCCGATGGCCAGCCCACGCCGGCCCTGATCGATCCGCTGATCGACTGCATCGTGCCCCTGCACCTGGAGCGCAAGGCCTCCGGTGACCGCATCCTGCCCCTGACCGGCCGGCTGCGCCGCGCCGGCACCAAGCAGGTCCATATCGAGGGCCTGCGCACCGAAGCCAATGCATGGGAGCCGGTCACCGCCGGCCACCAGTACGAAGACCTGCAGGTCGGCGTGCAGCTGGCCAACCGCGGCGGCCCGCTCAACGCGCTGGAGTTCTCGGAATTCATCACCGCGGTAGAGTCGCTGGCCGAGTCGCTCGATGCCTCGGCCGACCTGCCGGACATGAGCGAGACCGTCGCCAATGCGCGCGAGCTGGATGGCTTTGCCGCCGGCTGCGACGTGCAGCTGGGCGTCAACGTGATTTCGGATGGCGCGCCGTGGTCGGCGGCGTACGTGCAGAACGTGGCCACGCAGGACGGGCTGGTGCTGTCGCGCGACGGCACCCGCTTTATCCGCTACCAGGCCAACGCCGAAGGCGTGCAGCGTCCGCTGTTCACGCTGCAGTTCGGCGACACCAACTTCCTGCGCGACGACCTGACCGTCAAGGCCGGCCGCCAGATCACGCTGCTGCTCGACGTGCCGGTGGCCGACCAGGCCGCCAAGCCGTTCAAGACCGTGTGCGAGTACGGCCACACGCTGGCCCAGCGCATGGGCGCGCAACTGGTCGACGACAATATGCGGCCGCTGACCGAGGCCTCGTTCGTCGCGATCTTCAGCCAGCTTGAAACGCTGTACAACAAGCTGGAAGCGCGCGGCATGCCGGCCGGTTCGTTGGTGGCGCAGCGCCTGTTCAGCATCTAGCCGGAGCCTGCCATGACCGCAACACACCGCGGCGCGCAGGCAGATGCCTCCGCGCCCGCCGGCCCCTTGCCGGCCGAAGCTGCCGCCAAGCGCGTGGCCTGGCTGCGCGACGAGCTGGATCGCCACAACTACCAGTACTACGTGCTGGACGCGCCGACCATTCCCGACGCCGAGTACGACGCGCTGTTCAGCGAGTTGCAGGCGCTGGAGCTTGAGCATCCCGAACTGCAGACGCCGGACTCGCCCACCCAGCGCGTGGGCGGCGAGCCGCTGTCGGCCTTCGACTCGGTGCGCCACCGCGTGCCGATGCTGTCGCTCAACAACGGCTTCGCCGACGACGACGTGCTGAACTTCGACCGCCGCTGCGCGCAGGGCCTGGGCCGCACCGCGCCCGCCGCCGGCGAGCAGGACCTGTTCAGCGCCGCCGACGCGGTCGAGTACGCCTGCGAGCTGAAGTTCGACGGCCTGGCCATGTCGCTGCGCTATGAGGACGGCCGCCTGGTGCAGGCCGCCACCCGCGGCGACGGAGAGACCGGCGAAGATGTCACGGTCAACGTGCGCACCATAAAGGCGATTCCGCTGAAGCTGCGAGGCCAGGCTCCCGCCGTGCTTGAAGTGCGGGGCGAAGTCTTCATGTACCGCGGCGACTTCGACAAGCTCAACGAACGCCAGGCCGAGGCCGGCGAGAAGACCTTCGTCAACCCGCGCAACGCCGCCGCGGGCAGCCTGCGCCAGCTCGATCCGCGCATCACCGCCAAGCGGCCGCTGTCGTTCTTCGCCTACGGCCTGGGCGAGCTGCAGGGCGTGGACCGTCCGCCCACCCACAGCGTGATGCTCGACGGCTTTGCCGCGCTGGGCCTGCCGGTGTGCAAGGACCGCGCGGTGGTGAAGGGCGCGCAGGGCCTGCTGGATTTCTACCGCGATATCGGCCAGCGCCGCGACGCGCTGCCGTATGACATCGACGGTGTGGTCTACAAGGTCAACGCACTGGCCGAGCAGGAGCGCCTGGGCTTTGTCTCGCGCGCGCCGCGCTTTGCGCTGGCGCACAAGTTCCCGGCGCAGGAGATGACCACCATCGTCGAGGACATCGAAGTGCAGGTCGGCCGCACCGGCGCAATCACGCCGGTGGCGCGGCTCAAGCCGGTGTTTGTCGGCGGAGTCACGGTGACCAACGCCACGCTGCACAACGAGGACGAGATCCGCCGCAAGGACGTGCATATCGGCGACACCGTGATCGTGCGCCGCGCCGGCGACGTGATCCCGGAAGTGGTCGGCGTGGTGACCGAGCGCCGCCCGGCTGACGCGCGCGCCTTCGTGATGCCGACCGCCTGTCCGGTGTGCGGCTCGCATATCGAGAAGCTCGAGGACGAAGCCATCGCGCGCTGCACCGGCGGCCTGATCTGCGCGGCGCAGCGCAAGCAGGCGCTGCTGCATTTCGCGCAGCGGCGCGCCATG
This sequence comes from Cupriavidus sp. FW305-F7, assembly GCF_058782875.1. Lineage (NCBI taxonomy): Bacteria > Pseudomonadati > Pseudomonadota > Betaproteobacteria > Burkholderiales > Burkholderiaceae > Cupriavidus > Cupriavidus sp. FW305-F7. Next base: position 53,581 of record NZ_JBYSYC010000017.1, on the reverse strand, counting down.
GATATCGAAGGTCTGGGCGACAAACTGGTCGAGCAACTGGTCGACCAGGGCATCGTGCGCACGCCGGCGGATCTGTTCAAGCTGGGCGTGGCCAAGCTGGCCGCGCTGGAGCGCATGGCCGACAAGTCGGCGGCCAATCTGGTGGTGGCGATCGACGCGTCGCGCGAGACCACCATGAACCGCTTTATCTTCGCGCTGGGCATCCGTCATGTGGGCGAAGCCACCGCCAAGGACCTGGCCCGGCACTTCGGCAAGCTCGATGCGCTGATGGCAGCCGACGAAGCGGCTCTGCTGGAAGTGAACGACGTCGGCCCGGTGGTGGCGCAGTCGATCGCGCACTTCTTTGCCGAGCCGCACAACGTCGAGGTCATCGAACAACTGCGCGCCGCAGGCGTACACTGGGCGGAAAGCGAGCCGGTGGCCAAGGCCCCGGCGCCGCTGTCGGGCAAGACCTTCGTGCTGACCGGCACGCTGCCCACCATGTCGCGCGAGGACGCCAAGGAACTGCTGGAAGCCGCCGGCGCCAAGGTGGCGGGTTCGGTATCGAAGAAGACCGACTACGTGGTCGCGGGCGCCGAGGCAGGCAGCAAGCTCGACAAGGCCGAGGCGCTGGGCGTGCCGGTGCTGGACGAGGCCGGCATGCTGGCGCTGCTGGCAGAGGCCGGCGCCGCGCCGGCACAGGAATAACCGGGGAAACAACCATGATCCGCGAGATTCTCAAGATGGGCGATCCGCGCCTGCTGCAGGTGGCGCGGCCGGTGGAGCGCTTCAATACGCCGGAGCTGCGCACGCTGATCGAAGACATGTTCGACACCATGGACCACGCCAACGGCGCCGGCCTTGCCGCGCCGCAGATCGGCGTGGACCTGCAGGTGGTGATCTTCGGCTTCGACCGCAACCCGCGTTACCCGGACGCGCCCACCGTGCCCAAGACCGTGCTGATCAACCCGGTGCTGGAAATGGAGTCCGACGAGATGGAGGACGGCTGGGAAGGCTGCCTGTCTGTCCCCGGCCTGCGCGGCGTGGTGCCGCGCCATCTGCGGCTGAAGTACAGCGGCTACGACCTGATGGGTAACCGCATCGAGCGCGTGGCTGAAGGCTTCCATGCGCGGGTGGTGCAGCATGAGTGCGACCACTTGCAGGGGATCCTGTATCCGATGCGGATCAAGGATTTCAGGCAGTTTGGGTTTACAGAGGTGTTGTTTCCGGATCTGCCGCCGAATAGCGACGATTGACGAGCTGTGCCGCGCGGTATCGAACCCGCGCAAGGCGCAAAAAAACCGGTCCTTGGGGACCGGTTTTTTTGGGTCGGCAAATTCTGGAATCAGAACTTCTCAAACTGCCCCAGGAACCGCCATTTACCCGGCGGCAGATCCCCCAGCACCACGCGTCCCATGCGCACGCGCTTGAGGCCCACCACTTGCAGCCCAACCTGCTCGCACATCCGACGGATCTGGCGCTTGCGGCCTTCGCGCAGCACGAAGCGCAGCTGCTCCTCGTTCTGCCAGCTCACCTTGGCTGGCTTGAGCGGCACGCCATCCAGCGACAGCCCGTGGCGCAGCAGCTCGAGATCATCGGCCGGGAATTCCGCGCTGATATTGCGCTCGACCACGCCCTGCGGCGAGTGCCACACCACACGCACCAGGTATTCCTTCTCGACGGTCGAATCCTCGCCGATCAGCGCGCGCGCGACGCGGCCGTCCTGCGTCAGCACCAGCAGACCGGTTGAGTCGATATCGAGGCGGCCCGCCGGGGCCAGGCTCTTGCGTTGCCACGGGGCGAAGCGCTTGCGCGTGGGGTCGCCTTCCCACTGGTTCTCGGGGGTGAACAGCACCGCGGCCGGCTCGTAGCCGTCTTCGGCCTGGCCGGAGACGTAGCCCACCGGCTTGTTCAGCAGCACCGTGACGCGCTCGCCTTGTTCGGAGCGCGCTTCCTGCATGATCTCGATCTCGGCGTCGGGGCGGATGCGGCTGCCCAGTGCGGTCACGGGCTTGCCGTCTACCAGCACCCAGCCGTGCGGGATCCATTCGTCGGCTTCGCGGCGCGAGCACAGGCCCAGTTCGGACATGCGCTTGGACAGGCGCACCAGGCCGTCGTCGTGGCTGGACTCGGCGCGGGCGGGCTTTTCCTGGCGCGCGGCCGGTGCCTGCTGGCGTGCCGGGCCGGCGGTGCGGATGCGGTCGGCGGCGTCGCTGAAGCGGCGTGCCGGCGCGGTGCCTTCACGGCGGCGCTCGCCCGACGGCGCGGGGCGCGGGCGCTGGTCGTCATCGCCATAACGGCGCGGGCGCGAGTCGGTGCCTTCGAAGCGGCGGGGACGGTTCTCGTCATCGCCATAACGGCGCGGGCGCGAGTCGGTGCCTTCGAAGCGGCGGGGACGGTTCTCGTCATCGCCATAACGGCGCGGGCGCGAATCGGTGCCTTCGAAGCGGCGAGGGCGGCTCTCGTCATCGCCAACGCGGCGCGGATGCGATTCGGCGCCTTCGAAACGGCGGGGACGGTTGTTGTCCTCGCCAGCACGGCGCGGCGGACGCGAATCACCGCCCTCGAAACGGCGCGGCGGGCGCGCTTCGCCGCCTACGAAACGGCGCGGTCGTGCCTCGCCGCGATCGTCGCCAGTGCGGCGCGGGCGGTTGTCGTCGTCGCCAAAACGGCGCGGCGGGCGCGCTTCGCCGCCTTCGAAACGGCGCGGACGTGCCTCGCCGCGATCGTCGCCCGTGCGGCGCGGGCGGTTGTCGTCGTCGCCAAAGCGGCGCGGCGGGCGCGCTTCACCGCCTTCGAAGCGGCGTGGACGTGCCTCACCCCGATCATCGCCCGTGCGGCGCGGGCGGTTGTCGTCGTCGCCGAAGCGCCGCGGCGGGCGCGCTTCGCTGCCTTCGAAACGGCGCGGACGTGCCTCACCCCGGTCGTCGCCATAACGGCGGGGGCGGCTTTCGTCATCGCCGAAGCGGCGCGGACGCGCCTCGCCACCTTCCGGGCGGCGCGGGCGTGCCTGGCGTTCGCCGTCAGCAGGACGCGGCGCGCGGGGTTTGCGCGGCTGGGCTGCGCCGGCCTGCGGTTCGCCCTGGGCCGGACGGCCGCCGGTCTTGCCGCCGGCGCGCTCCTGGGCGCGCTTGATGCCTTCGGAGACGGCTTGCACGCGCTTGCGGTTCAGGTCGGACACCCGCACGGGGCGGGTGCCGGTCTTGCGCGCGGCCGTGCCGGTGTCGCTGGCGGCCTTGATACCTAGCGTCTTGCGCTTCGGCGAATTGCTGTCGGTCATATGTTGATGCTGCCCGCCCGCCTCAGATGGCGAGGGCGGCGAGCAAGTCCTGTTCAAGCTGAATCTGCAATCGGTTGTCGGCAGCCAGGCGGCTGCCGTCGACCAGGAACACGTCTTCGACGCGTTCGCCCAGGGTGTTGATGCGTGCCGTGTGGACGGATACGCGATGCCGTGCCAGTACGCGGGCGATGGCGTACAGCAGGCCGGTGCGGTCGTTGGCGGACAGCGACAGCAGGTAATACTGGCCACGCTCGTCCGGGCGCAGGTCCACGCGCGGCTTGATCGGGAAGCTGCGCGACTGGCGCGACAGCCGCCCCTGCGTGGGTTCGGGCAGTGCGCCTTGCAGGCGCAGCCGCTCGCACAGTTCGTGCTCGACCAGCGCGATGATGTCGCGGTAGTTGCCGCCGTCGCCGGCCATGCCGGGGTCGGTGACCTGGAACGTGTCCAGCGCGTAGCCGTGGCGCGTGGTGTGGATCTTGGCGTCCTGGATCGAGAACGCCTTGCGCTCGAAGTAGCCGCAGATGCGCGCGAACAGGTCGGGCTGGTCCTTGACGTAGACCGCCACCTGCAGGCCTTCGCCGGCGGGGGAGACGCGTGCCTTGACCACCGGCGTGGGGCTGTCCACCTTGTTGTACAGGTGGCGCGTGAGCCAGGCGATATCGTGCGAATCGTGGCGCAGGAAGAAGGCCACGTCGAGCTGCGCCCACAGAGACTTGCCCAGCGCCGGGTCGAAGGCCTTCAGGCGCAGTTCGGAGATAGTGTCCTCCTTGCGCTGCGACCACAGTGAATGCGAATCCACGCGCGCGCCGCCCAGCACGCGCAGCGTGATGTGGTACAGGTCTTCCAGCAGCTTGCCCTTCCACGCGTTCCATACCTTGGGGCTGGTGCCGCGGATGTCGGCCACGGTCAGCAGGTAGAGCGCGGTCAGGTAGCGTTCGCTGCCGACCACGCGGGCAAAGGCGTGGATCACGTCGGGATCGGTCAGGTCCTGCTTCTGCGCCACGTGGCTCATGGTCAGGTGGTGCTCGACCAGCCAGCAGATCAGGTCGGCGTCTTCGCGCGCAATGCCGTGCTGCTTGCAGAAGCGGCGCGCATCCACGGTGCCAAGCTTTGAGTGGTCGCCGCCGCGGCCCTTGGCGATGTCGTGGAACAGCGCTGCCACGCACAGCACCCACGGCTTGTCGAAGCTGGCCATCAGCTGGCTGCAGAACGGAAACTCGTGGGTGTGCTCGACAATGGCGAAGCGGCGCATGTTGCGCACCACCATCAGGATGTGCTGGTCCACGGTATAGACGTGGAACAGGTCGTGCTGCATCTGGCCGACGATGCGGCGGAAGTTGATCAGGTAGCGGCCCAGTACGCTGGTCTGGTTCATCAGGCGCAGCGCGTGGGTGATGCCCTGCGGCTCCTGCATGATGGCCAGGAACAGGCGGCGGTTTTCCGGATCGTTGCGCCAGCCCGCGTTCATCACGGTGCGCGCGTTGTACAGCCCGCGCAGCGTGCGCGGCGACAGGCCCTTCACGCCGGGCGTGCGCTGGTACAGCAGGAAAGTTTCCAGGATCGCGTGCGGGTCGCGTTCATAGACGTCGTCGCTGGTGATCTCCAGCATGCCCTGGCGCTCGACAAACCGTTCGTTGAGCACGCGCGTCACCTGAGACTCGCTCGGGAACAGCATCGCCTCGATGTTCAGCAGCAGCACGCTGTTGAGCTGCGTGACCGCCTTGGCCGCCCAGTAGTAGCGGCGCATCAGCTGTTCGCTGGCGCGCTTGTTGGTGGTCTGGCGATAGCCGAAGGACTCCGCCAGCGCGGTCTGCAGGTCGAATACCAGCACGTCCTGGCGCCGGCCAGCCACCAGGTGCAGGCGCGCGCGGATGGTCTTGAGCAGGCGCTCGTTGCGCGCCAGCTCCTGCGCTTCGCGCTGCGTCAGCAGGCCGCGCTCGAACAGTTCTTTCCAGCTGTCGCCCAGGCCCGCCGCCTTGGTCATCCACAGGATCACCTGCAGGTCGCGCAGGCCGCCCGGGCTTTCCTTGCAGTTGGGCTCGAGCGCGTAGGGCGTGTCCTGGTATTTGGCGTGGCGCTGGCGCATTTCCAGCAGCTTGGCCTGGAAGAACGCTGCCGCGTCCAGGTCGGAGAGGTAGCGCGTGCGCATCGACTCGAACAGCTTGCGGCTGCCGGTCAGCAGCCGCGCCTCCAGCAGCGAGGTCTGGATGGTGACGTCCTGCCGCGACTCGCGGATGCAATCGTCCACGGTGCGCACCGAAGAGCCGATCTCCAGCCCAAGGTCCCAGCACAGGCCGATAAAACGCTCCAGGCGCCCGGTGGTGTCCTGGTCGGGCTCGGCGGGCAGCAACAGCAGCACGTCGACGTCGGAGTAGGGCAGCAGCTCGCCGCGGCCGTAGCCGCCCACCGCCACCAGCGCTGCGCCCGCGGGCATCTCCAGGCCGCGCCAGGCTTCCACCAGCGCGGCGTCGACAGCGCGGCGCAGCCGCGTGATCAGCGTGCCGACGTTGGCGCTGAGGTTGAAGTCGGCAAACAGCGCCTGCTTGTCGGCTTTGAGCTTGTCGCGCACGCGCGCGGCAAGCAGCAGTTCCGGCGTGGTGTCCATGGAGATGGCGGGCTCGGGGAGCGGGTTGGTGGGCACGGCTGGAAAAAGAAAGGCGCCCGGTCAGGCGCCCCTGGCTTCGGTGCGGCCTCAGGCCGCGACGGAATCGGTGATAAAGGCCGGCGGTGCCGGGCTCCCGGCCGATACCGTAAGGACCTCGTAGCCGGTTTCCGTGACCAGCACGGTGTGCTCCCACTGCGCCGACAGGCTGCGGTCGCGGGTCTTGACCGTCCACTGGTCGGGCATGGTGCGGATATCGCGCTTGCCGGCGTTGATCATCGGCTCAATGGTAAAGATCATGCCGGCCTTGATCTCGGCGCCGGTGCCCGGGCGGCCGTAGTGCAGGATCTGCGGGTCTTCGTGGAAGTTCTTGCCGATGCCGTGGCCGCAGTACTCGCGCACCACGCTGTAGCCGGCGGCTTCGGCGTGTACCTGGATGGCGTGGCCGATGTCGCCCAGGCGGGCGCCGTGGCGAACCTGCGCGATACCCTTCCACATGCATTCATAGGTCACCTGCGACAGGCGCTTGGCCAGGATCGAGCCCTCGCCGACGATGAACATGCGGCTGTTGTCGCCGTAGTAGCCTTCCTTGGTGATGACCGTGATGTCCAGGTTGATCGCGTCACCGTTCTTGAGCACGCGATCGCCCGGAATGCCATGGCAGATCACGTCGTTGACCGAGGTGCAGATCGCGCCGGGGAAGGGCGGATAGCCGGGGGGAGCATAGTTCAGGCACGCCGACACGGTGCCCTGCACTTCACGCATGTAGGCGTGGCACAGGCGGTCGATTTCGCCGGTGGTGATACCTGGCTGGACGAAGGGCGTGATGTAGTCGAGGACCTCGGACCCAAGGCGGCAAGCCACGCGCATCTGGGCGATGTCTTCGGCGGTGTTCAGGTGAATGCTCATGCTGCGTCGCCAAAAAAGTGATGGCGAGGCCACTGGCCGCGCCGAAATCGAAAGGTCAATGTAGGATTATCGCACCATCGGGGCCAGATCGCAGCCTGAGCGCGGCCGTCGCGGGCTGAGTCCGTAGGGCGCCAGGGCACCGGGCGGCTTGAGCGGGCCGCACTTTTGTTGCTACAATAGCAGGCTGACTTGGTTGCGGCGCAGCATTGCGTGCGCCAGGCCGGAATTTTGCAGGATATTCCTGTTGCTGTTTGAAATCGCTGGCCCGCCTATCCGGGGTGTTCCTTTTCAGGAATGTCGGGGCGGGCTTCAGACCTAACCCTTTGGAGATTTACATGTCCGTTACCATGCGCGAAATGCTGGAAGCCGGTTGCCACTTCGGCCACCAGACCCGCTTCTGGAACCCGAAGATGGCCCCCTTCATCTTCGGCCATCGCAACAAGATCCACATCATCAACCTCGAAAAGACGTTGCCGATGTTCCAGGACGCAATGAAGTACGTGCGTCAGCTGGCAGCCAATCGCGGCACCATCCTTTTCGTGGGTACCAAGCGCCAGTCGCGCGAAATCCTGGCTGAAGAAGCTGGCCGTGCCGGCATGCCCTATGTCGACGCCCGCTGGCTCGGCGGCATGCTGACCAACTTCAAGACGGTCAAGATCTCGATCAAGCGCCTGAAGGACATGGAAGCCGCCAAGGAAGCCGGCGCGCTGGACACCATGAGCAAGAAGGAAGCGCTGATGTTCGAGCGCGAGATGCTGAAGCTGGAAAAGTCGATCGGCGGCATCAAGGACATGGGCGGCGTGCCAGACGCGATCTTCGTGGTGGACGTCGGCTACCACAAGATTGCCGTGACCGAGGCCAACAAGCTGGGCGTGCCGGTGATCGGCGTGGTTGATACCAACCACTCGCCGGAAGGCATCGACTACGTGATCCCGGGTAACGACGACTCGAGCAAGGCCGTGGCCCTGTACGTGCGCGGCGTGGCCGACGCGATCCTGGAAGGCCGTGCCAACGCTGTGCAGGAAGTGGTTGAAGCCGCTCGCGGCGGCGACGACGAATTCGTCGAAGTGCAGGAAGGCTGATTGCCCGCCGCCTGATTGCCGGAAAGGAACCCGCTAGCGCGCATCGTCACCGCACGACAGACAAGCAACGCTTGCCGCCCGTCACCACGGGCTGCGCGCAAGGCGAAAGCCGGGGTACGCCGGCAGCCGGGCAAGAAGGGCAATAAAAAGGGGGCACATCTGGCGCCCCCTTTTTTTGAATTTGAATTGTTGTCACCCGCCGCAGGCAGTATCTGCCGCGGGTGTGCTGTAGACCCACCGACCGGGTGCCGCAGGCGACTGCCGGCAGCCGGCGTGAACCATTCAAGGAGTGACAAATGGCGGCAATTACCGCAAGCATGGTTGCAGAACTGCGCGCGAAGACCGACGCGCCGATGATGGAATGCAAGAAGGCCCTGACCGAGGCCGACGGCGACCTGGACAAGGCCGAAGAGCTGCTGCGCGTCAAGCTGGGCAACAAGGCCAGCAAGGCCGCGTCGCGCGTGACCGCTGAAGGCGTGGTCGCATCGTTCATCGACGGCACCACCGGCGTGCTGGTCGAACTGAACTGCGAGACCGATTTCGTCTCCAAGAATGACGACTTCCTGGCTTTCTCGGCCAAGGTTGCCGAACTGATCGCCAAGCAGAACCCGGCCGACGTGGCCGCCCTGTCGGCGCTGGAAATCGACGGCGTGAGCGTTGAAGCCACCCGCACCGCCCTGATCGGCAAGATCGGCGAGAACCTGACGATCCGCCGCTTTGCCCGCTACGCCAACGGCGGCAAGCTGGTGTCGTACCTGCACGGCACCCGCATCGGCGTGATGGTCGAGTTCGATGGCGACGAAGCCGCCGCCAAGGACGTGGCCATGCACGTGGCCGCGATGAAGCCGGTGTCGCTGTCGGCCGAGCAGGTCCCTGCCGAGCTGATCGCCAAGGAGCGCAGCATTGCCGAGCAGAAGGCTGCCGAGTCGGGCAAGCCGGCCGAAATCGTCGCCAAGATGGTCGAGGGTTCGGTGCAGAAGTACCTGAAGGAAGTCTCGCTGTTCAACCAGCCGTTCGTGAAGAACGACAAGCAGACGGTTGAGCAGATGCTGAAGGCCGCCAACACGACCGTGAAGGGTTTCACCCTGTTCGTGGTGGGCGAAGGCATCGAGAAGAAGCAGGACGACTTCGCCGCTGAAGTGGCCGCCCAGGTGGCCGCTGCCCAGAAGGGCTGATGTCCGGGGCGCCGCGGACTGCCCGTTCGGGCTGGTCCGGGCGCCTATAATGCCGCAGGGGCGCCGTAAGGTGCCCCTCTGCATAAGTAGTGCGACGCTGCGCATGCCGCGTTGCACCGCAGCAGCCAGTTTCCGTGGTGGTCCGGCAGTCCGGGGCACCCCGAAAACCGGCTTTCTTCCGCCGGCGGCACGAGGATCCGTGCCGCCGGCGCCAAAACATACGTCTCAAGATCGTCTCAACCGAGCGATTTGCTCCTGTCCGAGGGTGAACATGCCAGCCTACAAGCGCGTCCTTCTGAAACTGTCCGGTGAAGCCCTGATGGGCGAAGATGCCTTCGGCATCAACCGCTCCACCATCGAGGCGATGGTGAACGACATTGCCGAGATCGTGAAGCTCGGCGTGCAGGTCGCGGTGGTCATCGGCGGCGGCAACATCTTCCGCGGCGTCGCCGGCGGCGCCGCCGGCATGGACCGCGCCACCGCGGACTACATGGGCATGCTGGCCACCATGATGAACGCACTGGCGCTGCAGGACGCGATGCGCCACGCCAATATCGAAGGCCGCGTGCAGTCCGCGCTGCGCATGGACCAGGTGGTCGAGCCCTATATCCGCCCGCGCGCGATCCGCCAGCTGGAAGAGGGCAAGGTGGTGATCTTCGCCGCCGGCACCGGCAACCCGTTCTTCACCACCGACACCGCCGCCGCGCTGCGCGGCTCCGAGATCGGGGCGGAGATCGTGCTCAAGGCCACCAAGGTGGACGGCGTGTACACCGCCGACCCGAAGAAGGACCCCAGCGCCACGCGCTACACCACCATCACCTTCGACGAGGCCATCTCCCGCAACCTGCAGGTGATGGACGCCACCGCCTTTGCGCTGTGCCGTGACCAGAAGCTGCCGATCAAGGTGTTCTCGATCGTCAAGCCGGGCGCGCTCAAGCGGGTGATCCTGGGCGAGGACGAGGGTACCCTGGTGCACGTGTGAGTCGGGCGCCGGATGCCGCGCTGCAACGCTGGTATCCGGCCGGGCAAAGAGTAGAATGATTCATTTTCGATCCCCGCCAGGGGGATCATGGTTGGCTGATTTCCGGAGGTAAAAATGAGCGTCGCCGACACAAAGAAGAGCGTCGAGCAAAAAATGCAGAAGTCGATCGAAGCCTTCAAGGCCGATCTGGCGAAGATCCGCACCGGCCGTGCCCACACCGGCCTGCTCGACCATGTTCAGGTGGACTACTACGGCTCGATGGTTCCCATCAGCCAGGTCGCGGCAATCGGCCTGGCCGATGCGCGTACCATCACGGTGCAGCCCTGGGAAAAGAAGATGGTGGGCGCGGTCGAGAAGGCCATCCGCGACTGCGACCTGGGCCTGAACCCGGCCACCATGGGTGAAGTGATCCGCGTGCCGATGCCCGCACTGACCGAAGAGCGCCGCAAGGAGCTGACCAAGGTCGTCAAGAGCGAGGCCGAGGGCGCCAAGATTGCCGTGCGCAACCTGCGCCGCGATGCCAACGAGCAGTTCAAGAAGCTGGTCAAGGACAAGACCATTTCCGAGGACGACGAGCGCCGCGGCCAGGACGAAGTGCAGAAGCTGACCGACAAGTACGTGGCCGAGATCGACAAGATGGTCGCCGAGAAAGAGAAGGAGATCATGACGGTCTGACCCCGTCCCGGCATGGCCGGGGCAGTCAACGACAGTCTGCCATCATGCAGCACATCAGTTCAACGCTCGACGTACCCGATACCTCCTACGTCCCCCGCCACGTTGCCATCATCATGGACGGCAACGGCCGCTGGGCGACCCAGCGGCACCTGCCACGCGTTGCCGGGCATACCCGGGGGCTGGACGCGGTGCGTGCGGTGGTGGAAGCCAGCGCCGCCCGCGGCGTGCAGTTCCTGACGCTGTTCGCCTTCAGTTCTGAGAACTGGCGGCGCCCGGCGGATGAGGTCTCGTTCCTGATGCGGCTGTTCATGATGGCCCTGCGGCGCGAAGTGGTGAAGATGCACGCCAACAACATCCGGTTGCGGGTGGTGGGCGACCTGGACCGCTTCAGCCCCCGCATCCAGCAGATGATCCGCGATGCCGAGGCGCGCACGGCCGGCAACACCGGCCTGACCGTGACCATCGCCGCCAACTACGGCGGCCGCTGGGACCTGCTGCAGGCCATGCGCAAGATGCTGGCGCGCTCGCCCATGCTCGACCCGGCCTCGATCGACGAATCGGTGCTGGCGCCGCACCTGGCGATGGCCTATGCGCCGGAGCCGGATCTCTTCATCCGCACCGGCGGCGAACAGCGCATCAGCAATTTCCTGCTGTGGCAGTTGGCGTATTCCGAGCTGTATTTCACCGACGTTTTCTGGCCGGATTTCGACGCCGCGGAACTGGACAAGGCCTTCGCCTCGTACCGCCAGCGCGAACGCCGTTTCGGCCGCACCAGCGCACAGCTGGTCGCCCCGGGACTATCGGGTACCGCCTGACCCTGGCAACTCCAACCTCTCACGGGACTGCAGCGCATGCTCCTCACCCGCGTCATCACCGCCCTGTGCCTGTTGCTGCTGATCCTGCCAATCCTGTTCCTGGCGCCGCCCGCGGCACTGGCCGGGCTGGTGGCCGTGATCGTGCTGCTGGCCGGCTGGGAATTCGGCCGCCTGATCGGGCTGCGCGGGCCGTGGCCCTATGTCTATGCGCTGGCGTGCCTGATCGCGGCCATTGCCTGGCATGACCTGCCGCTGCGCCACGCCATCACCTGGCTGCTTGAAGCCGCGGTGGTCTGCTGGGGCGTCGCGGTGGTGCTGCTGGCGCGCGGCGTGCGCACCGCGACGCCGTCGTTTACCGCCCTGGGCGCGGTGCTGGGGCTGGTGATGCTGCCCGCGTTCGCCCATGCCACCATGATCCTGCGCGGCGCCGGCATCGGCGTGCTGCTGACCGCGGCCGTGCTGGTGTGGGCGGCCGATATCGGCGCGTATTTCACCGGCAAGGCCATCGGCCGGCGCAAGCTGGCGCCTGGCATCAGCCCGGGCAAGTCCTGGGAGGGCGCCATCGGCGGCTGGCTGCTGGCGCTGGTGATCGGCCTGGCGCTCGCCGCCACCCATGCCTTTGCACCGACGTGGTTCTCCGCGATGGGAGATCGTGGCGGCCTGGCCTATGTGGCGGTGCTGACCACGCTGCTGGTCGCGGCGAGCGTGGTCGGCGATCTGTTCGAATCGCTGCTCAAGCGCCAGGTTGGCAAGAAGGACAGCAGCCGGCTGCTGCCCGGCCATGGTGGCGTGCTGGACCGGATCGACGCCTTGCTGCCAGTGTTCCCGCTGGCGGCCCTGATGCTGATTTTTCTCTGAAGCCGTCTGCTATGCATCGCATTACCATCCTGGGCGCCACCGGCTCCATTGGCGAAAGCACGCTCGACGTCATCAGGCGCCATGCCGACCGCTATGCGGTGCATGCGCTGACCGCCCACCGGCAGGTGCGCAAGCTGGCTGAGCAGTGCATTGAATTCCGCCCGGCCCGCGCCGTGGTGGGGACCGCAGAGGCAGCGCGCGAACTGGAAACGCTGCTGCGCGAGGCCGGCGTGAAGACCGAGGTCAGCCACGGCGAAGCCGCGCTGGAATCCGTGGCCGCCGATGCGCAGACCGATGCGGTGATGGCCGCCATCGTCGGCGCCGCCGGCCTGCGCCCGACGCTGGCGGCAGCACGTGCCGGCAAGCGCGTGCTGCTGGCCAACAAGGAAGCGCTGGTGATGTCGGGCCGCATCTTCATGGATGCGGTGCGCGAGCACGGCGCCACGCTGCTGCCGATCGACAGCGAGCACAACGCCATCTTCCAGTGCCTGCCGGCCGACGATCCGCGCTACGGCCGGGGCGTCGCCAAGGTGCTGCTGACCGCGTCGGGCGGGCCGTTCCGCACGCGCGACCCGGCCACGCTGCACGATATTTCCCCCGACCAGGCCTGCGCCCATCCCAACTGGGTCATGGGCCGCAAGATCTCGGTCGACTCCGCCACCATGATGAACAAGGGCCTCGAGGTCATCGAGGCGCACTGGCTGTTCGGTGCCCCCGCCGAGCGCATCGAGGTACTGATCCATCCGCAGAGCATCGTGCATTCGATGGTGGCCTACACCGATGGCTCGGTGCTGGCGCAGCTGGGCAACCCGGACATGCGCACGCCGATCGCCTATGGCCTGGCATATCCGGAACGGATCGACGCGGGCGTGACGCCGCTCGACCTGACGGTGGCCGGAGGCTTGCACTTCGAGAAGCCGGACCTGGTGCGCTTCCCGTGCCTGGGCCTGGCTTTCGATGCACTGCGCGCTGGCGGGGTGGCGCCAGCGGCACTCAATGCGGCCAACGAGGTGGCGGTCGAGGCATTCCTGGGCGGCAAAGTGCGCTTCACGGACATTGCCGGCATCGTCCGGCAGGTGCTGGAGGCGGCACCTCAAGGGCCTGCCGATACGCTCGAAGCGGTGCTGTCAGCCGACGCGCTGGCGCGCGAGGCGGCACGCGCCAGCGTGGCCGCCCTGGCTGCGAACCGCTGATGCGGCGGGGCGGCTTGCCGCATCTGCGACAATAGCGGCTGCGGCGGCCCCGGGTCCCCCGGGGGCCGGCGCGCCCGTCCAGCCATCGTTACCGACGTCCCGACTCCATGCAAACCGTACTCGCTTTCATCGTTGCCTTGTGCGTGCTCATCTATGTGCACGAAATGGGGCACTACCTCGCCGCGCGCGCCTGCGGCGTGAAGGTGCTGCGTTTCTCGATCGGCTTCGGGCGGCCCTTGGTGCGCTGGATTTCGAAGAGCCGCGACCGGACTGAATGGACGGTGGCGGCGATCCCGCTGGGCGGCTACGTCAAGATGCTGGACGAGCGCGAGGTCGACCCCGAGCGCGATACGCCGATCGACCCGGCCGACCTGCCGCGGGCTTTCAACCGCCAGCCGGTCGGCAAGCGCTTCGTGATCGTGGCGGCCGGCCCGCTGGCCAATTTTGCGCTGGCAATCGTGCTGTATTTTGCGCTCTTTGCCGGCGGCATGCGCGAACCCGTGCCGGTGGTGGCCGCGCCCGCGGCCGGCACCATGGCGGCGCAGGCCGGCATGCGCGAAGGCGACCGGGTGCTGTCGCTGACCGCCAATGGCCATACCGAAGCGGTGCGCTCCTGGAATGACCTGCGCATGGCCGTATTCGCCGAGGGCTTTGGCGATACGCGCGCCGTGCTGCGCGTACGGGGCGCCGACGGGACAGAGCGCGACGTCACGCTGCCGCGCCTGCCCAATACCGGCGGCAATCCCGAACAGGATCCGCTGGCCACGCTAGGCCTGAACCTGAAAGGCGGGCCGGTGACGATTACCGAGGTGCTGCCGGACTCGGCCGCCGAGCGCGCCGGACTGAAACAGGGCGACCGCATCGTTGCCTGGCAGGGCAGCCCGCTCACGCAGGCCAGCGCGCTGATCAAGGCGGTGCGCAGCCAGCCCGGCCAGACCGTGACACTGGGCATCGAGCGCGACGGCAAGCGCCTGGACGTGCCGGTGACGCTCGACACCGCCGTGGCGCGTGATGGCGCCAAGGACGCGAGCGGCGCCACCCCGGCGCCGGCGGGCAAGCTCGGCGCGGCGCTCAGCCAGGCCGTGCAGATGGAAACCGTGCGCTACCGGCCGGACCAGGCACTGGCGCGCGCGGCCGGCCAGGTCTGGGACACCAGCGCGCTCTCGCTCAAGCTGCTGGGCAAGATGCTAGTGGGGCAGGCTTCGCTGCAGAACCTGAGCGGTCCGCTGACCGTGGCGGACTACGCGGGGCGTGCCGCAAACCTTGGCCTGCAGGCCTTTGTCAGCTTCCTGGCATTGGTCAGCGTAAGCCTTGGAGTACTCAATTTGTTACCCATTCCGGTTCTGGATGGGGGGCATTTGCTGTATTATTGCGTGGAATTTTTGACTGGCCGGCCCGTCCCAGACCACTGGCAGGCAATGCTGCAGAAGGTTGGCATCGCCTGCATCTTGCTCCTGACTTCGCTCGCTTTGTTCAATGACGTCAGCCGAATGTTTCTGGCGAACGGCTAGAAACGTGTGTCGGCAAGGGGGCGGTGGTGTCGTCGGGCACCGTCGCCAGGGACGCCATTTGCCAGGCGCAGTCCAATAAGGCATCGGAGCGCAATCCTGGATGGAATCAAAGAGGGGATCAACATTGATCAGACATAAGCGCATTTCGCTGGGCTTGCTGGCGAGTGCCGTTATTGCAGCCTGGAGCCCGGCGGGCTGGGCTGCCGATCCGTTCGTCGTCAAGGACATCCGCGTTGAGGGCCTGCAACGCGTCGAGCCGGGTACCGTTTTCGGCTACCTGCCGGTGCGCGTCGGTGAAACCTTCACCGACGACAAGGGCGCCGACGCCATCCGTGCCCTCTACAATACCGGCTTCTTCAAGGACGTGCAGATCCGCGCCGAGGAAGGCGTGCTGGTGGTCCAGGTCGAAGAGCGGCCGGCGATCTCGCAGCTCGAATTCGTCGGCATCAAGGAATTCGACAAGGACACGATGCGCCGTTCGCTGCGTGCCGTTGGCGTAGCCGAAGCCCGTTACTACGACAAGGCACTGATCGACAAGGCCGAGCAGGAGCTCAAGCGCCAGTACGTCGCGCGCGGTTACTATGCGGCCGACGTGCAGACCACGATCACGCCGGTGGACCGCAACCGCGTCTCGGTCGTGTTCAACGTCGAAGAGGGCCCGGTCGCCAAGATCCGCCAGATCAATATCGTCGGCAACAAGGCTTTCAAGGAAGGCGCGCTGCGCGACGAGATGCAGCTGTCCACGCCGAACTGGCTGTCCTGGTACACCAAGAACGACCTGTATTCCAAGCAGAAGCTGACCGCCGACCTGGAAGCGCTGCGCTCGTTCTACCTGAACCGCGGCTACCTGGAGTTCGCGATCGAATCGACCCAGGTGTCGATCACGCCGGACAAGAAGGACATCTTCCTGACGCTGAACATCAAGGAAGGCGACCAGTACAAGGTGTCCGACGTGCGCCTGGCGGGCGAGCTGCTCGGCAAGCAGGAGGAAATGGAAAAACTGCTGCAGCTGAAGAAGGGCGATATTTTCTCGTCCGAGAAGCTGACGCAGAGCACCAAGGCCATCACCGACCTGCTGGGCACGTACGGCTACGCGTTCACCACCATCAACCCGCAGCCGCAGATCGACAAGGAAAAGCGTGAAGTCGCGCTGACCCTGATGGTCGACCCGGGCCGCCGCGTCTACGTGCGCCGCGTCAACGTGGTGGGCAACAGCAAGACCCGCGACGAAGTGGTGCGCCGCGAGATGCGCCAGATGGAAAGCTCGTGGTTCGACAGCGAGAAGCTCACGCAGTCGCAAGCCCGTATCAACCGTACCGGCTACTTTACCGACACCAACATCACCACCGAAGACGTGCCGGGCGCGCCCGACCAGGTCGATGTGAACGTCAACGTGACTGAAAAGCCGACCGGCCAGATCAGCCTGGGCGTGGGCTTCTCGTCCACCGACAAGCTGGTGCTGCAGGCCGGCCTGCGCCAGGACAACGTGTTCGGCTCCGGCACCAGCCTGGGCCTGGACGTGAACACCGCCAAGTCGTTCCGGACCATCGCGCTGACGCAGTACGACCCGTATTTCACGGTGGACGGCATCAGCCGCTCGACCGACATCTACTACCGTACTTCGCGCCCGCTGTACTACACCGGTGACCAGGACTACAAGATCGTGTCCGCTGGCGGCGGCTTCAAGTTCGGCGTGCCGTTCTCGGAAGTCGATACGGTGTTCTTCGGCATCGGCTACGAACGGACCCAGGTGTATACGTCGGTCAACACGCCGACCCAGTACACCGACTGGCTGAACAAGATCGGCAAGCAGAGCGGCGACGGCATCAACAACTTCCCGTTCACCATCGGCTGGGCACGTGACCGCCGCGACAGCGCGCTGGTGCCAACCAAGGGCCCGTACACCCAGGCCAACCTGGAAGTCGGCCTGCCGGGCGGCGATACGCAGTACTACCGCGCCAGCGTGCAGCAGCAGTACTTCTATCCGATCTCGAAGTCCTTCACGCTGGCACTGAACGGCGAAGTCGCTTATGGCCACGGCTATGGCAACACCCCTTTCCCGGTGTTCAAGTACTTCTACGCTGGTGGTATCGGCTCGGTGCGCGGCTACCAGACCAGCACGCTGGGCCCGAAGGACCAGAACGGCAACCCGGTGGGCGGTGCCTCGAAGATGATCGGCAACGTCGAGTTCATCTTCCCACTGCCGGGCTCGGGCGTGGACCGCACGCTGCGCCTGTTCACGTTCTTTGACTTCGGTAATGTCTACCAGGAAGGCCAGCCGCTGAGCTTCAGCGAGCTGAAGTACTCGACCGGCTTTGGCATGTCGTGGTTGTCGCCGATTGGCCCGCTGAAGATCAGCATGGGCTTCCCGCTCAAGCGCGACACCAATGACAAGGTCCAGCGCTTCCAGTTCCAGATCGGCACGGCATTCTGATTCTGATAAAGGATCTGTTTCAAATGATTACAACATCCAAACTGGTCAAATCCCTGGGCGCCGCCGCGCTCGCCACGGCTGCCATCTGCGCCGCGGTGCCGGCCTCGGCCCAGGAGGCGCGCATTGCCGCCGTGAACTCCGAACGCATCCTGCGCGACTCCCAGCCGGCCAAGGCTGCGCAGGTCAAGCTGGAGCAGGAATTCTCCAAGCGCGACCGCGAGCTGCAGGACATGGCCCAGAAGATCAAGGGCATGGCCGACAAGCTCGACAAGGACACGGCCGTGCTGGCCGACTCCGACCGCCAGCGCCGCCAGCGCGAAGTGGCTGACATGGACCGCGAGTTCCAGCGCAAGCAGCGCGAGTTCCGCGAGGACCTGAACCAGCGCCGCAATGAAGAACTGGCACAGGTGCTGGAGCGCGCCAACCGCGTGATCCGCCAGCTGGCCGAGCAGCGCAAGTACGACCTGATCGTGCAGGAAGCGGTGTACGTGAACCCGCGCATCGACATCACCGACGACGTGATGAAGGCGCTGAACGCCGGCGCCCGCTAAGGCGCACCGGTTCTCACGTTCTTTCGTCTTTCGTTTTTTAGGAAGTACCGCCATGCAGACACCCACACTGGGTCAGCTCGCCACCGAGAACGGCGCGCAGGTTGTGGGTGACCCCGACCTGGCGATCGTCGGCCTGGCTCCCCTGGACCAGGCCGGACCGGGCGAGCTCTCGTTCCTGTCCAATCCGCTCTACCTGCAGCAGGCGCTGGATTCGCAGGCCGGCGCCGTGATTGTCTCGGCAGCCGACCTCGAGCGCGTTCGCGCCGAGGGCAGGGCGGACGGCCGCAACTGGCTGGTGGCGCGCAATCCCTACGTATGCTTTGCCCGCGTGGCGCAGCGTTTCGACCGCGCCGCCAACACCGATACCCGCACCGGCATCGATCCGCGCGCGACCGTGGCGCCCGACGCGGTGGTGCCGGCTTCGTGCTACATCGGCCCCAACGTGGTCATCGAGCGCGGCGCGCGCCTGGGCGAGCGGGTGCGCATCCTGGCCAACGGCTATGTCGGCGCGCAGGTAGAGATCGGCGACGATTCGCTGCTCTATGCCAATGTTTCGGTCTACCACCATTGCGTGGTCGGCGCCCGCGCAATCCTGCACAGCGGCGTGGTGATCGGCGCGGACGGCTTTGGCTTCGCGCCGGACATCAGCGCAACCGGCGTGGAATACGTAAAGATCCCGCAAACGGGACGCGCGGTGCTGGGCAATGACGTGGAGGTCGGCGCCAATACGGCAATCGACCGCGGCGCCATGGCCGACACCGTGATCGAGGACGGCTGCAAGATCGACAACCAGGTCCAGATCGCGCATAACGTGCGTGTCGGGGCCCATACGGTGATCGCAGGCTGCGCCGCGGTATCGGGCAGCACGCGCATCGGGCGCTTCTGCGTGATCGGCGGGGCCGCCAATTTTTCCGGCCACCTGAATATTGCCGACCGCACCACGGTGTCGGGCGGCACCTCGATCACCAAATCCATTACCAAGCCCGGGGGGCATTTCACCAGCGTCTTCCCGTTCCTGCCGCACGGCGAGTGGGAACGCAATGCAGCCATCGTGCGCGGCCTGACCAGGCTGCGCGAACGGGTGGTGGCGCTGGAACGCCGCCTGCGCGGCCAGGCCGCCGGGTCCCAACCCTCACAAGACTAAGAGAAATCATCATGACCGCAGCCGACATCGACATTCGCAAGATCCTCAAGCTGCTGCCGCATCGATATCCGATGCTGCTGGTCGACCGCGTGCTGGAGTTCGATCCGCAGAAGCGCATCAAGACGCTGAAGAACGTCACCATGAACGAGCCGTTCTTCCAGGGCCATTTCCCGGGCCATCCGGTGATGCCTGGCGTGATGATCCTGGAAGCGCTGGCGCAGTCGGCCGGCCTGCTGACCTTCGGCGCCGACATGGAGCGCAAGGAAGACGCGCTGTACTACTTTGTCGGCATCGACGGGGCCCGCTTCAAGCAGGTGGTGTACCCGGGCGACCAGTTGCACATGAACGTGACAGTCGAACGCTATATCCGCGGCATCTGGAAGTTCAAGGCGTTCGCCACGGTGGACGACAAGGTGGCCTGCGAGGCCGAGCTGATGTGCACCGTGAAGCAGGCCGAGTGAGGCCGAGCACGGCCCGCGGCACCGCCGCAGGCCGTCCGCCGCGCCCCGATTGACGGGTGCGAGCGGCCCGGACGGGAACCTTTGCCCCGTGCATGGGCCCATCCTTCACCAGACACACCAGAGGACAGACGTATGACGCAAATCCATCCCACCGCACTGGTTGACCCGAAGGCAGAGCTGGCATCCGACGTGACCGTCGGCCCGTTCTCCATCGTTGGCGCCAATGTGCGGATCGGCAGCGGCACCCGGATCGGCTCGCATACGACGGTCGAGGGTTACACCACGATCGGCGAGGGCAACACGATCGGCCCTTACGCATCGGTCGGCGGCGTGCCGCAGGACATGAAGTACCGCAACGAGCCGACCCGGCTCGAGATCGGCGACCGCAACACCATCCGCGAATTCACCACGATCCACACCGGCACGGTGCAGGACCGCGGCTTGACCAGTCTCGGCAACGACAACTGGATCATGGCCTACGTGCATATCGCGCATGACTGCACGGTCGGCAACCACACGGTGTTTTCCAGCAACGCGCAGATTGCCGGCCACGTTGAAGTGGGCGACTGGGCGATCCTGGGCGGCATGAGCGGCGTACACCAGTACGTGCGCATCGGCGCCCATGCGATGCTGGGTGGCGCCTCGGCGCTGGTGCAGGACGTGCCGCCGTTCGTGATCGCCGCCAGTGACAAGAGCGGCAACAAGGCCACGCCGCACGGTGTCAACGTCGAGGGGCTGCGCCGCCGCGGCTTCGACGCCGGCCAGATCGCCGCGCTGCGCCAGGCCTACAAGCTGCTTTACAAGTCCGACCTCAGCTTCGACGAGGCGCGCAACGAGATCGTGGCCTTGCTGGGCCAGGCTGATGCAGGCACTGCGGCGCCGCTGCAGGCGTTTGTCGACTTCCTTGCCGCCACCCAGCGCGGCATCGTACGCTGAGGCCGGACCGCAATGGTCGACGCCGCAATTCGGGGTGGCTTGCCCACGGGCAACGGTAGCGCCGCGGACCAGCGCGGCACCATCGCCATGGTGGCCGGCGAGGCCTCAGGCGACCTGCTGGCATCGTTGATGATGGGCGGGCTGCAGTCCCGCCTGGGCGATACGGTCGAGTACGCCGGCATCGGCGGCAAGCGCATGATGGCGCAGGGCTTCACCTCGCGCTGGCCGATGGAAACATTGTCGGTCAACGGCTATGTCGAGGTCCTGGGCTCGCTGCGCGAGATCCTGGCCACGCGGCGCGCGGTGCGCGACTGGCTGCTGGCCAATCCGCCGCAGTGCTTTATCGGGGTTGACGCCCCGGACTTCAATTTCGGCCTGGAAGTGCCGCTGCGCCGTGCCGGCATCCCTGTGGTGCATTTTGTCAGCCCGTCGATCTGGGCCTGGCGCGGCGGGCGCATCCGCACCATCGCGCGCGCGGTGGACCACATCCTGTGCCTGTTCCCGTTCGAGCCCGAGATCTACGCCAAGGCCGGCATTCCCGCCACCTACGTGGGCCATCCGCTGGCCGATGTGATCCCGATGGTGCCTGACGTCGCCGGGGCGCGCGCCGAGCTCGGCCTGCCCGCCGGGCACCGGGTGGTGGCGGTGCTGCCGGGCAGCCGCCAGTCCGAGGTGCGCAACCTTGGCGCCACCTTCTTTGCGGCGATGGCGCAAATGCAGCGCATGGACCCGAACCTGGCGTTCGTGCTGCCGGCGGCGAGCGCGCCGCTGCGCGCCATTATCGAAGCGCTGCACGCGCAGTATCCCGAACTGCGCCTGACCATCGTCGACGGCAAGTCGCACCAGGCGATGGAAGCTGCCGACGTGGTGCTGCTGGCCAGCGGCACCGCCACGCTGGAAGCGGCGCTGTACAAGAAGCCCATGGTGATCTCGTACAAGGTGCCCTGGCTGACCGCGCAGATCATGAAGCGGCAGGGTTACCTGCCGTACGTGGGATTGCCTAATATCCTTTCAGGGCGCTTCGTCGTGCCGGAACTGCTGCAGGACGATGCCACGCCCGAGGCGCTGGCCCGCGAAACGCTGCTGCAGCTCAACGACGAGGGCAACACCGCCTTCCTCTACGAGCATTTCACCCGCATGCACGAGACGCTCAAGTGCAATACCGCGCAACTGGCCGCCGATGTGGTGGTGGACCTGATGCACAGCCGGGGGACCGTCTGATGGCGCGCCGCGATGCTGAATCGCCGCAGATGGGGCTGGATCTTGCCCCGGCCGCTGCCGCCGTGCAGCGCCTGTGCGGCGTCGATGAAGCGGGCAGGGGACCGCTGGCCGGGCCGGTCTATGCCGCCGCCGTGGTGCTGGATCCGAAGCGTCCGATCCGCGGCCTGGCTGACTCCAAGATCCTGACCGCCGCCAAGCGCGAACAACTCTACGACAAGATCTGCGAACGCGCGCTCGGCTGGCATATCGCCTTCGCCACGGTCGAGGAGATCGACACACTCAACATCCTGCACGCCAGCATGCTGGCAATGCAGCGCGCCGTGCAGGGACTGGCCGCCAGCGGCATCGTGCCGGACCTGGTCCAGGTCGACGGCAACCGCTGCCCGCGGGTGCCGTTCCCGGTGGAAGCCATCGTCAAGGGCGATGCGCTGGTCAGGGCGATCTCGGCCGCGTCGATCCTGGCCAAGGTGGCGCGCGACCGCGAACTGATGTTGCTGCACGAGCGCTATCCGCAATACGGCTTCGATTCGCACGTCGGCTATGGCACGCCGCAGCACCTGGCCGCGCTGGCTGAGTTCGGCGCCACGCCGCACCACCGCCGTTCGTTTGCGCCCGTGCGCGAGGCGCTGGAACAGCGGCCCATGTTCACCGGCATGACCGCAGTGGCCGAAGTGACTGAGGTCACCGCCTCGGTTTCGGTCACGGTCGTGCAGTGAAGCGCACCTACCTCATCCCCGCATCGTGAAGCACGTCACCTCGCGCGACAACGCGCTGTTCAAGCATTTGAAGGCCTTGGCCACTTCCACGCACCAGCGCCGCAAGGCCGGGCAGTCGCTGCTCGACGGCGTGCACCTGGCGCAAGCCTACGTCGCCGCACGCGGCCAGCCCGTCACCTGCTTGGTGTCAGAGCGCCACTATGACCACGCCGAGGTGGCGCCAGTGCTGGCGCTGATCGAGGCCGAGCGCGTGGTTGTGCTGGCCGATGCACTGTTCACGCAGATCAGCGGCGTGGTCAATGGCATCGACCTGATGCTGGTGATCGAGACGCCGGTCGGCCACCTGCCGGCGCGCATCGAACAAGACTGCATCATCCTGGACGGGGTGCAGGATGCCGGCAATGTCGGGTCGATCCTGCGCAGCGCCGCTGCCGCCGGCATCCAGCATGCCTTCCTTGCCACCGGCTGTGCCTTTGCCTGGTCGGTCAAGACGCTGCGTGCCGGCATGGGTGCCAACTTTCACCTGAATATCGTCGAGCACTGCACGCTTGAGTCGCTGGCGCCACGCCTTGCGGTGCCGCTGCTGGCGACTTCGTCGCATGCCGATGCCGCGGTATTCGACACCGATCTGCGCGGGCCGGTGGCCTGGGTGGTCGGCAATGAGGGGGCAGGGGTCAGCGACGGCTGGATGGCTCACGTCACGCGCAAGGTGGGCATCCCGCAACCGGGCGGGCTGGAATCGCTGAATGTGGCGGCGGCGACCGCGATCTGCCTGTTCGAGGCAGTGCGCCAGCGGCGTGCCGCCTGAGGCTGCGCCGGCAGCGCAAGAAGAAAGCGGCCTGAACGGCCGCTTTTTGCTTTAGTAGTTGTCGCGATCGACCTTGATCTCCTGCAGGATCGTGGTCGCGATCTCTTCAATCGATTTGTGCGTGGAAGAGAGCCATTTGATGCCTTCGCGCCGCATCATCGCCTCGGCCTCGTTGACCTCATAGCGGCAGTTTTCCAGCGCTGCATACTTGCTGCCGGGGCGGCGCTCGTTGCGGATCTCGGTCAGGCGCTGCGGATCGATCGACAAGCCGAAGATCTTCGGCTTGAACGCGTACAACGCCGACGGCAGCCGGCCGCGCTCGAAATCGTCGGGAATCAGCGGGTAATTGGCTGCCTTCAGCCCGTATTGCATGGCCAGGTAGAGGCTGGTCGGGGTCTTGCCGCTGCGCGACACGCCCACCAGGATCACATCGGCTTCTTCCAGGTTCTTGTGTGACTGGCCGTCATCATGCGCCAGCGAGAAGTTGATCGCCTCGATCCGGTTCTTGTAGGCCTCGGTGTCCGCATTCTGGTGGAAGCGGCCGATGGCATGGGTGGACTTCAGGCCCAGTTCCTTCTCAAGCGGCTCAATGAAAGTCTGGAACATGTCCAGGATCATCGCCTTGGCGCGGCGCAGTGCCTTATTCGCTTCCTGGTTGACCAGCGTGGTGAAGACAATGGGCGGCACGCCTTCGTTGTGGAATGCCTCATTGATCTTGCCGACGGCGATATGTGCCTTTTCGGGGGTATCGACGAAGGGCATGCGCACCTTGCGGAAGCGCATCTCGAACTGGGCCAGGATCGAGTGACTGAACGTCTCCGCCGTGATGCCGGTGCCATCCGAGACGATGAACACGGTGCGGACCGCAGGGCGTTCGCTGGCCTGGGGTGCGTGAGCGGAGGGGGATTCAGGCTGCGTTCCAGGCTGGGACCCGGGTGTCGCCGTTCCGGGCGCTTCTGGCAGGGACATGGGGATGGCGCACATGGGGATGGCGCGTTAATAAATAGATTCAATCTTCCGCAGAAAAGTGCGGCGCAGCACGGTAGAATAGCGGCGATCTTTTCGCTAAGCAATTCTGCGGGGTGCACGCGCGTGCAACAAACAGCCTCGGAATTGTCGACAATGTGCGCTACGCGATGAGAGCCGTAGCGCCAGGTCCGCAGCGCCAGTTCGGGGTTGCTTAGCCAAGCGATCATTGGTCCGGGAACAGAACATCAACAACATACCGGCCATGCGCAACAAGTTTTCTACTTTGTTTTGAGGCTCTCATGACTAACCAGGCAGATAACGGCGCCTATGTGCTGCCGTTCGAGCAGTTGCGCATGGCTGACGTGGAAATCGTCGGCGGCAAGAATTCGTCGCTGGGCGAGATGATCTCCCAGCTGGCGGAAGCCGGCGTCCGGGTTCCCGGCGGCTTTGCCACCACCGCGCTCGCCTTCCGCGACTTCCTTGCCCACAACAACCTGACCGAGCGCATTTCCCAGCGCCTGAAGACTCTGAACGTCGACGACGTCAAGGCTCTGGCCGAGGCCGGTGCCGAGATCCGCGAGTGGGTCGCCTCCGCGCCGTTCCAGCCGCGCCTGGAGCAGGAAATCCGTGAATCCTACGCCCGCGTGGCCGAGCGCGAAGGCGCCGAGGCCTCGTTCGCCGTGCGTTCGTCGGCCACCGCCGAAGACCTGCCCGACGCCTCGTTCGCCGGCCAGCAAGAGTCCTACCTGAACGTCAGCGGCATCGACGACGTGCTCGACAAGATCAAGCACGTGTTCGCCTCGCTGTACAACGACCGTGCCATTTCCTACCGCGTGCACAAGGGCTTTGCCCATGATGTGGTGGCGCTGTCGGCCGGCATCCAGCGCATGGTGCGTTCGGACCTGGCTTCTTCGGGCGTGATGTTCACCATCGACACCGAATCCGGCTTCCCCGACGTGGTCTTCATCACCTCCAGCTACGGCCTGGGCGAAACCGTGGTGCAGGGCGCGGTCAACCCGGACGAGTTCTACGTCTTCAAGCCGACGCTGCAGGCCGGCAAGTACCCGATCATCCGCCGCTCGATCGGCTCCAAGCTGATCAAGATGGAATTCACCAAGCCGGGCGAAGCCGGCCGCGTCAAGACCGTCGACGTGCCCACCGAACTGCGCAACCGCTACTCGATCACCGACGACGACGTGACCGAGCTGGCCAGGTACGCGATGATCATCGAGAAGCACTATGGCCGTCCGATGGACATCGAGTGGGGCAAGGACGGCAAGGACGGCAAGATCTACATCCTGCAGGCGCGCCCGGAAACGGTGAAGAGCCAGTCCGCCGGCAAGGCCGAGCTGCGCTTCAAGCTCAAGGGCACCGCGCCGGTGCTGACCAGCGGCCGCGCCATCGGCCAGAAGATCGGCACCGGCCCGGTGCGCGTGATCAACGACCCGTCCGAGATGGAGCGCGTGCAGCCCGGCGACGTGCTGGTGGCCGACATGACCGACCCGAACTGGGAGCCGGTGATGAAGCGTGCCTCGGCCATCGTCACCAACCGTGGCGGCCGTACCTGCCACGCGGCCATCATCGCGCGTGAACTGGGCGTGCCGGCCGTGGTCGGCTGCGGCGACGCCACCGACGTGCTGAAGGACGGCACGCTGGTGACGGTGTCGTGCGCCGAAGGCGACGAAGGCCGCATCTACGACGGCCTGCTGGAAACCGAAGTGACCGAAGTCCAGCGTGGCGACATGCCGGAAATCGATGTCAAGCTGATGATGAACGTGGGCAACCCGCAGCTGGCGTTCGACTTCGCGCAGATCCCGAACTGCGGCGTCGGCCTGGCCCGCCTGGAATTCATCATCAACAACAACATCGGTGTCCACCCGAAGGCCATCCTTGACTACCCGCAAGTCGATGCCGACCTGAAGAAGGCCGTGGAAAGCGTGGCCCGCGGCCATGCCAGCCCGCGCGCGTTCTACGTCGACAAGCTGGCCGAGGGCATCGCCACCATCGGCGCGGCCTTCTACCCGAAGCCCGTGATCGTGCGCCTGTCGGACTTCAAGTCCAACGAGTACAAGAAGCTGATCGGCGGTTCGCGCTATGAGCCGGACGAAGAAAACCCGATGCTGGGCTTCCGCGGCGCCTCGCGCTACATCGCCGACGACTTCGCCGAAGCGTTCGAGATGGAATGCAAGGCCATGAAGCGCGTGCGCGACGAAATGGGCCTGACCAACGTCGAGATCATGGTGCCGTTCGTGCGTACGCTGGGCCAGGCTGCCAAGGTCATCGAGCTGCTGGCCAAGCACGGCCTGAAGCGCGGCGAGAACGGCCTGCGCATCATCATGATGTGTGAAGTGCCGTCCAACGCGATCCTGGCCGAAGAGTTCCTTCAGTACTTCGACGGCTTCTCGATCGGTTCGAACGACCTGACGCAGCTGACGCTGGGCCTGGACCGCGATTCGGGCATGGAACTGCTGGCCAAGGACTTCGACGAACGCGATCCGGCAGTGCGGTTCATGCTGTCGCGCGCCATCGAGGCGTGCATCCGCCTGAACAAGTATGTCGGCATCTGCGGCCAGGGTCCTTCGGACCATCCGGACTTTGCCGAGTGGCTGGCCAAGGAAGGCATCAAGTCGATCTCGCTGAATCCGGACTCGGTGGTCGAGACCTGGCAGAAGCTGGCTTCCTGAAGCATTTGACGTCACAATAACCATATTGCCGGCGCCTTCTGGCAGCCGGCAGGCACCGGCCCTGCGTCAGGTGTTGCTACTGCCCCGCAGACGCTGAAAGGCGCTGCGGGGTTTTTACTTTTCGGGATCTCTCTGGACGAACGGGGGCTTGGATGGCGTACTACATCTGGTTCGTGGCTGCGGTCGCGCTGGTGATCATCGAGCTGAACACCGGCACCTTTTACCTGCTGATGGTGGCGGTGGGGCTGGCTGCCGGCGGCGTGGGAGCCCTGCTGGGGTTGTCGCCGGCCGCGCAGACGCTGGTGGCCGCGCTGGTCGCGGCGGTGCTGATCGCCGGGCTGCGCCGTACCCGCTTTGGCAAGCTGCGGCGCGGCAACGCCGCTGCCGATCCCAACGTCAATCTCGATATCGGCGAGGAGCTCGACGTGCCCGGCTGGGACGCCAACGGGCGCGCCCGCGTGCCGTACCGCGGCGCTGACTGGACCGTGGAGCTGGCGCCCGATTGTGCCGCCGCGCCAGGCCGCTACCGCATCGTCGCGGTGCGCGGCAGCACCCTGGTCGTGTCTCCCCGCTGAAACCCTGTCTTATTGCGCGGCGCGGCAATTGCTGCGCCGCGATCCGCCTGCCGCCGCCTGGCGGCTCCGTACTGCTGTCTTCTGTCTGGAGGGTCGTTACATGCTCGCATTTCAGCTTGGTTTGTTGCCGCTGATCATCCTCATTGCCGTCATCGTGCTGATTGCCAAGGGCATCAAGATCGTGCCGCAGCAGCATGCCTGGGTGCTCGAGCGCCTCGGCCGCTACCATGCGACGCTGACGCCGGGGTTGTCGATCGTGGTGCCGTTCGTCGACCGCGTCGCGTACAAGCACGTGCTCAAGGAAATCCCGCTGGACGTGCCCAGCCAGGTCTGCATCACCAGGGACAACACGCAGCTGCAGGTCGATGGCGTGCTGTACTTCCAGGTCACGGACCCGATGAAGGCATCGTATGGATCGAGCAATTTCGTGGTCGCGATCACGCAGCTGTCGCAGA
The DNA here is from genome assembly GCF_058782875.1 of Cupriavidus sp. FW305-F7. NCBI lineage: Bacteria > Pseudomonadati > Pseudomonadota > Betaproteobacteria > Burkholderiales > Burkholderiaceae > Cupriavidus > Cupriavidus sp. FW305-F7. Next base: position 25,566 of record NZ_JBYSYC010000017.1, on the reverse strand, counting down.
CCACGCTGCGCTCGGTGATCGGCAAGCTGGAGCTCGACAAGACCTTCGAGGAGCGCGAGTTCATCAACCACAGCGTGGTCAACGCGCTGGATGAGGCTGCCGCCAACTGGGGCGTCAAGGTGCTGCGCTACGAGATCAAGGACCTGACCCCGCCCAAGGAGATCCTGCACGCGATGCAGGCGCAGATCACCGCCGAGCGCGAAAAGCGCGCGCTGATCGCCGCGTCGGAAGGCAAGCGCCAGGAGCAGATCAACCTGGCCACGGGCGCGCGCGAGGCGGCGATCCAGAAGTCAGAGGGCGAGCGGCAGGCCGCCATCAACAGGGCGCAGGGCGAGGCGAGCGCGATCCTGGCGGTGGCCGAGGCCAATGCGCAGGCGATCCAGAAGATCGGCAATGCAATCCGCACCGAAGGTGGCATGGATGCGGTCAACCTGAAGGTGGCCGAGGAATACGTGGCTGCGTTCGGCAACCTGGCCAAGCAGGGCAATACGCTGATCGTGCCAGGCAATCTGGGCGAGATGAGCAGCATGATCGCGTCCGCCCTGCAGATCGTGAAGGGGCAGCAGAAGGCTGCCTGAAGGGACTGACGGACACGCCGCGGCAGCGCGGCGCCGGGGCTCAGTCTTTGGCGTCGCCCTTCATGATGCGGGCCTTCTCGCGCTGCCAGTCGCGCTGCTTCTCGGTCTCGCGCTTGTCGAACTGCTTCTTGCCCTTGGCCAGGCCGATCTCGCATTTGACGCGGCCGCGCGTGTAGTGCAGGTTCAGCGGGACCAGCGTGTAGCCGCGCTGCTCGACCTTGCCGATCAGCTTCTTGATCTCGTCGGCCTTGAGCAGCAGCTTGCGGGTGCGCACCGGGTCGGGATTGACGTGGGTGGAGGCGCTTTGCAGCGGGCTGATATGGGCGCCGATCAGGAACATCTCGGCGTCGCGCACCACCACGTAGCCTTCCTTGATCTGCACGCGGTTGGCGCGGATCGCCTTGACTTCCCAGCCTTCCAGCACGATCCCGGCCTCATATCGCTCTTCGATGAAGTAGTCGAAAAAGGCCTTTTTGTTGTCTGCGATGGTCATGCGTGCGGGTGGGGGAACAATGAGTGGAATCCGGTCGGATCGCTGCAGTGCCGCATGGCGAGGTGCCGCCATGCGCCAGCGTCGGCTAAAATTGGCATTTTAGCAAACCAGCCCCGGTACCGGTTCATGCTGCCGCGCGTTGCGCACGGCATGGCCGGAAGCCAGATTGCCCACTACATGGCAGACGTCCATAAATCCGTGCTGCTCGGCTACTCCGCCGCGCAGATGTACGACCTGGTCACGCGCGTGGAGGACTATCCCAAGTTCCTTCCATGGTGCGGTGGCGTGGAGGTGTTCGAGCAGACCGATACTATGCTCGACGCCAAGATCCATATCCACTTCAAAGGGATCCAGCAGTTCTTCCACACCCGCAATACGCAGGAACGCCCCACCCGCATCGACATGACCTTTGCCGACGGGCCGTTCAAGACCTTCAACGGCGCGTGGCGCTTTACGCCACTGCGCGAAGACGCCTGCAAGATCGAATTCCACCTGCACTATGAGTTTTCCAGCCTGCTGCTGGAAAAAATCATCGGCCCGGTCTTCAGCATGATTGCCAATACCTTTGTCGACGCCTTCGTCAAGCGGGCCGAGGTGGTATATGTCGCCAACTGACGCTGGCGCGGGGACGGTGCATATCGCGGTCTGCTATGCGCGGCCCGATACCGTCTTCCTGAAGGAGATCGACGTGCCGGCCGGCACCACGATTGCCGCGGCGATCGTCGGCTCCGGGCTGCAGCAGGCCTGTCCGGAGGTGGACCCGTCGACCATGCGGGTGGGCATCTTCGGCAAGCTCAAGACGCCGGAGACGGTGGTGCGCGAAGGCGACCGCGTGGAGGTTTACCGGCCCTTGACCGCCGATCCCAAGCAGGCACGCCGCAAGCGGGTGCAGAAGCAGCGCGCGGGCGGCACGCGCGAAGGCCAGAAGTGGTTGCGCGGCAGCGGTTGAGCCGAGCCTGCCACGCATGCAAACGGGGCCGATGCGCCCCGTTTTTCTTTGACTTCAGCTGCAGTTCTTTTCGAGGCTGGCGTTGGTCTTGAGCATTTCGGCCTGGCGCTGGTCGCTGTTCAGGTGCTGCAGCGAGCCGTCCGGACCCGCCACCGCGGCGCGCATGCCTTGCTGCAGGCCGTTGGCGTAGCTGCGCAGCTGGGCGCAGCGGGCCTCGCGCTCAGCCGCCTCGCTTTCCCTGCGGGCCTCTACGGTGGCGGCTTTCAGGCTGGCCTCGCGGCGCTTCTGGAAGGCTTCTTCGGGCGTCGGCGCCGGGGCCGCGGCGGGCTTGGCCGCGGCTTTGGCCGGAGCGGGGGCAGCAGGGGCGGGCGCCGTGGCATTGGCGGCCTCCACCGGCTGGAACTCGCCGGCAAAGCGGCCCGGCGCACGCAGCACCTTGGCTGCCGCCGCCGACGGCGGCACGTCGCTGTAGACCATGCGGCCGTTGGCGTCGCGCCATTGCCAGTAGGCAAGGGCCTGGACGGGAACGGCGAGAGTGGCGGCGGCAAGCAGGCACAGCGCGGACGATCGTTTCATGGCGAGGCGTCTTAAAGTGACTCGGAAGTAACTGGTGCGGCTGGAATCGTGCTGGGCCGCCGGCTGCGCGCATGGCGATGTCGCGGCAGGACAGCCGCGGCGATGGCTTGGCGCCCGCCTGGTATCAGGTGCGTAGCGCCGGTTTGACCCTGGTAAAGCTGTTGTTCGTGGCGTGTGTGATCCCCGCGCCATCGTTCGCTAGTCTACGCAGACTTGTCGGTGGCGTGCAAGCGCACCGACCAGGCCACGCCGACCATCAGCAGCACAATGGCGGCGATTTCCAGCGGCCGCGGCCAGCGGTGATCGAAGACAAAGCCGTAGGCCAGCGCGAACAGCGTCTCGAACACGATCATCTGGCCCGACAGCGTCAGCGGCAGGCGCCGGCTGGCAATATTCCACAGGTTGTTGCCGATCAGCGACGCGCCCAACGCCACCGCGGCATTGACCATCCAGAACCACTGCCAGTCACGGCCGCTGTCGCCCGCGGTCAGCGTGTCGCCCGCCAGCAGCCAGCCGATCACGGCGAGCACCGCCGACACCGCGCCGGTCGACAACCCGTACAGCGCCGACCATTCATTACCGCTGTATTGCGGGTTGCGCTGCAGGTAGCGTGCGTTATCGACCGCGTAGAGCGTCCAGCAGACCAGCGCGCCGGCTGCGCAGCAAACGCCGGCCAGTTTCTGCCAGACTGGCCGGACTGCCGCACCGGCCGCCGCCGCGTGGGCGCTCTGGCCGCCGCCGAACAGGTCAATGTTGATGCATGCGATGCCGGCCACCACCACCAGCAGCGGCCACATCAGCCGCGACAGTGGCACGGCGCCGTGGTCGCGCCGGCCCATGATGGTGACCGAGATCGGCAGGATGCCGATGATCAGGGAGGTGGGGCCCACCCCGGCGAGCTGCACGCCGAAGGCCAGCAGCACGTAGTAGAGCAGGTTGCCGGTGAAGGCCTGGCGCAGCAGCGCCACGCAGTCCGCCCGGGTCAGCTTGCGCGCGATGCGCTTCATCAGCGGCAGCGCGGCCACGAAGGCGACCAGCCCATAGGCCAGGTAGCGGCCGATGGCCAGCTCCCACGGCGAGAACACGGGCAGCAGCTTGGGGGCGATAAAGACCATGCCCCAGAAGGCGCCTGCCAGCAGCCCGCACAATACGCCGATTCCCATGCTTCGGTTCGCCCGAGTAAAAACCGACGAGCATAGCAGACCGCTTGCAGGAAAGCCCGCAGGAAAGCCCGTTGCAGTGCATCAGCAAAGCGCGCATTCCTGTATAATTCGGTTTTGCGCCTAGAGGATTTGCTATGCGTCTTGTCCAGAAAGCACTCACATTCGATGACGTGCTGCTCGTACCGGCCTATTCGGCCGTCCTTCCCCGGGATGTCTCCCTCCGCACCAGCCTGACCCGCTCCATTGAACTGAACATCCCGCTGGTATCCGCGGCGATGGACACAGTGACGGAAGCCCGCCTGGCGATTTCCATGGCGCAGGCCGGCGGTATCGGCATCGTCCACAAGAACCTGAAGCCCGCCGACCAGGCCCGCGAAGTTGCGCGCGTCAAGCGCTATGAGTCGGGCGTGCTGCGTGATCCGATCACCATTTCGCCGGACATGAAGGTCCGCGATGTGATCGCGCTGTCGCAGCAACATGGCATTTCCGGCTTCCCGGTGCTGGAAGGCAAGGCCGTGGTCGGCATCATCACCAACCGCGACCTGCGCTTCGAGGAAGAGCTCGACGCCCCGGTGCGCGCCAAGATGACGCCCCGCGAAAAGCTGGTGACCGTGGCCGAAGGCGCGACGCTGGAAGAAGCCAAGCGCCTGATGAACCGCCACCGCCTTGAGCGCGTGCTGGTGGTTAACCAGGCCTTCGAGCTGCGCGGCCTGATCACGGTGAAGGACATCCAGAAGGCCGTGGACAATCCGCTGGCCAGCAAGGACGACCACGGCCAGCTGCGCGTAGGCGCCGCGGTCGGCGTGGGCCCGGACAACGACGAGCGCGTCGAACTGCTGGTCAAGGCCGGCGTCGACGTGATTGTGGTGGATACGGCGCACGGTCATAGCCAGGGCGTGCTGGACCGCGTCCGCTGGGTCAAGCAGAACTTCCCGCAGGTGCAGGTGGTTGGCGGCAATATCGCCACCGGCGATGCCGCGCGTGCGCTGGTCGAGCATGGCGCCGACGGCGTCAAGGTCGGCATCGGCCCGGGTTCGATCTGCACCACGCGTATCGTTGCCGGCGTGGGCGTGCCCCAGATCACGGCGGTTTCCAACGTGGCCGAAGCCCTCAAGGGCACCGGCGTGCCGCTGATCGCTGACGGCGGCGTGCGCTACTCCGGCGATGTGGCCAAGGCCCTGGCGGCCGGCGCCCACACCGTGATGATGGGCGGCATGTTCTCGGGTACCGAGGAAGCACCGGGCGAAACGTTCCTGTTCCAGGGCCGTTCGTTCAAGAGCTACCGTGGCATGGGTTCGGTGGGTGCGATGAAGGATGGCGCGGCAGACCGCTACTTCCAGGAAGACAACACCGCCAACGTCGACAAGCTGGTCCCCGAAGGCATTGAGGGCCGCGTGCCTTATAAGGGCTCGGTGATGGCGATCATCCACCAGCTGACCGGCGGCGTGCGTGCCTCGATGGGCTATTGCGGCGGCAAGTCGATTGCCGACTGGCACGAGAGCGCCCAGTTCGTCCAGATCACGGCAGCCGGCATGCGTGAATCGCACGTGCACGACGTGCAGATCACCAAGGAAGCGCCGAACTACCATATCGACTGACGCGCAGCGGCTGCGCCCGTCGCCTCGCGGCGGTGCGCGGCCGCAAGATCGTCGGGGCGAGGGCGCATTGCCGCGGGCGGCGCCTTCGCCTGACCGGAATGCCATCCGGCCCGGCCGCTCGCCACGCCGGTGTTGCCTGAAGGTGGGCCACACCAGCCGGCCGCACCATCGGCCAGGCCCATGACGAGGAGCGCCAATGAAGGTATTGCTGCGAGCCGTGCTGTTTTTTGATGCCCTGGTGGATTTGATGCTGGGCATCCTGCTGTTGATGTCCCCGTTCACCACGCTGTATGCGGCGCTGCAGTTGCCGCAGCCGCAACCCGCCCTGTTCGGGCAGCTGCTGGGCGTGGCACTGGTCGGCCTGGCCGTGCTGCTGTGGCAGGCAACATTCAACGGCCAGCTGACAGTGCCAGTGGCGCGCACGGCCGGCTATGTGAACCTGGCCAGCGCAGTGCTGATCATTGCCTGGATGGTGTTCATGGAACTGCCGCTGGTCGGCGCGGGCAAGATCTGGCTGCCGGTGATGGCAGTGGTGCTGGCGTTTTTCGCGCTGGTGCAGATTCCCGCTTCCAGGCGCGTGCGCAACCGCGAAAGGCAGCTGAAGGCCGAGCGCGCACTGCAGGAACAGGAAAACAAGAAGGAAGTCCGCAAGGAACCCGGCGTCGCCCCCGCGGCGCGCCCAACGAATACCCCAGAATTCCGGCGCGAGCCGGTCATCACGCCGCCGCCGGGCTATGGCCCCGGCACGGAAGTCGTGGCCGAGCCCATCCCGGAAGACACGCCATCGGCCCATCATGCACGACAAAATCCTCATTCTTGATTTCGGCTCGCAGGTCACGCAGCTGATCGCCCGCCGCGTCCGCGAGGCGCACGTCTATTGCGAGATCCACCCGAACGACGTCTCCGACGACTTCGTCCGCGAGTTCGCCCCCAAGGCCATCATCCTGTCGGGCAGCCACGCCAGTACCTATGAAGACCACCAGCTGCGCGCGCCGCAGGCCGTGTGGGACCTGGGCGTGCCGGTGCTGGGCATCTGCTACGGCATGCAGACTATGGCCGTGCAGCTGGGCGGCAAGGTCGAGTGGAGCGATCACCGCGAATTCGGCTACGCCGAGGTGCGCGCCCATGGCCACACCAACCTGCTCAAGGACATCGAGGATTTCCGCACGCCGGAAGGCCATGGCATGCTCAAGGTCTGGATGAGCCACGGCGACAAGGTTGCCGGCCTGCCGCCGGGCTTCAAGCTGATGGCCTCCACCCCCAGTTGCCCGATCGCCGGCATGGCCGACGAGGCGCGCGGCTACTACGCGGTGCAGTTCCACCCCGAGGTCACGCATACCGCCAAGGGCCGTCAGATGCTGGAGCGCTTCGTGCTCGGCATCGCTGGCTGCAAGCCTGACTGGGTCATGCACGACCATATCGCGGAAGCCGTCGCCAAGATCCGCGAGCAGGTCGGCGATGAAGAAGTCATCCTGGGCCTGTCCGGCGGCGTCGACTCGTCGGTGGCCGCGGCGCTGATCCACCGCGCCATCGGCGATCAGCTCACCTGCGTGTTCGTCGACCACGGCCTGCTGCGCCTGGACGAAGGCAAGATGGTGATGGACATGTTCGCCGGCCGCCTGCACGCCAAGGTCGTGCATATCGATGCTTCCGATCAGTTCCTCGGCCACCTGGCCGGCGTGACCGATCCCGAGCAGAAGCGCAAGATCATTGGCCGCGAGTTCGTTGAAGTGTTCCAGGCCGAGGCCAAGAAGCTGACCAACGCCAAGTGGCTGGCGCAGGGCACGATCTATCCGGACGTGGTGGAGTCGGGCGGCACCAAGACCAAGAAGGCCACCACCATCAAGAGCCACCACAACGTCGGCGGCCTGCCGGAGACGCTGGGCCTGAAGCTGCTGGAGCCGCTGCGCGACCTGTTCAAGGACGAAGTGCGCGAGCTGGGCGTGGCTCTGGGCCTGCCGCCGGAAATGGTCTACCGCCACCCGTTTCCGGGCCCGGGCCTGGGCGTGCGCATCCTGGGCGAGGTCAAGCGCGACTACGCCGACCTGCTGCGCCGCGCCGATGCCATCTTCATCGAAGAATTGCGCAAGACCATCGCCACCGAACAGGACGCCGCCGCGGGTCTGTGCGAGCCGGACCAGGTCGGCAAGAGCTGGTACGACCTGACTAGCCAGGCCTTCGCCGTGTTCCTGCCGGTCAAGTCCGTGGGCGTGATGGGCGACGGCCGCACCTACGACTACGTCGTCGCGCTGCGCGCGGTGCAGACCACCGACTTCATGACCGCGCACTGGGCACATCTGCCGTATGCGCTGCTGGGCCGTTGCTCGAACCGGATCATTAACGAAGTACGTGGCCTGAACCGGGTTGTGTATGACGTGTCGGGGAAACCGCCGGCGACGATTGAGTGGGAGTGAGGGGCAGGGATTTCGTCATCTTGCTGCTACGGCAATACCGGCCGTGACAGTAGCGATCAATCTCGGAAGCCAGGTTTCATGCGTGTTCGCGGGAATATGTAGGTCTCGTGGAAAGAGTAGGCGTCCGGCCAGCCCCTCCACAGACCTGCTATCCCGAACGCCGGCTCGACCGGCAGGTTGGGGCTAGTCGCGCCCAGACGCGGCAATGCGGAACACACCCAGCTCATCCGGCGCGCACTGCGCGATCAGCCCGGTTTCCCACGCCAGGTAGGCGCGGGCTGCGTCCCGGTTGCCCTCGTGGCGGTCGTGCACGAAGAACAGGTAATCGATGCGCGCTTTGGCTGGCAGCGGCTCGAGCGCAGCCGCTTGCGGCAGCCCGGCTGATTGCCAGGTGGCATAGCCATTGTCGGTGTGGTACACGTGCCGATAGCCCGCCTCAAGCAGATCCCCGCCCGCAAGTATTGCCATGTCTGGCTCGCTGGCGATCAGAACCACAGGATCGGCATGCGCTACGCCAAGCGCCCGCAGTTGTTGCAGCAGCCGCGGCCGGATCGACCAGACCGCGCCAGATGCATGACCGCGCTCAGATGCCGAGCTCTCGCGCAGGTCGATGATAGCTAGGCACTGGGCTGCGATGTGCAGCGCTTGCAGCAGGTCGGCGTTGAGCACGGGCAGGGCGGTAGTGACCTCCACCTTTGGTCGCGCGCGAACCTGCAGCGAGGCCTCCACGCCATCGGCAAGCACGGCGGTCTCATAGCCAAGCTGGTGCAACCAGCTGGCAACCACCGGCGCGCGCACGCCGTCGTCGTCGAACACAATGACGCGGCTGCCGCGCACCCCGATATAGCGATCCGTTGCCTGCACCAGCTGTCCGCCGGGCGCATGCACCGCGCCATCGATCGTACGCCGGGCAAATTCGTCGGCGGAACGGATATCGAAGAGGTAGGTGGTGCGGTGCGCATCATGCAGCCATTGCTGTGCCTGCGCGGTCGACAGCGAGGGCAGGCCAAAGCGCTCTGCAGCAGCCTGACGGAGCGCTCGCGCGCCGCGGCGAGCACCGGCGCCGAAGGCACGGCGACAGTGAAGCGGTCGCTGCCATGCTCCAGCGCATGGCCTGCCAGATACCAGCCCTGCGTGCCGTTCTCCAGCGCCAGTACCGGATTGGGCAGGCCCAGGTTCAGCAGCGTCTGGGCGCCGATGATGCTGCGCGTGCGCCCGGCGCAATGCACCACCACGGGCGTGTTCGGATTGGGCAGCAGCGCGGGCAGCCGCAGCGCAAGGTCGCCGTTGGGGCAGCTCAGCGCGCCCGGGACGGTCATCTTGCGGTGTTCTTCCTCGGAGCGGCCATCCACCAGCACGAAGCTCTCTCCGGCGGCACGGCGCGCTACAAGGTCGTCGGCGCTCAGGCGGGGCGTGTGCTGGATGTGCTCGACCAGCTCGCCAAACGTCTTGGAGGGTACGTTGACTCCCTTGAACAAGGTATAGCCGGCGGCAGCCCAGGCGGGTGCGCCGCCGTCGAGCACTGTCACGTTCAGGTAGCCAAGATCGGCGAGGCGCCGCGCTGCGTGCGACGCCACGGGATTTTCCACGTCGCCATCGTCGAACAGCACGATGCGTTCCGCACGGCGCGGTGCCAGCTGGCCGACTTCAAGCTCAAGGCGGCTGTAGGGCAGGGGCACGGCGAAGAACGGATGGCCTTCGCCGTACTGGCCGTGCTCGCGAACGTCGAACAGGGCTAGCGGCTGCCCGTCGTTGAGCCAGCCGCGCAGCGTGGCGGCGTCGATGGCATGGGTCATGTCAGTCATTTGGGTTCCAGTGGTTATCAGCGCAGCGCGATGCCCGATGCGGCGATCACCGAGGCGTAACGGGGCAGGTCGCGCGCCAGCGTTGCATCCAGCTCCTGCGCCGACGAGGCGACTACGACATAGCCAGCGTCTTCCAACTGGCCGCGGGTGGCGGGTGCGTGCAGCACCGCCGCGACATCGCGGCTGATGCGCTCGACCACAGCAGCCGGAGTTGCCGCATGCGCGAGCAGTCCTTGCCAACTCTCCACGGCAAAGCCCGTGGCGCCGGCTTCGGCAAGCTTGGGAACCTGCGGCAGTGCTTTGGAGCGATAAGGTGTCGTGACCGCGAGCGCGGATAAGCTTGCCGGCGCGTACATAGTCGGTCACCGCTGCCAGCGTGATCAGCGTGGCGTCGATATGGCCGCCGAGCAGGTCCACGGTAGCCGGCGCACCGCCGGCATACGGGATGTAGTTGACCTTTAAGCCAAGCTGGCGCGACAGCATTTCATGCGCGATGTGGGCGATGCCGCCATTGCCGGGCAGCCCGAGCACTGACCAGAAACCGAACCAATCCGATTGACAACGGAAGTCATATCAGTATCAGTGCGGCGCTGTTGGAAGCGCCAAGGGAGGCGTTCGCCTTGTGGGCGCCGCTGCAATGCTGTTTGCCGCAATGTGGGCGGCCAATCCGGCAAACGCTCAACCGGGGCGGACGCCCACTAAACCGATTCGGCTGGTCGTGCAGTATGCGCCAGGCGGGGGAACGGATGTACTCGCCCGCCTTGTCGTGGCACGCATTGGTATCAACCCATCGTGGTGGAGAACCGGCGGGGTCCCAACGGCGTGATTGGTGCCAATGTCACTCATGCATCGCCGCCGGATGGATACACGTTGCTGTTTGCGGCCGCCGACTCTATTTCAGTCGCACCGTATATTCACAAGAAGGTCGTCCAGTTTCAGCCCAATGGCTTCCGGCCCCGTTGCTCCCGTAGCCAAGATGGGCTTCGTTCTGGGGAGTCGTCCGGATGCCGAGACCAGGACTGTCCAGGACATCGTCGCGAAGGCAAAAACCAGCTCACTTTCCTGTGGTCATTGGGGACCGGGGAGCATGGCGCAAATGGGCATGGAATTGCTCAAGACCAAGGCGCACATCAACAAAATGCTCGAAGTGCCGTTCGGCGGCGCGGCACCCGTCATGACGGCTGTCATGGGTGGCATTCATTCCCACACCTTTGGTGGTCGCCAACAAGGCCAAACTGTGGCTCTATGCACTGGGATCTCCTGAGCGCTTCCCGTCAATCAAGGAGGTTCCTACGCTCACCGAAAGTGGCTATGCAATCGACGCTGACACCTGATTTGGCGTGCTCGCTCCGCCAAATACGCCGCAAGTGGTTGTTGATGTCATCCAGGCGCAGGTGACTCGCGCCACGTCCCAGCCAGAGTTCCGTGCGCGCCTCGCCGACATGGCTTATACGCCAATCACGATTAACCCCAAGAAGTTCGGTGAATTTGTCCAGGCTGAGGATCAACGATGGGGCGCGGCTGTCAAGGCGGCAAGGATACGGATTGAGGAGTAGCGGGTGTGCGCTGAACGCCATCTGGCATACGCGATGCTATGCCGCCGGCTAGCGCCCCGCCGCATAGCAGCCGCGTATGCTGCGCTGAGCCATACGTGCGGGCGATATCCGTGTGCAAAGGCCATGGCTTGGCATGCTCGCGCGCCCTACGGCTTACTGTTCCAGCCGATCCGGTGCCGCTCCTGCGTGGCTTCATGTCATCGGACAAACGACTTCCCATGCAAGTCCAGCGGCACCGGCTGGGTCAGCGTCTCGGGGCGCAGGATGCGGTCAAGTTCCTCTTTCGACAGCAGGCCCTTACGCAAGACGATTTCATAGACGCTGCCGCCTGTTGCGTGCGCTTCCTGCGCAACGGCGGTTGCGTTGGCATAGCCGATGTAGGGGTTGAGCGCCGTCACGATGCCGATCGAGTTCTCGACAGTGGCGCGCAGCCGGTCGGCATTCGCGGTGATGCCTTTGACGCAGCGCTCGGCGAGCGTCAGGCAGCCGTTGCGCAGATGGCTGACGCTCTTGAACAGGCTGTGCGCGATGATCGGCTCGAACGCATTGAGCTGGAGCTGGCCGGCCTCGGCCGCAAAGCTGACGGTGACGTCATTGCCGATGACTTCGAAGGCGATCTGATTCACGACTTCGGGGATCACCGGATTAACCTTGCCGGGCATGATGCTGGAGCCGGCCTGCATCGGCGGCAGGTTGATCTCCCCCAGGCCAGCGCGCGGGCCGCTGGATAGCAGCCGCAAATCGTTACATGTCTTCGATAGCTTCACGGCAACGCGCTTCAACACACCGGAGAGCTGCACGAACGAGCCGCAGTCCTGCGTGGCCTCGATCAGATTGGGTGCGGTTTCCAGCGGAATGCCTGTGATCTCGCGCAGGCGCCGCAGCACCACGGGCGCATACGACGGATGCGCGGTGATGCCGGTGCCGATTGCGGTGGCCCCAAGGTTGATCTCGCAGATCAGCATCGCGGCTTCGCGCAGGCGCGCCTCGTCTTCTCCGAGCATCACGGCGTAGGTGCTGAATTCCTGGCCGAGCGTCATCGGCACGGCATCCTGCAGCTGAGTGCGGCCCATCTTGATGATGTGAGCGAACTCGTCGGCCTTCGCCTCGAAGGCCCGTCGCAGCACCGCCATGGCGTCGACAAGACCGGCGATACCGAACCACGTAGCGACCTTCAGCGCGCTCGGGTAGACATCGTTGGTGCTCTGGCCGATGTTGACGTGCTCGTTCGGGTGCAGGTGCTGGTACTCGCCCTTCTGATGGCCGAGCAGTTCGAGCGCGCGGTTGGCGATCACCTCATTGGCGTTCATGTTGGTCGAGGTGCCGGCGCCGCCCTGAATGACATCGACGACAAACTGGTCGTGCAGCTTCCCGGCAATCAACTCCTGGCAGGCGCCGACGATCGCGTCGCAGCGCGCCTTGTCGAGCAGGCCCAGCTCATGGTTGGCCTGCGCCGCGGCCTGCTTGATCGCAGCCAGCGCCTTGATCAGCTCTGGGTAGATGGAGATCGGGGTGCCTGTGATAGGGAAATTCTCGACGGCGCGCAACGTATGTACGCCGTAGTAGGCCTGGACAGGGACTTCACGGTCACCCAGGAGGTCATGTTCGGTTCTGAAGAGTCCGGCAGTCATGGTTACGCTCCTCGCGTAAGTTGGTTTTAGCACTGCTGCCGGAGTCTAGGGAATCGGCCGCACCTGCAACACGTTCGATGCCAAGATTTCATGGGGTGTCGCGGCGCAGTGCATGATTATGCAGAAATGGCATGACCGGGGTTCGATTCTGCCGGTAGCCTGCGAAGCTGCCAGGGCAATCTGATAGCAAGTTTCGTAAGCGGCGTATTCTTCGTGATGATTTCGTAGCGGCCCTGAACGGGTGCTCTATACTGCCCCCATTGCGTCTTCTCCGCCTCTGCTGCCATGGCTTCGTTACCGCTGCCTCCCGACTACGCCGATTGGCTCACTTCGCTAAAATCTCGCATCGGGCGCGCCCAGCAACGCGCGGCGGTGGCGGTCAACCAAGCCTTGGTCGCGCTGTACTGGGATATTGGCAAGGAAATTCTTGAGCGGCAGGCGAGACAGGGCTGGGGTGCCAAAGTATAGAGCGTTTGGCGCAGGATTTGCGGCAAGCATTTCCCCAAATGAGCGGACTGTCGCGCTCCAACCTGATGGCAATGCGCGCCTTCGCCGAGGCGTGGCCGGATGCAGCAATTGTCCAACAGCTTGTTGGACAATTGCCTTGGGGGCACAACCAGGTGCTGCTGCAAAAGCTCAAATCGGAGGAGCAGCGGCAGTGGTACGCGCGGCAGGCACTCGCGCACGGCTGGTCCCGCGCGGTACTACTGGCGCAGATTGACACCCGCCTGATCGACCGGGCGGCGCAGGCGCCAAACAACTTTGCCGCCCAACTGCCTTCGCCGCAGTCTGATTTGGCGCGGGCCACACTCAAGGATCCTTACGTCTTCGATTTTTTGAGCTTGCGTGCCGACGCGACGGAGCGGGACTTGGAGGCAGCGCCGGTGGAACACATAACTCGTTTCCTACTCGAGCTCGGGGCCGGCTTCGCCTATGTCGGCCGACAGGTTCACCTCGAAGTGGGTGGCGATGACTTCTACCTTGATTTGCTGTTCTATCACCTCAAGCTCCGCTGCTATATCGTCATTGAACTGAAGACAGGTGCCTTTAAGCCCGAGTATGCAGGTCAGATCAGTTTCTACCTGTCGGCGGTTGATGCCCTGATGAAAACCGAGGCCGACCATCCCACCATCGGGCTGCTGTTGTGCCAGGAGCATAACCGGCTGGTGGTCGAGTACGCGCTGCGCGGCATGGGGAATCCGATAGGCGTAGCCCAGTACCAGTTCGTTGCGGAACTCCCCATTGAACTTCAAGAGAGCCTGCCGAGCGTCGAAACGCTGACGCAAGAACTAGGGCTGGACGTTCGGCTGGAGGAGGGCGACTCAGTATGAGAACGGCCCAGCCTTGCGGTTGGGGAAAACGGTCACCGCAATCGAGACGCTGGTAAGACCAGCGTGAGTGAACCTATTGGTCGGCGGAGCGCGGACAGGGCGCTGGACTTCCTGTATCGTTTGAGCTGATTGACAATGGTGTCGCCAGAGTCGTCGCCCCGCAAATCGTTCCATCTCCCGTGCCAGCAAATGCTCTGCGCGCTTGACGGTAAAAGCGACGGTAAGGCCCCAAGTTGATCACAGCCAATCCCTTTACCTACGCGGGTTTAAGGGGCCTATTGATGATGGAGTGGGAGTGACGTTGTAGTTCGCTTTTCATCAAGCATATAGGGCGCCCTCGAGGCGCCTTGTCTCTTGGCTCCGCGCTTCGCGTTGCCGCGGCGGGGCTGGGCGGTGGTGTCGACTCCCCCTCCGTCCCCGCTTCAGTCCCTCGGGCCTGTGTTGATTGCATTGCGATACGCAAACAACGCCGGCGCACCACCGGTATGCAGGAACAACACCGGGCCAGCCGAAGCAAAACGCCCGCGCGCGACGCCATCGAGCAAGCCAGCCATCGCCTTCCCCGTATAGACGGGATCGAGCAACACACCTTCGGTACCTGCCAGGATGCGGATGGCCTCCAGCCCCGCCTGGTTGGGCTCACCATAGCGAGGTGCGAAGTACTCGTCCCACAGCTCGACCTTCAGCCCTGCCGGCACCTCGACATCGAGCAGTGCGGCAGTCCCTTCAATCAGCCCAGCCACCTTCGGAACTTGCGCGGCGACGCTGCGCGACACGGTAACACCGACGACCGGTGTATCCGGCATCGCGTGTGCGAGCGCCAACGCAAGCCCGCCATGGGTTCCGGCACTGCCGGACGCCAGCACGACCGCCGAGAACGCAAGACCCATCGCCTCGGCTTGCTGCGCCAGCTCCAGCCCGGCACGTACATACCCCAATGCCCCCAGCGGATTGGACCCGCCGATCGGGATGACATACGGCTTGTGCCCCTCGCCACGCAGCCGTTCCGCAAGGGCCTGCAACTGTGCGTCGGCGTTGTCGAGACTGGTAACCGGCTCGGCCTGTGCGTCGAACAAATCGAGCAGCAGGCGGTTGCCGCTGTGCAGGTAGTCGCCGTCTGCCGTGCCGGTCGGGTTTTCCAGCAACGCGCTGCAGCGTAGCCCAAGACGGGCCGCCAGCGCGGCCGTCTGCCGGACATGATTCGACTGTATGGCTCCGGCCGTTACCAGCGTATCGGCGCCCTGGCGCAAGGCGTCAGCCGCCAGGAACTCAAGCTTGCGCAGTTTGTTTCCGCCAAACGCAAGTGGTGTGGTGTCATCCCGCTTGACGTAGATATCGCGCCCGACCATCCCGGACAGGCGGTCAAGCTTTTGCAGGGGCGTGGCCGCGCCGACCAGATCGAGGCGGGAGAAAGCGGCAAGGCGATCCGAGATCTTCATGATTTCAACTTTGGGGGAGGTGGACCAGGACGGGGCGGCGGCGGTCGTTGTCAGCGGGGACCTTGATCGCCCCCGACCGCCCCCGCCTTCATGCAAGCGGGTGTGAGTCAATGCAGGATCTTTGCGAGGAATTCCTTAGCGCGGGCCGATTTCGGGTCGCCGAAGAAGGCGTCCTTGCCGGCATCCTCGACGATGGCGCCGCCATCCATGAAAATTACGCGGCTGGCGACCTTCTTCGCGAACCCCATTTCATGGGTGACGCAGATCATCGTCATGCCCTCGCGCGCCAGTTCGACCATGACGTCCAGCACCTCATTGATCATTTCGGGATCGAGCGCCGATGTCGGTTCGTCGAACAGCATGGCGATCGGATCCATCGACAGCGCGCGTGCAATGGCAACGCGCTGTTGCTGCCCGCCCGAAAGCTGCCCGGGGTATTTCCGCGCATGCGCTTTCAGGCCGACGCGCTCGAGCAGGCGCATGCCGTTCTCCTGTGCTTCCTCATTGCGGCGTTTCAACACTTTGACCTGGGCCAGAGACAGGTTGTCGAGAATGGACAGATGCGGGAACAGCTCGAAATGCTGAAACACCATGCCAACCCGCGCACGCAACTGGGCGAGCTTGATCTTCGGATCGCCGACCATCACCCCGTCCACACTGATCCGGCCCTGCTGAAACGGCTCGAGGCCGTTGACGGTTTTGATCAGCGTGGATTTTCCTGATCCGGAAGGGCCGCAGATGACCACGACCTCGCCTTTTTCTACCTGGGTGCTGCACGCATCAAGCACCTTGAACTGACCGTACCACTTCGATACGCCTTCGAGCGCGATCATCGTTTTGTCTCCTACTTGCAGATTGCTTTCTTCGGGTTTCCGACCCGTTGGATCAACGCGTCACAGGCAGTGTCAGACGCGCCTCGAGGCGACGCTGTGCCCATGACAATCCGGTGCTGAACAGCCAGTAGATCGCTGCTACCGACAGATACAAGGGAAGCGGCTGGAACGTTGATGCGATGATTTCCTGGGACGACCTGAGCAACTCGGTCACGGTGATGACTGACACCAGCGACGTATCCTTGATCAGGCTGATGAGCGTGTTGCCGAGGCTTGGCACGGCGAGCCGCAAGGCCTGCGGGCAGACGATGTAACGCAGCGTCTGCAGATGGCTCAGCCCGAGGCTATGCGCGGCGCTCCATTGCCCTCTGCCGATACCGAGAATCGCGCCGCGCATGCTTTCCGACAGGTACGCGCCGGCATTGGCCGTGAGGGTAAGAATGCCGGCGCTGGTGGGGTCCAGGGAAATGCCGAGGTCTGGCAGGCCATAGTAGACGACGAACATCTGCACCAGCAGCGGCGTGCCGCGCATGACACTGACATAGGTGCGGGCAATGCCGCCGAGGATCGGACTTGTGCTGATACCCATGATGGCGACCACGATCCCGACCAGCAGGCCGAACACCATCGACGCCAGGGCAAATTTCACGGTGATCACCGCTCCGTGCAGGAGTACCGGCGATGCATGAATAACTAGATCAAGAGATTCCATGATTCGATCCGTAGAAGTGGCCGCGTGGCCGGCCAGGCCGATGCCTGCAGCGATGGCAGGAGCCGGCCGGCGTGGCAGCGATTACTGGGCGACGGGTCTGCTGGCGTCGGTACCCAACCACTGGATGGACAGCTTGCGCAACGTGCCCTCCTGCTGCAACGCGTTCAGTGCGTCGTCAATGGCCTTGGCAAACTTGGGATTGCCCTTGCGGAACGGGATGCCCATCTCAAGCTTCGTGCCTGCAAGCAGCGCGCCCGTGCGTAGCGGCATCTTGGAGTTCTTGATCAGGTATGGCAGCATCAGGCGGTCATTGAGGGCGGCATCGATGCGCCCGGCAGCCAGGTCACGCAGGTTTTCCGACGTACCCGGATAGGTCTGCACCAGGATACCCGGCACGGATTTCGCCAGTTCGGCATAGTTGCTGCCCAGCGTGACGCCGACGGATTTTCCCTTCAGCTCCTCAAGCGAATTGAACTCGCGCTTGTCATTGTTGCGCTGAAGTACCTGGACCGCGGAATAGACGTATGGCTGGGTAAAATCCAGAGCCTGGCGGCGCGCCGGCGTGATGCCCACCTGGTTGACGATGACGTCGAACTTGCCGGCTTGCAGGCCGGCAATGATGCCACTCCACTCGGTGGTGACGAACTGGACCTTGAGCCCCATCTTGTCGGCCACGGCTTTGGCTACGGCCACGTCAAAGCCGTCGAGCTGACCGTCGCCATTGCGATAGCCAAAGGGTGGGTAAGTGCCCTCCATGCCGACTTTCAGGACACCGCTGACTTTGACCGAATCCAGCAGATCTTCAGCGTGCACGGCGGGCGCCGTGAGATTCAGGAGGGTCGCGATGCACGCGCTTTGCAACAGCAACTTCAGGGATTTCATGTCTTGTCTCCAATGTAGGAATAGGTATTTTTTTTTGAAGGGCAACGCTACTGCACGGCAAGTCTGCGGAACGCGGCTTCCAGATCGGCGATCAGATCCTCCTTGGCCTCAAGGCCCACGTGCAATCGAAATGCCTGGCCGGCATACGGCCAGGCGGCTGCGGGGCGCTCCTCCCTGGGATCGAAGGGCATCACCAGACTCTCGAATCCGCCCCAGGAAAAGCCCAGGCGGAACAGCTTCAGGTCGTCGATGAAGGCACGGAACGCCTCACGCCCATATCCGGGCTTGAGTACGACGCTGAACAATCCTGAAGCCCCCGTGAAATCCCGACGCCAAAGGGCGTGGCCCGGCGCACCAGTGAGCCCGGGGTGCAACACCTGGGCCACCTCCGGGCGGCCCGCGAGCCAATCGGCAATTGCCAGTCCGCTACGCTGATGCCGCTCAAGGCGCACGGCCATCGTGCGCAAGCCCCGCTGCGCGAGATAGACGTCGTCCGGGCCCGCGTGCTGGCCAGTGGCGAAGACATAGTCGCGCACGGTGCTCCATGACTCACGGTTGGTCGTGATCACACCCATCAAGGCGTCCGAATGCCCAACGATGTATTTCGTCCCCGCATGCACGGAGACGTCCACGCCGTGTTCAAATGGCTTGAAGAACAAGGGCGTGGCCCACGTGTTGTCGATGACGACGACCGCGCCATGCCGGTGTGCGACCTTCGCAATGGCAGGAATGTCCTGCATTTCGAACGTCTGCGAACCCGGTGACTCTGCGAACACGAGCGTCGTGGTCGGACGGAACAAGGCCGCGATGTCGGACCCAAGCGTGGGGTCGTAGAACGTCGCTGACACGTTGCAGCGGGCCAGTACCGTTTCGACGTAGTGGCGCGTCGGACCATAGACGCTGTCGCTCACCAGGATGTGATCGCCGGCTTTGACGAATGCCATGATGGCGCTCGTACACGCCGCCAGGCCGGACGACACCAACAGCGAACGGTGCCCGCCTTCGAGCCGCGCCAGGGCGTTCTGCAAGGCGAAAGTGGTCGGCGTGCCTTTGCGGCCGTACCACATGACATCCGTGTCGGCGCCCGACATGGCACGCCCGCGCGCTTCCATGTCGTCGAGATTGCGAAACGTCACGGTCGACGCATGGAAAACCGGCGGATTGACGACGCCGCCGAAATCGTCCGGATCGATCACGCCGTGCGAGAGGTAGGTATCGGGGGACATCCGGATTACCCTCGCATGGCGCTGTTGACCATGTCACCCAGTCGCTCCAGTCCCATGCGGAGATTGGGCTCGGGCGGGCCGAACGAGAAGCGCACCCAGCTTGCGTCGATGTACTCGGTCGCGCGCCGGTTGCCCGGATTGACGTCGAAGAACCTGCCGGGCACGGTCATGACCTTGCGCTTGAGACCCTCCGTAAAGAAGGTGTCCGCGGTGTTCAGCGGCGCGGGCAGCCGATGTACGCGGCCCCAGAGATAGAACGTGCCGTTGCCAGGGCATGGGATCTCGACACCCATGTTGGTCAGCGCGTCCAGCATGATGCGGCGCTTCCTGGCGAACATCTTCCGCAATGCGGACGTTTCCTGATCCGCGCGGTCGTGTTGCAGCGCTTGCACGGCAAGCCGTTGCACGATCGTCGGCGGGCCGCCGTCGATGGCGCTTGCGGCACGGCTGATCATGTCGATCACCTCGGTCGGCCCCACCACCCAGCCGACGCGCAGTCCGGGGTAACGATGATTCTTCGTCAAGCCGTCGACGATGACGACCGGGTCCGTTTCCACGTCCTCGACGAACTCGGCGGCAGATACCGGCTTGTCAGCGGGGGCATGGCCATCTTCGAACACGAAGTGAGAATAGAACTCGTCGAGCAGCATCCAGCAGCCCGTGTTGCGCGCCGCCGCCACATACTGTGCCAGTGCTTCACCACGTACCACGGCCCCGGTGGGGTTGTTGGGATTGCTCCACAGCAGCGCGTCCAGCTCTTCCCTTGCGATCAGTTCCTCGAGCGCCTGCGCCGGGATGGCAAAGCCGTCTTCGGGCCCCACGGGCAGCGTGACCGGCGTGAAGCGATGGCGGTGGTAAGCGATCAGATCTTCGTAGGCGGTGTAGTCGGGCACGACGTGGCCCAGACGAATTTCGCCCAGGGTGGCGAGCAGGCGCGACAGCGCAAGCCGCCCGCCGGACGCAATCGCGACATTGTCCTTCGTGTACTGCGATGCCTTGCCGCGACGATAGCGACGGTTGTAATCGTCCGCGACCGCCTGACGCAGCGCATCGATGCCGCCGACCGGCCCGTAGGCGCAATCGGCCACGTCGAACTGCAGTGAGGCCAGCCGTTCCGGCGCGCCTGCCATGGGCCCGATTTCAGGCTGCCCCTGGCCGAGGTTGCACCAGTCGGGATGACCGTTGCGGAAGCCGAGCTTGACGGCTTCGTGAACGACGTGAATCACGCCCATATAGGGGACCTGGCGTAGCAGGGAAGACGCTAGTGAGCTTGTCATGTTGTTGTCGAAGGGGGGGCTTGTTTATCGGTGACGCGACGCCACGCGGTTGCGATGGGTGACCATGCGCTCATGCAGCCGAGAGATCGTGTTGCTGCCTGTGGCGACGAAGAGAAAAGGCAGCATGCCGTGCACGAGCGCCGCCATCGATGCGAACAGCATCGACGCGCCAAATGAAAACGACGACGACATATGCTGCAGATAGCTCTCGCCAACCGATGCCGGGTGCTCTTGGAAGAGCCGGAATATTGTTCTCATGGTGGGGGCGTAATCCGGTATTGCGCATCGTCCGATCCTGGATTGGAAAGCCGGCTTCGCGCTGTTTGTGAGAGAAATCATAGTGTTCGATCTCTGCAAAAGGCTTCCAAAGGTACCCACCATCTCGCTTCTAATTAGAAAAATTTTCTACTGGGATAGTGCAATGTAGAAATTCAGGCTCCGGCGTACTTTCCAGGTATCGCTGCGCATCGAGCGCGGCCATGCAGCCCGTGCCGGCGCTGGTGATCGCCTGCCGATAGATGTGGTCCTGCACGTCGCCTGCCGCGAACACGCCCGGCACACTCGTACCCGTGGCGTTGCCCGAAAGGCCGCCGTTGGTGACGATGTAGCCATTCGTCATCTCGAGCTGGCCTCTGAAGAGATCGGTGTTCGGCTTGTGGCCGATGGCGATGAAAACGCCTTGCAGTGCGAGTTCGGTGGTCTCGCCGGTTTGCGCATGCCTGATGCGCAGGCCGGTCACGCCGGCCTCGTCGCCATTCACTTCGTCGAGCACGTGGTTCCATTTGATCTCGACAACACCTTGCTTCGCCTTCTCGAGCAGACGGTCGACCAGGATCGGCTCGGCGCGGAACTTGTCGCGGCGGTGGATCACCGTGACCTTTTTCGCGATGCCAGCCAGATACAGCGCTTCCTCGACCGCCGTATTGCCGCCGCCAACCACGGCTACATGCTGCTGCTGGTAGAAGAAGCCGTCGCAGGTCGCGCAAGCGGACACGCCGCGGCCCATGAAGGATTCCTCGGACGGCAGACCGAGATACTGTGCGGACGCGCCTGTCGCGATGATCAGCGCGTCGCAGGTGTACTCGCCGGATTCTCCGATCAGGCGAATCGGCTTCCCGTCGAGCTTTGCCGTGTGGATGTGGTCGAACAGGATCTCGGTGTTGAAGCGCTCCGCGTGGTCGAGAAAGCGCTGCATCAGCTCTGGGCCCTGCACCCCCGTTGCATCCGCCGGCCAGTTTTCGACATCGGTCGTGGTCATCAACTGGCCGCCTTGCGCCAGGCCCGTGACGAGCACCGGCGACAAGTTGGCGCGCGCTGCATAGACGGCGGCGGTATAGCCGGCAGGGCCGGAACCGAGAATCAGGACCTTGGCGTGCTTGGGCGAAGACATTGGAGAATCCATAGCTTATTCAAGAGACTTCAGGCGATTGCCGGAAGCGATTACTGAGCAGGTTCGAAGTCGAGGCCCGCCACGCATGGGCACCGCCAAAGTTGCGGCAGGCGATGCCGCCAATCGCAATGGTTGCGATCGGCGCGCGGGGCTGCATGGAAGGCCTCTTCACGCATGAGCCGGGTTGGCCTGTGGTCAGGAGGCGGGATGCGCCACACCGTACTGCGACGACAGGTATCGACGGATATGGTCGGGCGAATCGATAAAACGCGTCTGGCCGCTCACGTGAATCTCCACACCGTCATCGACCGGCGCGCGCCCGTCGCCGAGCACCAGGACGGGGGCGGACT
Source organism: Cupriavidus sp. FW305-F7 (assembly GCF_058782875.1). Classification (NCBI taxonomy): domain Bacteria; kingdom Pseudomonadati; phylum Pseudomonadota; class Betaproteobacteria; order Burkholderiales; family Burkholderiaceae; genus Cupriavidus; species Cupriavidus sp. FW305-F7. The sequence continues at coordinate 3,363 of NZ_JBYSYC010000017.1, read as the reverse complement.
GGTTCGCCTCGCCGATCAGTTCGACAATTGCCATGCGAGGGCGGGGCGCATCGATGTATTCGACATCCACTTCATTGCGCAACTGCGGGAAGAAGCCGAGCAGGCCTTCAACGGCAACGGAATCTCCACAATAGAACGGACCTTCCGAGCCTGAAAAAAAGCCGGGGCGAAGCATGAATAGTTTGTCTTTCACTTTCACTCTCTCTGCGGGTTGAAATTGCTGGCGGACGCGCGTCGCTTGCCGTATCGCGAACCACCGACCACAGGATAAGCAGTGCAAATAGACCCCACCAGTGGCACGAACGACAATTTGCGTAAGGATCGTGCCAACTTGATGCGAGTGGCGGCGAGCAGGATCGCAGCACACGCAACAGACATGGGGGAGGGTCTTGCTAGACGCAGAGCAGATGGGGCAAAATCAATCGCTGGTGGCATCAATGCCCATTTCCGTCCATATCGTGCCAAAGACCAAATCACAGTCGTCTGTCAATGCAGGACTGGTTGCCGTCGTCGTGTATGACGGCCTGAGCCTCTTTGAGTATGGCTGCGCCGTTGAAGTGTTCGGTCTGCCAAGACCTGAAATGGGCGACAGCTGGTACCGCTTCACGACCTGTTCCGCCGAATCGGGGAGGTTGCGCGGCTCGGGTGGCATCCAGGTACACGCTGACGGTGGCCTCGAACTCCTGGCCAAAGCGAAGACCATCATCATTCCGGGGTGGCGCGGTATCGAAGCGGACGTCCCGCCGGAACTTTGCCGCGCGTTGAGGAAGGCGAACAAACGCGGGGCGCGCGTCATGTCAATCTGCACGGGCGCCTTTGTCCTGGCGGCAGCGGGGCTGCTCGACGGAAAGCGTGCGACTACGCACTGGCGCCATGCCGCAGCACTCGCGGCGCGATATCCGGACGTCCACGTGGAAGCGGACGTGCTCTACGTCGATGCCGGCGATGTCCTCACGTCTGCCGGCAGTGCGGCGGGAATCGACTTGTGCCTCCACCTGATTCGCCGGGACCTTGGCCCGCGCGCAGCCAATCAGGTCGCGCGCCGACTGGTCATGCCACCCCACCGCGAAGGCGGGCAGGCCCAATATATCGACGAGCCGGTCTCAAAGCGTAGCGGCTCTTCGCTGGCACCCTTGGTGGACGCGGTGCGCGCCACATTGGACGAGGGCTGGTCGATTGTCAGAATGGCAAGGCAAACGGCGATGAGTGCCCGAACCTTTCAGCGGCACTTTGTCAGTACGATGGGGATGCCGCCAGGGGAATGGCTGCTTACCGAGCGCCTGGGCCGGGCCAGGACGTTGCTTGAAGAGACCGATTTGTCCGTGGATGAAATCGCGGTGCAAGTCGGCTTTGGTGCTGCAGCCACATTGCGCAATCATTTCCGGACTCGGCTTGGAACCAGCCCGGGTTACTACAGGCGACGGTTCAGCGCATCCGAGGCACACTGATTACCCACGCGGCTTCGGACGACCTGTTGATGATGGAGTGGGAGTGAAATCGGGTCCTTCGGGGACTATCGGCCACGATAGAATAGCTGGTGTGACGTGCGGCTGACGACATGGGTGCGGCCTCGCTTGCCCGAACCCACGTATTTGTTGCCTGAAACGAGTACTAGCTCGCCTGGTTCGCTGACAGCGTGCTTCTTGCGCCACGGTTGCCGACGGCCCTGGAAATGAACTCCCCGATCTGCGCTACCTTGCCGGCATCGATCCCGGTTTCGACGCCCAGGTTCTGCATCATCCGGAGAAGCGCTTCGGTAGCGACATTTCCGGTGGCGCCCTTGGCATAAGGGCAACCGCCAAGCCCGGCCACGGACGAATGGAAGATGCGAATGCCCACCTCAAGGCTGGCCCGGACATTGGAGAGGGCGTGGCCATAGGTGTCGTGGAAGTGTCCCGACAGCCGCTCTAATGGAAACTCCGTCGAAGCCGCTCGCATGACTTCCTGAACCTTGTCAGGTGTACCCACGCCGATCGTATCGGCAATATCGATCTCGTCGCAGCCCAGCTCGCGCATGCGCCGCACCAGATCAACAACCGCTCCGACCGGCACGTCCCGTTGATAGGGACAGCCCAGCGAGCAAGACACGCTGGCACGCAGGCGTATACCTCTCTCCTTCGCTGCAGCCGCGACAGGCTCAAAGCGGGCCATCGACTCGGCGATCGAGCAATTGATGTTCTTCTGCGAGAACGCTTCACTGGCAGCGCCGAAGATGACGACCTCATCGGCGCCGGCAGCCAGTGCCGCGTCCAGGCCCTTGATGTTGGGGGTGAGTGCGGAGTAAAGCGTGCCAGGGCGCCGTCTGATACGCGCCATCACTTCCGCGCCGTCGGCCATCTGGGGCACCCACTTCGGCGACACAAATGATGCTGCCTCGATATTGGTGAAGCCTGCGTCGGTCAGCTGGTCGATCAATGCGACCTTGATCTCGGTCGGCACTAACGCCTTCTCGTTCTGCAGGCCATCGCGTGGACCGACTTCCACGATCTTGACTTTGTCTGGTTGCATTGCCGGAAATCTCCCCACGATATCAGGCTTCAAACGCGAGGAGCTGCGACCCTTCAGCCACTTGCTCGCCAACCCCATAGAGCACTTCACTGACCACACCATCAGCCGGCGCGCTGATGGTGTGCTCCATCTTCATTGCCTCCATCACCAGCAGCGGGGCCCCGCGCGTCACGATGCTGCCCGCCTCGACCATCACGGCAATGACCTTGCCGGGCATCGGCGCGGTCAGCTTGCCGTCTTCGCTTTCAGCCTCGCCAGCGTGCGCCAGGGGGTCGAGCCAGGTCAGGCTTACGTGACGACCGGCATGGAAGGCATGAAACACCTCGCCGTCGGCATGCACTTGGCCGTGCGCGTGGCGCGTACCGAGGTCGACGCGGATCTCATCTCCCTGGCAGTTGCAGGCGAAGGACACAACCTGGTTTGCGTAGATCAGCGTGCTGCCGCGTGCATCGGTGTTCAGCGTCACCTCCAGCACCTGCTCGCCATAGCCGAAGCGCAGCGTGCGCGACACGCCGCCGTTCAGCCGCCACGCGCCGCCATGGGTCCACGGCGAATGCTGGTCGGCGGCGTCGATGCGGCGCTCGCGCGTCTCGCGGTCGAGCAGCGCGGCCACCGCCAGCGCAATGACTTCCAGGCCGACCGGGGCGGCAGGCGGGAACAGCGTGGCTTCGTTGCGCTCGATCAGCCCGGTATCGAGATCGGCGGTGCGGAACGCCTGCGACGACACCAGCCGCTGCAGGAAGGCCACGTTGGTCGACAGCCCCACCACGTGATACGACGCCAGCGCCTGGCGCATGCGCGCCAGCGCCTCGTCGCGGTCCTTGCCCCAGACGATCAGCTTGGCGATCATCGGGT
>NZ_JBYSYC010000016.1:0-159945 GCF_058782875.1 Cupriavidus sp. FW305-F7 | reverse complement strand
TCGGTTGTTTGGTTGTTAAAGAACTTCGCTGCCGGCTTTGCCGTTCAGCGCTGCTGCGTTGTCTGCAGCAGAGAAACGAGATTATGCAGAGCTTTCTTCGTTTCGTCAACCGTTTCAGCAACTTTTTTCGCTGCGGCCGGCGCGCTAACTTCGCTGCGCCAACCTACCCGGTCGACCCCGCAAACCCTTGCTGCGTCTGCTTTGCAGCGCTGCGTTGTGTTGCGAGGGGGCGAATATTAAGTGACCGCAGCGGGGTTGGCAAGAGGTTCTTTGAAAAAAAGCCAACTCGCCCAAAAAAGGCATTTCAAGCCACTTCAGCCCTCGCCCGGCGCTGCTTATAGAATGGCTGTTCCGGCCCACCGGGCCGCTCTCTTATAGATGGGGACGTTTGATGACTATCCAAGCGACCTGGCAACCAAGCCAGGGCAACAGCATCTGCCACCTGACCAACGGGACTGCCGAGTGGCGGGCCGACCTGGATGCATCTGCCGGCGGCGACACCCAATACCCGAACCCGCATGACCTGCTGGATTCGGCCCTGGCCGCCTGCACCACGCTGACTTTGCAGCTGTACGCCAAACGCAAGGGCTACGCGATCACCGGAATCCATGTATCGGTCGCTCATGAAGAGGCCAACGGGACCTACACCATGAACCGCGAGGTCAAGGTCAGCGGTGAGCTCACGCCCCAGATCCTGGATGACCTACTCCGCGTGGCGAACCGCTGCCCGGTGCACAAAACCTTGTCGGGACAGTTTTCCATCCAGACTTCGATTGCCTGACCCCACCGGCAAGATCGCGCCCTTTGCTATTGTCAGCTCAAATGATAATCGTTATCATTTGTAGCTCTCGGGCTGTGACACTACCTGAGTCAGCAAATGGGTTCACCGGACACGCACGTGTCCGGTCTTTTCTTTCCGGCGACCCGCCGCCCGCGGCCGTCCCGTTCCGGCTGATTCCCTCCCGTCTGATGTCATCGTCCTGACGCACGCGGTGCGATACCGTACCTGCCGTGAACCACGCGCGTGCCCCACCCGTTCGAGGGGCATCCTGCTCCGGTATGTTGGCTGGCCCACCAAGGTTTCGTCGGATTCCGGTCAAACCGGCGCCGCGCGCTTTATCTGCCCTGCACCGCAGGCTTACCATGAACGGAAAGCAGAACAAGTAGAAGGCGCCAATAGAAAGCGCCGATACATCGAAGCGAGCGGGGGGATTCCTTGACCAACTTCATCGAAGCGTATTGCGCGCAGGTTCGGCTTGCGGGCGCAGTCGGCGTGATCGCCAAACCGGTTGTGGTGGCACAGGACAGCACCTACGCCATGCACTACGTGCCCTGCGAATACCTGAACACCCAGGCACCCCTGGTGCTGGTCAGCACCACGCCCGGCCACGCCCATGTGCGGCTGGCCGCCGCCGTCACCGAGGAACTGATGCGCGCCCATGCACCCGGCCGCGTGATTCAGCGCGAGAACAAGCGGCGCGTCGAGCTGGGCGGCAAGCTGGTGCGGCCCAACCTGATCCGCATGCTCGACCACTTCCGGGTGCCCGAACTGGTCGGCCTGCCGCACGCCGCGGCATTGTGGAATGACGGGTTCGAGCGCCTGCAACCGCTTGCCTTGCTGCCGCATGCCACCACGCGGCGCGGTCTGGCGTTCGACGGGCCACTGGAAGAACTGCTGGAGACACCGATGCTGCGCGAGGTATTCGAAGCGCAGTTCCTGGGCGCCGTGCGGCAGATGCGCACGGATGCGCTGTACATCGCGCTGGGCCGTACCGCCTGGGCAGGACTGCGGCATGCAGTCAGCCGCCGGCTGCTGGCGAAGTCTCAACTGCTGGGGATGATGCCAGTGCCGGCGCGCGCCGGCAGCATGGTGCGCTACTTCCTGCGCGAGATCGCCGCCAGCGATCTGTCGGCCAAGGACCCGGTGCGCCATCGCGTCGCCTGGCTCGATGCCGCCCATGCCGAACTGGAAGCCAGCGTGCGCAAGCTGCGCACTGCCATCCGGCCGGACCCGCACTCCGCCTACCTGATCGCGTAAGCGGTCACTCGCCTCCATGATTGTACTCGATAGACCCCACCGAAGTGGGGTCTCGGTGGTCCACACTGTGTCGATAACGTCTCCTGAGGCATCTGACACGCCTCGCATTCCCGATTTTTAGCGGCCCCGCGTGGGCCGCGATTTTTTTGGGGTCGCCAATTGGCGTCTCCCGCTTCAAGTGGCTACGCCGGCGGCGGCGTCTGCCCGACGCTTCGCCGCAGCGCATCCGATACCTGCGCCATCAGCGCGCCGTCGTCATCGACCGCGCGGCCGCCGGCCAACAATGCCTCGCGCACGCTGACGACCTTTCCCGCGTCATAGCGCCGGCCGCTGTCGATGGCCGCTTCGAACGCGTTGGCGCGCGCGTTGATCTGCACAGGGTCGGCGCTGACCAGCAGCACCGCATGGGCCAGCACCAGGTGGCGCTGCCCGTCGGGCGCTTGCATGGCCGCGGGTGCGCGCCGCCAGTACTGCGCCGTGCCGGCGATCTTGCGCGCGGCTTCGGGCGGGCCCCAGGCCAGGTTGAAGCGGCCGTCGCAGAAGGAGCCGGCCACGGCCTGCCAGTGCGTGTCGACGCCCAGCGCTTGCAGCGCATCGCCGATGACCTCGCACAAGTGCAGGTAGACCGCGTCGCTGCGCGCACCCGGCGGCTGTCCCACTGCGTAGGCCAGGCTCAGGTTGAGGATGCCGGGGCCCTGCGGCACCAGCCCGCCGCCCGACATGCGCAGGAACACCGGGCACCCTTGCTGCGCGAAGTCGGCGCGCGCGGTTTCCAGCGCGGCATGGCGCAGGTAGGTGCGCGGCACCACCAGCGACAGCGGCGCCTCCCACAGCTGCGCCACCTGCCGGCCCTGTGCCGCGAGATCCAGCAAGGCCAGCTCATCCTGCAGCGGGTCGCTGCCCGCCTGCCCGGCATGGGCCGCATCGACAAATTCAAACGGCATGGGATGGCACCAGCCTCCGGATGGCAACGTGCCGAGTCTAGCAAGGCTAGACGTTGAGCGCATCGAAGTACGCCAGCGCCTTCGACGCATACATGGCGCCGGGTCCGCCGCCCATCTCGATATTGATGGCCAGCACTTCGGCCAGCTGCTCGCGCGTGGCGCGATGGCGCAGCGCCTGACTGGTGTGGAACAGCACGCAGTCGTCGCAGCCCTTCTGCACCGCCAGTGCGACGGCAATCAGTTCCTTGACGGCGGCCGGCAGGCTGCCGTCCTGCGTGGCGGCCTTCATCACGCCCTGGAAGGCGCTCATGGCGGCGGGCTGGGCCTGGCCGAGCGCACCGAATTGCTTGTTGATCTCGGTCAGGCGGGTCTTCAGGTCTGTGGTCATGAGGTGTCCTGTCTTGAATTCGAACAAGGCGAACTGGCCGAGCGGATGGCGCCCTGGGGCGGCGCCATCCGCGCGCGGCATCAGCCGGCCAGATGCTTTTTCAGCAGCGCGTTGAAGTCATTGGCCTTCTCCATCTGGCTCATGTGGCCAGCATCGGCAAAGACCTTGACGGTTGCTCCCGCCGGCGCGGCTTCAGCGTGCGCGGCCGGGATGATCTGGTCCTGACCGCCCCACACCACCAGCACGCGCTTGCCGCTGCCGGCCAGCCGCTGGCCAGGCTGCTCGCTCTGGCGGCCGCCGCCGAAGAGCCCCTGCCCCAGCGCCGTCAGCGCCTCGGTGACGCCGTCCAGCCGCTTGTAGCGCAACAGGTCGTCCAGCATCTGGCGGCTGACCAGCCCCGCGTCGGCGAACAGCAGCTCGACCACGGGCTTGAGCTCACGCCGGGACTGAGCACTGACGAAGCCCTCGGTATAGCCGCTGTTGACGGCGTCGCCAAAGCCCACCGGCGACACCAGCGCCACCGACAGCACCCGCTGCGGTGCATCCACAGCCAGTTGCGCCGCCACGCCGCCGCCCATCGAATGGCCGACCACATGCGCCGCCTCGATCCCGGTCTCGTCCATGAAGCGCGCTACAAAGCCGGCCATCTGCGCCAGCGTCGTGCCCGCGAGCCGCGGCGACGACTGTCCGTGGCCGGGCAGGTCGAGCGCCACCACGGTGTACGCGTCGGCCAGGGGATCGAGGTTGAACAGCCAGTTGTCCAGGTCTCCGCCAAATCCGTGGATGAAGAGCACGGTTTCGGCGCCGCCACCCTTGCGGGCATAGCGGACCCGGATGCCGTCGACGTCGGCAAACTGGTACGCGGCAGCGGCTTCTTCTTCGCCAGCATCGTCCGCCGGCGTTTCATAAGCCGCGACATAGTCATCGATTTGCGCATCGCTCACCTCCGCAGGTGCCAGCACGCCCAGCAGCGCCTTCACCGGCAGCACGTCGCCGGCCTGCGCCACCTTGCGGCGCAGCGTTCCCGCGTCGGGCGCCTCCACCGCATTGGCGATCTTGTCGGTTTCCACGTCGAGGATCGGCAGGCCCACGGTAATCTCGGTGCCTTCGTCGACCAGCCACGCATTGACCGTGCCTTCTTTCATCGACAGGCCCCACTTGGGCATCACGATCGGGATAATCGTGGGGGAAATTGCGGTTGCCATCAGTGCTTGCCTCCCTTCATGGTCTTGCGCGCGGCGGCCACGATCTGCGCGGCGCTGGGGATGTACAGGTCCTCCAGCGTCGGCGAGAACGGCACCGGCGTATGCGGCGGGCACACCATCTCGATGCCGGCCTTGAGCGCGCCGAAGGCCTGCTGCGCGACCTGCGCGGAGATATCGGTGGCGATATTGCAGCGCGGGCTGGCCTCGTCCACGACCACCAGGCGGCCGGTGTTCTCGACCGATTCCAGCACGGTGTCCATGTCCAGCGGCGAGAGCGTGCGCAGGTCGATCACTTCCGCCTCGATGCCCTCCTTGGCCAGCGTGGCGGCCGCTTCGAGCGAGCGATGCACCATCATCCCGTAGGTGACAATCGACACATCCTTGCCGTCGCGCACGATATTGGCCTCGCCGAACGGAATCGCGTAGGCGCCTTCGGGCACCTCGCCCTCCAGGCCGTATAGGTTCTTGTGCTCGCAGAAGATCACCGGGTCGTTGTCGCGGATCGCCTGGATCAGCAGGCCCTTGGTGTCGTACGGCGTGGACGGGCACACCACCTTCAGTCCGGGGATATGAGTGAACAGCGGCGTCAGCATCTGGCTGTGCTGCGCGGCCGCGCGAAAGCCCGCGCCGACCATCGCGCGGATCACCACCGGGGTCTCGGCCTTGCCGCCGAACATGTAGCGGAACTTGGCCGCCTGGTTGAAGATCTGGTCGAAGCAAACGCCCATGAAGTCGATAAACATCAGCTCGGCGATCGGGCGCATGCCGCAGGCCGCGGCGCCGATGGCGGCGCCCACGTAAGCGGATTCAGACAGCGGCGTGTCCAGCAGCCGGTCGCCGTGCTTGGCGTACAGGCCCTTGGTCACGCCCAGCACGCCGCCCCAGGCGTCCTTCTCGCCGTCCGCGCCGGCGCCGCCGACAATGTCTTCGCCCAGCATGATGACGCTGGGGTCGCGGGTCATTTCCTGGTCGATCGCCTCGTTGATCGCCAGCTTGATGCTCAGTTTGCGAGCCATGGTTTGTCTCCTGATATTGAGTTAGCGCGTGGCGGATCAGTAGCTGACGTAGACGTCGGTGAGCAGGTCTTCGGGCCCGGGCTGCGGTGCGGCCTTGGCCTCCTGCACGGCATGCTCGATCAGCGCGGCGACCTCGCGGTCGATGGCGTCGAGTTCTTCGCGCGCGACCACGCCGGCCTGGGTCACGGCGCGGCCAAACAGCTTCAGGCAATCCTTGTTGGCGCGGATATCGTCGAGTTCGCCTGCGGCGCGGTAGGTTTGCGCATCGCCCTCGAAGTGGCCGTAGAAGCGGACCATCTTGCATTCGAGCAGCGACGGCCCACCGCCTTCGCGCGCGCGCCGGATCACTTCGCCGGCCGCTTCATGGACGGCGAAGAAATCGGTGCCGTCCACCGTCACGCCCGGGATGCCGAAGCCGGCGGCGCGGTCCACGTAGCTGTCCACCGCGGTGCCGTAATCGCGCGAGGTCGATTCGGCATAGCCGTTGTTCTCGATCACGAAGATCACCGGCAGGTTCCACACCGCGGCCAGGTTCAGGCTCTCCAGGAAGGTGCCCTGGTTGGAGGCGCCGTCGCCGCAGAAGGTGATGCCGACCTCGCCCTTGCCGCGGAACTTGGCAGCCAGCGCGGCGCCGCAGATCAGCGGCGCGCCCGCGCCCAGGATGCCGTTGGCGCCCATCATGCCCTTGGACAGGTCGGCGATATGCATCGAGCCGCCCTTGCCATTGCACGAGCCGCCCTTCTTGCCGTAGATCTCCTTCATCATCGCCACCGGATCGACGCCCTTGGCGATGCAGTGGCCGTGGCCGCGGTGCGTGCTGGCGATGCGGTCGCCATCGTTCAGGTGGTGCAGGATGCCGACGCCCGCGGCTTCCTCGCCCGCGTACAGGTGGACGAAGCCCGGGATGTCGCCGCGCCCGAAGTCCACGTGCAGGCGTTCTTCAAAATCGCGGATGGTGCGCATCTTCCGGTACACCGTCAGCAACGTCTCCTTATCGAGCGGCAGCGCGGCGGAATCTTGAGAAGCTCTGGCTGTCATGTCTGTCTCCTTCGTTTTCAGGTGTTGCACTTCAAGAAAGGGGAAAAGCGGGCGGACGCGGTGCCCGCGCGTCATCCCGCCGCGGCGTGCCGCGGCAGGCGGCGCATCAGGTGGTGGCGCGCGGCATGGCGCATGCAGGCCGCGACGTCGATGCTGCGAAAGGCGTGGTCATGCAGGGTGACGGTGACTTCGTCGTCCGGCCCGAAGGCCAGTTCGCGCTCGCCGTCCAGCGCGACAATGCCGCTGCGCTGGCGCACGCGATGGGGCCGGCCGTGTTCGAGCCGCTGCCAGCCGGCCACCGGCACGGTGCACATCAGGCCGGGTGCGATCGGCGCGCACAGGTCGAATTCGCCTTCGCCGGGGGCGGCCAGCTCGATCGCGAGGCCGCCCTCTTCGCGCCGGCCCACCGGCTCCAGCAGCCCGGCGATGGATGACAGGCCGATGGCCTCGGGGTCGGCAAAGGACACGTAGACGGCGGCAAGCGTGTCGGTCTTCCACAAGGCGCGCGCGCCGATGAAGTGCTCGTGCGAGATCACCGCATCCACCAGCGCAATATCGCGGCGAAAGCCGCCGTTGCCGTCGCGGATGACGATGTCGAGCCGCTTGTTCGACGCCAGCGCCTGCGCAGGGGGAATGCGGCCCGTGGCATAGAGGCCGGTGGCCAGCCCGATGATGGTGGGTTCGCGCATTTCGGGGTAGGCATTGTTGGTGCCGGTCGACAGGCCCGCGATCGGCACCGCGCCGCACTCGCGCACCACCGCGCGGTGGGTGCCGTCGCCGCCCAGCACGATGATGGCGGCCACGCCCGCATCGGCCATGCAGCGCGCGGCGCGCAGGGTGTCGTCAACGCGCGCGGTGACCGGCATGTCAAGGTAGTCGACCGCGGGCAGCCCCGAGTCCGGCCCCTGCCGGCGTGCCAGGTGCCGCGCCAGCATGACGCGCAGGCCTTCGCGGTCGGGCATCATCAGCACGCGCTCCACGCCGCAGGACGCCAGCGCGGCCAGCAGGCGCAGCACGATATTGACGCGGTCGGCCAGCTGCAGGCTGTTGGCGTTGGCGATCACGCGGCGGATGTCGCGCGCGGAAATCGGGTTGGCGATGATGCCGACCACTGGCGCGATCTGCGCGCTGGCGCCTGCTGCGTGCCCCATTGCCCGTCTCCTGTTGTCGTTGTCTTGCCAAGCGTATTTGCAATGGCCGTGCCAGTGCGCGCAGGCAGTGAAAACCGGGGAAACAGGGGTATCAGCGGGGTCGGATCCGAGGGATTACCCCGAGGCGGAAGGGCAAAAGCGACGCTGCGCTGTGACAGGTGTCACAGCGCAGGTGTACAGGGGATGGACAACCGTATCGCAGGGATGGCGCGCGTGCGCCGTGCTGCCTGCCGGCTTATGCGTCGGTGGGCTCTGGGCCGCCGTCGCGCCGGTTGGGCGACTGGATGCCGTAGCGCTCCATGCGGCGGTACAGCGTCATGCGGCTGACGCCGATCTGACGCGCGACCGCGCTCAGGTTCCAGCCGGAGGCGCGCAGGTATTGCATCAGCAGCATGCCTTCCGGCGGCAACTGGTGCGGATCGAACGGCGCGGCAGCGGGTGACTGGGCGGGCCCTGGCTGCGGCAGGGCGGCGGACGGAGCGGGTCCCGCCAGGCTGTCAGGCAGGTCCGGCACATCGATATAGCCGTCGGCGCAGACCGCGCGCGCGTACTCCAGCACGTTGCGCAGTTCGCGCAGGTTGCCGGGCCAGCGGTGGCGGTGCAGCCGCTCGCGTGCCGCGGGCGACAGCGTGATCTCGCCGCCTTCTGCGCCCCCTTCCTGCAGCAGCTTGCGGACCAGCCAGTCCAGGTCGGTGCGCGCACGCAGCGGCGGCAGCGTAAAGCGCGCGCCGTTGAGGCGGTAGTACAGGTCCTCGCGGAAGCGCCCGTCGGCCACCAGTTGCTCCAGGCTGTGGTGCGTGGCGGAGATGACCCGCAGCCGCACCGGCACCGGCCGCGCGGCGCCGACAGGCAGCACTTCGCCCTCGGCCAGCACGCGCAGCAGCCGCGACTGCAGCTCGCGCGGCATGTCGCCGATCTCGTCCAGGAACAGCGTGCCGCCGTCGGCCTCCTGGATCAGGCCGCGCTTGCCGCGCGGGCCTGCGCCGGAGAAGCTGTTGGGCAGGTGGCCGAACAATTCGCTTTCAATCAAGGTTTCAGGGATCGCCGCGCAGTTCACCGCTACGAACGGCCCGCCGCGGCGCGCGCTGGCAAGATGCAGCGCCTTGGCCAGGAACTCCTTGCCGCTGCCGGTCTCGCCGTGGATCAGCAGGTTGATGGGCGAATCGACCAGGCGCGCCGCGCGCTGCAACTGCTGCTGCAGCGCGGCATCGCCGCCGGTCAGTGCTGCCAGCGCATCCGGCATCTCCACCTGCGTTTCGGCGGGCGGCGCCTGCCAGCGCAGCGCGGGCGGCAGCACGCTCAGGTACAGCAGGCCGCCGCTGCGGGTCAGCGCCACCAGGCGCTGCTCGCTCGGGCGCGAATAGACGTAATGGCCCAGGTCTTCCAGGCGCGCGTCGAACAGCGTCTCGAACCGCTGGCCCAGCACGGTGGCGCCCGGTGCACCACCCAGCTCGCCTTCCAGCATCAGCCTGGCGCGGTGGTTGTGGCCGACGATGCGGCCCGCCTCGTCCAGCGCCAGCAGGTATTCGGGATTGACGTCGACGAACTCCGGCGCCACGTTCAGCTTCAGGATCCAGTCGCGGCGGTGCGCGCGCAGGAAGTTGGCGTTCTCGATATGCGCGGCGTAGATGCGCACCATCTGCAGCGCCAGCCCCTGGCTGTCCTTGGCCTGCGGCGAGGTCAGCGCGGAGATGTCGAGGATGGCATGCAGGTTGCCGTGCGTGTCGAACAGCGGCGCGGCGGTGCAGGTCAGCGGGATATGGGTGGCGTCGAAATGGTCGGCCTGGTGCACCGTCAGCGCCTGGCCCGTGGCCAGGGCGGTGCCGACCGCGCAGGTGCCGGCGCCGCTCTCGCTCCACTCGGCGCCCAGGTACAGGCCCGCGTGGCGCAGCGCGGCATCGCTGCGGGCCTCGCCGATATAGTCGACGGTCACGCCCTGCGCATCGGTCAGCAGCACCACATAGCCCAGGCCCGCCACCTGCCCATACAGGCTTTGCAGGCCGTGGCGCGCGATGCGCGCGAAGTCGTCGATACGTTCCTGGTGTTCGCGCAGGCGCGGCTGCGGCAGGATGCGCGCCTCCTGCATGCGCGACGGATCCAGGCCGTACTGGTGCACGCAGCGGCGCCATGAGTTCTGGATGATGGCGTCGTGCGCGATCCGGTCCGCAAGCACGGCCGGCGGGGCAAGGTATGTGGTGGCCTGGACCACCGTCTCGATGTGCTCGCGTTGCCGCAGGTCCATCGTTGTCTCCTGTCGTCGCTGCCGTCGGCCCCATGGGTGATGAATGGGGTGGTGGATCGGGCGGACTGTCGGGCGCGTGCTGCGGGAGCCGTGCCTCTCTGTGTCTCGGACCTTCTAATGTATCCGAGCGGATCGGCGGTGCGCAAACAGGATTAGGGGAGACGCGCTCACGGGCGCACGCCGCAAGTGCGGCGCACGCCATACCGGAGCATCGCAGGCGCTCAGAGCGCTGATGAGGTCTTCAGGCTGCGCGCCGCATCGGCGGCGATGGCGAACGAGCGCAGGCGCGCCTGGTGGTCATGGATCTGCCCGGCCAGCATCAGCTCGTCCGGGCGCAGGTCATCGACAAAACGCTGCATGCCGGCACGCACGGCGTCGGGATCGCCCACCACGGAGCACGCCAGCGAGCGGCGGATATGGTCGGCCTCGCTCTCGGTCCACAGTGATTCGATATCATCCACCGGCGCGCGCAGCTGCCCCGGAGTGCCGCGCACCAGCGCCAGGAACTGCTGCTGCAGCGAGCTGAACAGGCGGCGCGCCTGGTCGCCGGTCTCGGCCGCAAACACGTTCAGGCCCAGCATCACATAAGGCCGGTCCAGCGCTTCGGAGGGCCGGAAGGTGCGTCGGTACAGGTCCACCGCCTGGCGCATGAAGCCCGGCGCAAAGTGCGAGGCAAAGGCGAACGGCAGGCCCATCGCCGCGGCCAGCTGCGCGCTGAACAGGCTCGAACCCAACAACCAGATCGGCACCTTGAGCCCGGCGCCGGGCACCGCGCGCAGGCGCTGGCCGGGGCGCACGTCTTCGAAATAGGCCTGCAGTTCTTCCACATCCTGCGGGAAGGTATCGGCGCTGTCGGCCGACAGGTGGCGGCGCAAGGCGCGCGCGGTGGCCTGGTCGGTGCCGGGCGCGCGGCCCAGGCCCAGGTCGATGCGGCCCGGGTAGAGCGAGGCCAGCGTGCCGAACTGCTCGGCGATCACCAGCGGCGAATGGTTGGGCAGCATCACGCCGCCCGAACCCACGCGGATGGTCCTGGTGCCGTTGGCGACATAGCCGATCAGCACGGCGGTGGCGGCACTGGCAATGCCGGGCATATTGTGATGCTCGGCCAGCCAGTAGCGGTGGTAGCCCAACTGCTCCGCATGGCGGGCCAGGTCGAGCGAGTTGCGCATGGCCTGGCCGGCATCGCTGCCTTCAGGGATGGGGGCCAGGTCCAGCACGGACCAGGCGACGCCTGCGCCGTTGGGGATAGAGTCGTGATTCATGTGGTGGATGGCGGGCGGCTGGTGCCGCACGCGGGCAATGCATATGGCTCGCTATCTTAGTGACCCCGGCGCGATCGTGCTGGGGGCCTGATCGCGGCCCTTCGGGCGGCGTGGGTATAGTCGGGGCACGAAAGATTGAGTCGCGCCGCGCTTGCCCGTACCATGCAGCCCGATGCGAAGGAACAAGCGATGACACTCAAGACACTGGACGGTGCGCTGGCGCTGCTGACCCACTTCACCGTGCGCCAGCCGACCTGGGGCGTGCGCGAGCTGGCCAAGCACAGCGGCGTGCACTACGCGGTGGTACACCGCGTGCTGGCCACGTTTGCCGCCAACGGCTTCCTGGTGCAGGACGCGGCCACCGGCAAGTATTCGCTGGGACTGCGGTTGTTCGAGCTGGGACAGGTGGTGCGCAAGAGCTTCTCGGCCGACGAGATCGTGCGCCCGGTGCTGGAAAAGCTCGCCGCGCAAAGCGGCGAGACCGTGTTCCTGTCCTGGCTCGATGGCCATGAGGGCCTGTGCGTGGGACTGGTGCAGAGCCAGCACCAGCTGCGCTTTTCGATCGAGCTGGGCGAGCGCTTCCCGCTCTATGCGGGCGCGCATGCCAAGGCCATGCTGGCCTTCCAGGACGATGCCTTTCGCGATGAGGTCTACCGCCAGGGGCTGGCGCGAATGGCCCCCCACACGACGCTGGACCGCGAGCGCATCGAGCAGCAGCTGGCCGAGGTGCGCGAGCGCGGCTGGGCCCATACGCGCGAGGAAGCCGCCGCCAGCGTGGCCGGCCTAGCGTTGCCGCTGTGGTCGCGCGACCGCAGTGCGGTGGTGGGCTCGGTCGCCATCGCCGGGCCGCAGCAGCGGCTGGACGAAGCCGCGGTACCGCGCCTGCTGGAGGCGCTGCGCGATGCCAGCGGCCGGCTGGAAGACGTCATCGGCTTCGTGCGCTGACGCGCAGTCTCCTCACACCAGCAGGGCCTTGCCCACGGCCCCGCCCAGCACGCGCTGGCCGATCGCATGGCCCAGCGCGCGATAGCTCTCCCATTGCGCCTCATCGAAGAACTGGTCGCCGGTGGCCTCCTGCGGAAACGCGGGATGGGTCGCGCCGTAGTGGCGCACGTCGGCCGGCGCCCATGACACCAGCCGCGGCTTGAGCAGCACGATGCGGCAGGTGCGTGCGCGTGGCGCCCCGCACTCCGGGCCGGTGCGAAAGACGTTGAGCAGCACCGCGCATTTGTCGCCGGTCGGCGCGCCCGGCATGAAATCATCCGGTACGCCGAAGACCCGGCTCAGCACCGGGTGCGTGGTGGCAGCCTCGGTATCGACCACGATCTCCAGCCCATGGTCGATGCGCGCCAGCCGGATCAGGTTGGCCAGGTCGCCGAAGCGGTAGTCGGGGTCGCCCCCGCAATCACACAGCACGATCAGCGAGACATCGCGGCCCGGGCGCAGCAACTCGTACACGCCGGTGTTGTCGAAATGCCCGCCATCGGACAGAAATTGCCAGCCGCGCCGCGTGCCATGGAAGCGCGCGCTCAGTTCGCAACCCAGGTAGTACTGCGTGCGGAACAGCGCGATGCCCGCGGCCAGCCACGGATGCGTGGCGCGTTCCGGATGGCGCCTGGCGCGGCCCCGGCGCCCGCCTTCGCGTGCGTGGCTGGCCGGATACGACGGCCACCATATGCCCAGCCGCAGGTTCGCCAGGCCAAGCAGCATGGATGTGCCCAGCGTGGTCGCGCGCCCCAGCCTGGTGGAGACGGCCGCGCCGGAGATCGCCATCCAATCTCCCACCGTGCGCGATTCGGCCAGTTTGCCCGACGACGGCCATGAAACGTCGGGGCAGCAACCCCGGCCGTCGATGGTAAAGCGCGCGTAGGCGTCCGGCGGGATCGCCGCCGCCACGCCGGACTGCGCCACGCAGGGGCCGGGCGCCAGGCACAGCGGCTTGCCCTTGCGGTCGCGCTGCACCAGTTGCTCGGCCGGGTCGACGGTGAGATTCAGCGTGACGTTGATCAGGTGCAGCGGCGCCAGCACGCGCGGATCGTAGTAGGTGTTCAGGCTGAGCTGGTCGCCGGGCACGGGCTCGGCCACGCTGAAGCGGGCGCCCTGGCTGCCGTCCTGGTCGGTCGTCGGATCGGGCGGCGCAAAGCGCTCACCGTTGGACGCCCCCAGGTACGCGCGGGTGAGCCGCGCCGCATAGAACGGCTGCAGCGTCGACAGGTTCAGGAAGCCCGCGAAGCGCCCCACCACCAGCGCCAGCGCCAGGCTCACCACGGTCAGCATGGCCAGCGCCGGGCCGGTATAGGCGTTGCCGAACACCAGCCAGTCGACCGGCTCGCGCCCGTCCCAGCGCACCCACAGCACCAGCCACGACCACAGCACGAACAACAGCAGGGCCAGCACGGCCGCCACCGCGCCCGCCAGCAGCGATACCGGCAGCCGGGCACACAGCGCGCGCCATGGCGTGTCGGTGCTGCCCTGGCGGCCGGCATCGCGCCAGCGCGAACCGTAGCGCACGAGCCAGACCAGCACGCCCAGCACGGTTGCGGGCAGCGCCGCGCCCCACTGGTGGTGGGCCTGGTGGGCAAACAGGTAATCGGTGCGTGCGATGGTGTCGGCAATGCCCAGCGCCGCCAGCCACAGGGTCAGCGTCAGCGCGCCACGCAGTGCGCGCGTGGCACGCACGCGGTAGGCGGCCACGGTGCGCGGCTCGCCCTGCAGCAGCGCCAGGCACCACAGCACGCCCAGCAACGTCAGCACGCCCAGCGCGGCAAAGAGCTTGCCGATGACCAGCCCCGAACCGAGCCATTCCGACCAGCGCGCCGCGGCCAGCAGCATCAGGCCCAGCAGCGTGGCAAGCAGCGGCGCGGGGCTCAGGAAGCGGGCCGTCGCCTGCGGATCGTTGGCGCGCGGGTAGATCAGCCAGTAGGCCAGCCCGGGCGGCACCGCGCCAGCCAGCGCGGTGGCCAGCGGCAGCCACAGCAGCGTGCTCCACCAGATCGCGCATTCGCCCTGGTTGTAGGCCTGCCGCGCGTCGTGCAGCAGGTCCATCTCATGGCGCCCCAACCCGTAGGAAACCCCCACCGCAATGTGTTGCCCGAGCGCCAGCGCAGCCAGCAGCACCAGCAGCGCGCTGCCGATCACGAAATGCATGGCCAGCCAGTTGCGCACCACCAGCGCGGCGGCATAGAGGTTGTCGCCGGCGCCGGTGGGCGACAGGTAGCGGCCGTTCTCGCGCAGCCATGCGACCGCGCCGCGGCCGGGGTCGGCGGCGTAGGACACCGAGGTATGGATGCGCCCCGGCGGCTCGCATTGCAGCGTGTGATAGGCGTCGGTGGCGGCCTGGACCGGGCCTGCGCCGCGGTGCAGGCGGCCGGGCACGAACAGGCTGACGAAGAAGGCGCCGAGGTAGCCGCCGCCGCTGACGGTGGACAGGTAGTCGAACTGCGCCAGCAGCGAGGCCAGGCCCGGCACGGTCTGCGCCGCGGCGGCGGTGGCGGCCGCCGGCGTCGCGGCCTCCGGCGCGGGGGCCGGCGCTGCCGCCTTGGCGGGCATCGCGGTGCCCGCCATTGCCTGCATCACGCCCAGGCAGAAGGTGGCGCTGCGGATGCCGCCGCCGGACAGCGCCAGGGCCCAGTTGCGCTGGCCATCGTCGGCGCGCGGCGCAATGCCGAGCTGGCGGCGGCGCTGGGCGATGCGGGTGGCCTCGTCGCCAGATCCGCCGGTTCCGTGGTGTTCCGCGGCCATGCGCGCCCTCCCGGTAGCAGTCGGTCTGCGCCAAGTATAGGCGGCGGCGCTCCGCCGTTGCCGGCGCCGGCATTCGCCCGGCGCGGCCAGCCGGCCCCGCGTTAACCCTGATTGTTGAGAGCCTGGCCGAAGCCTAGCATTTCTCTGTATCAGAGACGGCGTCTCTTATATAGAGACACAAGCAGTTGACGCAACCACTCACCATGCTCAAGACCCTGGACGGCGCCCTGGCGCTGTTGACCCATTTCACCGCCCGCCAGCCCAGCTGGGGCGTGCGCGAACTGGCGCGCCACAGCGGCGTGCACCACGCCGTGGTGCATCGCGTGCTGGCGACCTTTGCCGGCAATGGCTTCCTGGTGCAGGACGCGCTTGGCCGCTACGGCCTAGGGTTGCGCTGGTTCGAGCTGGGACAAGTGATTCGCAAGACACTTTCGCCGGCCGAGGTGGTGCAGCCCGCGCTGGAAGCGCTGGCGCGCGAATGCGGCGAGACCGTGTTCCTGTCGTGGCTGGACGGTGGCGAGGGCTTGTGCACGGATATCGCCCAGAGCCAGCACCAGCTGCGCTTTTCGATCGAAGTGGGCCAGCGCTTCGCGCTGGACGCGGGCGCGCACGCCAAGGCCATCCTGGCATTCCAGCCGGAAGCGTTCCGGCGCCAGGTAGCGGGCGACGCGCCAGAACTGGAAGCACGGCTGGATCAGATCCGCGCCGACGGCTGGGCCTACACCTGCGAGGAATCCGCCGCCACGGTGGCCGGGCTGGCGCTGCCGCTGCGCCACCGCGACACCCAGGCGGTGGTGGGATCGCTGGCCATCGCCGGCCCGCTGCAGCGCCTGACGCCTGAGGCGGTGCCGCGCTTGCTGGAGGCGCTGCGCACCACGCGCAACACCATCGGACCGGTGGCGGGTTTCATGCGCTGAGCGCACGCAAGGCATCACACACAACAGACAAAACCAGACAACACTACGGGGAGCGGTGGACAACATGACCATGCCAACACAACTGAACGCGCCGATGGCGGCGCAGCCTGCAACACGGACACGCTTCATGGAGCCCTTGCTGCTGCTGGTCTCCGTGGGGCTGTCGGTATTCGGCGCCATGATCGGGATGCAGCTGATCGTGTCGCTGGGGATCTCGGCCAACACCTCGATCATCGGCGCGCTGATCGCGATCGTGTTCTCGCGCATCCCGCTGGAGATCACGCGGCGCTTCCGCGTGCTGGAGCGGCAGAACCTGGTGCAGACGGCAATCTCGTCGGCCACCTTCGGCGCCGCCAACTCGCTGATGATCCCGATCGGCGTGCCATACGCGATGGGCATGCCGGAGCTGGCCACGCCGATGCTGATCGGCGCGGTGATCGCCATGTTCGTCGACGGCGCGATGCTGTACTTCCTGTTCGGCAGCAGGATCTTCCCCGCCACCGGCACTTGGCCGGCCGGCATCGCCACGGCAGAGGCCATCTGGGCCGGCGACCGCGGCGGACGCAAGGCCGCGTTCCTGGGCCTGGGCATTGCCGTGGGTGTGGGCGGCGCCTGGCTGGGCGTGCCGATGTCCGCGTTCGGCGCGGCCTTCCTGGGCAACCTGGCGGCACTGACCATGTTCGGCATCGGCCTGCTGGTGCGTGGCTATTCGGTGGCGCTGACCGGCATCGACATCGCCAAGGCCTATATCCCGCACGGCCTGATGATCGGCGCCGGCATCGTCGCGCTGTTCCAGGTCGCCAATGAAATCCGCCGCGCGCGCTACGCCCCGGCCGCTGACGCACGCACCATCGAAGTCCCGGCCTCGCGCGCGAGCCGCATCCTGTCGGGCGGCTTCCTGATCTACCTGGCGATTGCGCTGCTGATCT
Organism: Cupriavidus sp. FW305-F7; assembly: GCF_058782875.1. Lineage (NCBI taxonomy): Bacteria > Pseudomonadati > Pseudomonadota > Betaproteobacteria > Burkholderiales > Burkholderiaceae > Cupriavidus > Cupriavidus sp. FW305-F7. The sequence goes on along the minus strand of NZ_JBYSYC010000016.1, from coordinate 143,074 downwards.
CGGTGCTGGCCGGCCATGTCTCTGACATGTCGCTGGGCATGCTGGTGGTGTTCGTGCTGTATGCCGCCTTTGCCGCCTATGTGCATGAGCTGATCGTCGGCATCGCGGCAATGCATTCGGGCTGGTTCCCGGCCTTCGCGGTGGCGCTGATCACGCTGACCATCGGCATCCTGATCGGCTTCCCGCCGACGGCGCTGGCGGTGCTGGTGGGCTTCTCCGCCGCCACCGGCCCGGCCTTTGCCGACATGGGCTACGACCTCAAGACCGGCTACCTGCTGCGTGGCGAAGGCCGCGACATGGAGGCCGAGTTGGCCGGGCGCAAGCAGCAGTTCCTGGCCGCGATGATCGGCTTTGCCGTGGCCGCGGTGGTGGTGCTGGTGTTCCACCGCACCTTCTTCGCGCAGAACATGATCCCGCCGGTGGACCGCGTCTACGCGGCTTCGATCAAGGCGGGCTCGTCGGCGGAAATTGCCCGCAACCTGGTGATCTGGGCCATCCCCGGCGCGCTGCTGCAGCTGATCGGCGGCTCCAGGCGCCAGCTTGGCATCCTGCTCTCCACCGGCATGCTGATTGCCTCGCCGCTGGCCGGCTGGGCCGTGCTGGCCGGCCTGGCGATCCGCTTCGTGCTGCAGCGCCTGCGCGGCGACAAGCACGTGGCCGAGATGAGCGCCTTCGCCGGCGGCGTGATTGCCGGCGACGCGCTGTTCAGCTTCTTCGGCTCCGTCACCAAGCTGCGCAAGTAAGTGCGCAACTGAGTCTTACCTCGGGGCGCGGCCGCCGCGTCCCGCCTGTCATTACCCGAGACGTTCCATGGATATCCAAGCCATCCAGGCCATCCGCGCCGACACCCCGCTGACGGCCTCCACCATCTATCTCGACACCGCCGCGGCCTCGTTGCCGCCCGACGCGGTGCTCGATACCGTGCGCAGCTACCTGCTCGATACCGGCCATGTCGGCATCTACCTGCCAGCCTTCCGCAAAGAGACCTATACGCGCGTGGAAGCGGTGCGCGGCAAGCTGGCCGGGCTGCTCAACTGCGCCGCCGACGAAGTCGCCTTCACCAAGAACGCCACGGAGAGCATCTCGATCGTCGCGCGCGGCATCGCCTGGGAGGCCGGTGACGAAGTGCTGGTGGCCGACACCGAGATGCTGAGCAACCTGCTGCCCTGGCGCCGGCTGGAGCAATCGCACGGCATCGTCGTGAAGATGGTCGCGGCCAATGCCGAAGGGCTGCTTTCGCCCGAGGCGTTCGAGGGCGCCGTGACCCCGCGCACGCGCCTGCTCACCTTCTCGCACCTGCCCAATTCGACGGGTGCGGTGCAGCCGGCCAAGCAGATCTGCGCGGTGGCGCGCCGCCACGGCGTGCTGTCGCTGGTCAATGCGGCGCAGAGCGTGGGCATGCTGCGCTCGGATGTGGCCGAGCTGGGCTGCGATTTCCTGGCTGGCTGCGGCCGCAAGGCGCTGCGCGCGACCGAGGGCTCGGGCTTCCTGTATGTGCGCCGCGCGCTGATCGAGCAGGTCGAGCCCGCCCTGGTGGGCTGGTGGAACGGCGCCTATGACCGCGCCACCGGCGCGCTGTCGCTGGTGGCTGGTGCCAGGCGCTTCGAGGCTGGCTGCCCGATCGTGCCGGCGATCCTCGGCATAGGCACCGCCATCGACTACGCCGCCGCCATCGGCATCGACGCCATCGAAGCGCGCGTGCGCGACCTGACCGGGTATGCGGTGGCAAAGTTCGCGTCGATCCCGGGCTTCGAGCTGTACGGTCCGGCCGACTTGGCCAACCGCATCGGCATCGTGCCGTTCAATGTGCGCGGCGTGGACCCGGCACGCATCGTCGCAGCGCTGGAAGCGCAGCAATGCATCATCGAAGCCGGCAACTTCATGGCCGACGCCATCCTGGCGCGCTACGGCGTGTCCACCATGGCCCGCGTCTCGCTGCATTACTTCAACACGCATGAAGAGATCGACCGCGTGGCCGCGCTGATCCGCGCCGCGATCGCCTGATCCCGCATTGAACTTCACCAGACTCTCCTGACGGAAACCAAGACATGACCCAACGCATCCTCCTGATGAGCAGCTCGCGCAAGGACAACCACGGCTACCTCGAGCACGCCGGCGAGCAGATCCACACGCTGCTCAGGCGCGAGCCGCGCAAGGTGCTGTTCGTTCCGTTCGCCGGCGTGACGTTCAGCTTCGACACCTATGAAGGCATGGTCAAGCCGGTGTTCGAGACGCTGGGCTACGCGCTGGAATCGATCCACCACAGCGCCGATCCGCTGCGCGCCGTAGAGCAGGCCGAGGCCATCGCGGTCGGCGGCGGCAACACCTTTGCGCTGCTCAAGCGCATGTACGACGCCGGCATCGTCGACGCGATCCGCGCCAGGGTGCGCGCGGGCATGCCGTACGTCGGCTGGAGCGCCGGCAGCAACGCCGCCTGCCCGACCATCCGCACCACCAACGACATGCCCATCGTGCAGCCGCCGTCGCTGCGCGCGCTGGGGCTGGTGCCGTTCCAGATCAACCCGCACTTCATCAGCGGCAAGCCCGCCGGCCACAACGGCGAAAGCCGCGAAGAGCGCCTGGCCGAGTTCCTGCACATCAACGCGCCGGAGCAGGTGTTTGCGCTGCCGGAGGGTTCGGCACTGTTCTCGGACGGCACGCGCGGCACTGTGCTGGGCGAGCGCCATGCGCTGTGGTTCCCGGCCGAAGGCAAGGCCGAAACGATTCGCGAAGGCGAGACGTTCCCGCTGTCGCAGATCACCGGTCCGGCCGGGATGCCGGACTGGCCGGGCTTTGCTGCCTGAGCCGGCGGCACTGCCCTGATCCGCTGACGCACTGACCCGGGCCGGTCCCGGGCACAACAAAGAGAAAGCCGCCTCGCGGGCCGCGCCGTGCCGCCCGCGCGGGCCCCCCTTTGCCTTCTGGAGGAGAAAACAAGATGAGCCACACCACTCGCCACGCGGGCCGCCTGGCACTGCCGTTGCTGCTGGGCCTACCGGCCGCCGCGATGGCCCAGTCCGGGGTGACGCTGTACGGCGTGATTGACACCGCGCTGACCTACCAGTCCCATTCGAACCCGGCGGGCGATGCCCAGATCGGGCTGCAGCAAGGTGGCGAAGGTTTCCTGTCGGGCAGCCGCTTCGGCCTGCGCGGCATTGAAGACCTGGGCGGCGGCCTGAAGGCCGGCTTCGTGCTGGAAAACGGCCTGCTGGCCGACACCGGCAAGCTGGACCAGCAGGGGCAGCTGTTCGGGCGCCAGGCGTATGTGAAGATCGGCAACCAGTGGGGCGAGCTGGCGCTGGGCCGGCAGTACACCACCGCCAACACCATGCTGTACTACGTCGACCCGCTCGGCGTGGGCGCGGCGCCGTCCAATGCGTGGATGGTCTACCTGACCGGCCAGCGCTACGACAACGCCGTCAGCTACACCGGCAACTTCGGCCCGGTTTCGGTGATCGCCGAATACGCGCTGGGCGAAACCGCGGGCAACACCCGCGCGACCTCGTCGATGTCGTTCGGCGTGAGGTACGCCGCCGGCCCCATCGCCGCAGTGGGCGACTTCCAGCAGACCCGCGACAGCCAGAGCCGCGCCGCGAGCATCTACCTGGCCGGCCTGAAGGCCGCGGTGGGCCGCGCCAGCCTGTTCGCCAACTACATCCACAGCGACCGCGACGCGGGCTTCGATTCTTCCAAGGGCGGCACCGACACGGCCACGATCACCAGCATGTCCACCGCCGCCACGCCGACCAACCGCGCCGCCATCAGCTCGGTCTTCGGCGGCAGCCGCCACGACGACTTCTTCACGCTGGGCGCGAGCTACCCGGTCACCGGCAACGTCACGCTGATCGGCAGCGTGATGCACAACCGCACCCGCGCCGACGGCTTCAGCGGCAACCGCACCACTGCCTACGCAGTCGCCGACTACGCCTTCAGCAAGCGCACCGATGCCTACCTGGCGCTGGCCTACGACCGTGTGCACGGTGACTGGTCGGGCCTGTTCGGCAACAACACCACCAGCTGGACCGGCGGCAGCGGCAAGCCGCTGGACGGGCGCGACAGCCAGACCACGATGATGGTCGGCCTGCGCCACCAGTTCTGACTTTTTGTAGACGCCCTGCCCGCGCCGCGCGGGCAGGGCACATCATTTGGAGAAAGCCATGGCCCTGCAGCAGACGCTGGTCATTCATGAAGCCCTGGACAGCCCGCACGCCAACGGTGCGGTCGTCAGCGAACTGTTCGTGCCCTATGCCGGCGCCGGCGTGAGCGTGGAAGTGACCACGGTCCACAACGCCCCGCCCGAGAACACTGCCAACACCACCGACTTCATCACCATCGTGATCCCCGGCGCCACGGGCAAGCGTAGCGGCGGCAGTGCGCCGACGCTGGGCGTGATCGGCCGCAACGGCGCGATCGGCGCGCGCCCGGAACTGGTGGGGCTGGTGTCTGACGCCGACGGTCCGATCGGCTGCCTGGCGGTGGCGCTCAAGCTGGCGCAGATGAAGGCGCGCGGCGACCACTTGGTGGGCGACGTGATCGTGACCACGCACCTGTCGACCAATGTCTCGATGCAGCCGCACGACCCGGTGCCGTTCATGGGCATGCCGGTCTCGTCCGACACCATGAACGACTACCAGGTGCTGCCCGAGATGGACGCGATCCTGTCGATCGATGCCTCCAAGGGCAACAGCATCATCAAGCACCGCGGCTTTGCGATTTCGCCGACGGCGATGCAGGGCTACATCCTGCGCGTGGCGCCAGACCTGGTGGCGACCATGGAGTCCACCACCGGCTGCCCGGCGGTGACCTTCCCGATCTCGCAGCAGGACATCACGCCGTACCACAACGGCCTGTACCACTTCAACAGCATCATGCAGCCGCACGTGGCCACCCAGGCGCCGGTGGTCGGCGTGGCGGTGACGGCGCAGTCGGTGGTGTCGGGCAGCGCGACCTCGGCCAACCATGAAATCGACATCGCTGAAGCCGTGCGCTTCTGCGTGGAGGTGTCCAAGCGCTTCGGCGCCGGCAAGTGCCAGTTCTTCAATGCCGCCGAGTGGGAGAAGATCCGCGCGGTCTACCCGGACCTGTCGGTCTTCCAGACCGCGGGCAAGCGCTGAGCGCAGCGCCGACGGCCTGGCAGGTTCAGGCGGCTTCGGCCGGCCCTGGCTGGTTGGCCGCCTCGGTCGGCGCGGTGCCGCCGTGGCGCCGCTTCCATTCGTCGAAGCCGCCGGCCAGGGCCCAGGTCTTCGGGTAGCCGGCCACGCGCAGGCGCTCGGCCAGCAGCGCGGCGGACAGTTCATTGGGGCAGGCGCAATAGACCACGATGTCGGCCCCGGCGTGCGGCACGCCCAGCGCGTCCAGGCTGTCCAGCGCGCCCTGCATGTCGAGCACCACCGAGCCGGGGATGCGCTCCATCGGCGTGTCGCCGTGGGCGCGCACGTCGATCACCACCGGCAGGCTGCCGGCGAGCCGGCGCGCTTCCAGCTCATCCACCGTCATGCGCGGCACGCGCCGCGTGCGGCGCAGCAGCCGGAGGCGGCGCCACCAGCGCCACGCCAGGAACAGCGCGAACGCCACCAACAGCCCCACCACGGCCATATGCCCGTAGGCGCTGAACGCCTCCAGGATGGCATCGATGAAATCACTGAACACCACGCCGATCAGCAAGGCGCTGCCAGCCCAGACCAGCGCGCCGATGGCGTCATAGAAGAGGAACACCGGCAACGGCGTGCCCGTCATGCCCGCCATCGCGGTGGACAAGGCCCCGGCACCGGGCAGCAGCTTGGCAATCACCAGCGAGCGCGGCCCCACGCGCAGATAGAGCGATTGGGTCTGGCGGATGCACGAGTCCTGCGAAATCGATACCCGGCAGATCGTGCGCAGCATCGGCTGCCCCAGCCGGCGTCCGGCGAAGTACCAGCCGGTATCGGCAATCAGGCAGGCAAAGATCACCGCCGCCAGCACCGCGCCGATCGACGGCCCGGTGTCCTGCACGCCCAGCGCGCCGGCGACGAACAGCATCGGGTACGCGGGCACCGGCAGCCCGGCCTGCTCGACCAGCACGTTCAGGAACACCAGCATCAGCCCGTGATTCTCCAGCAAGGCCTGTAACTCTCCCACCATGTTCTCCCCGTCAGTCCAGGTTGCCAGTGTGCCAGTCGCCGGGGACCCGTGCACCGGCAGCTTTGCATCGGTGTTTCAAATTTCCTGAGTGGACGGCGCGCCGGCAGGGAGCCGCCTGACCTACGTTGTCCTACAACATCACATTCCAGCCTCACCGGGCCTCACCACAGTACGACCGCCGCCATCGCAGGCATGAAGTGCCCCTGACTGCGCGTTCCTGTCGTTTTTTTGGCGCCCGCAAGGCTCTCCAGCGGAAACGCCGGCCCCATCCCGGTTAACCCCGAATGATCGCCTGCTCTATTGCCTTCGCTAAAACCTTGTCGTACGATGACTGATAACTCGGATGACCTGCGCCGTCGCAGTCAGCCGCCACTGCCACCCGGGGCCACTGGCCCGCTCAGGATTGCCGCGATGCTCGCACCCAACGAACTCAAGAAAATCGTCTCTGAAGGCCTGCTGTCCTTCCCCATCACCGACTTCGACGCCCAGGGCGACTTCGCGCCGCACGCCTACGCCGCGCGGCTGGAGTGGCTGGCCCCTTACGGCGCCACCGCGCTGTTCGCTGCGGGCGGCACCGGCGAGTTCTTCTCGCTGACGCCGCAGGACTACTCGGCCGTGGTCGACACGGCTGTGCGCACCTGCGCCGGCATGGTGCCGATCCTGGCCGGCGCCGGCGGCCCGACCCGCACCGCCATCGCCTACGCGCAGGAAGCCCAGCGCCTGGGCGCGGCCGGCGTGCTGCTGCTGCCGCACTACCTGACTGAAGCCAGCCAGGACGGCATTGCCGCGCACGTGGAGCAGGTCTGCAAGTCGGTGGACATCGGCGTGATCGTCTACAACCGCGCCAACTCGAAGCTGGATGCGACGCAGCTGGCACGCCTGGCCGAGCGCTGCCCCAACCTGGTCGGCTTCAAGGACGGCGTGGGCGACATCGAGGCCATGGTCAGCATCCGCCGCAAGCTGGGCGACCGCTTCTCTTACCTCGGCGGTCTGCCCACGGCCGAGGTCTATGCCGCGGCCTACAAGGCGCTGGGCGTGCCGGTGTATTCGTCGGCCGTGTTCAACTTCATCCCCAAGACCGCGATGGACTTCTACCGCGCCATCGCCGCGGATGACCACGACACCGTGGGCCGCCTGCTCGACAACTTCTTCCTGCCCTACCTGGCCATCCGCAACCGCAAGGCCGGCTATGCCGTGAGCATCGTCAAGGCCGGCGCCCGCCTGGTCGGCCGCGACGGCGGCCCGGTACGCGCGCCGCTGACCGACCTGACCGGCGAGGAGATGGAGATGCTGGGCACGCTGGTCAACAAGCTCGGCCCGCAGTAATCGCCAACGTAAGCCCGTCCTCGCACTGCATAGCGACAGGCCGGCCGCGGGGCATATGCCCTCCGGCCGGCTTTCCCATTCAAACGCTGACAAGGAATCCTTCCATGCACATCACCGGCGACATGCTGATCGGCGCGCAAGCCGTGCGCGGCACCGAAGCCCTGCTGCAGGCCATCAATCCCACCACCGGCGAAGCCCTGGGCCCTGACTTCCATGGCGGCGGCCAGGCCGAGGTCGAGCGCGCCTGTGCGCTGGCTGAAGCCGCTTTCGACACCTACCGCAACACCACGCCAGAGCAGCGCGCGGCCTTGCTCGAAGCCATCGCCACCGGCATCGAAGCGCTGGGCGACACGCTGACCGAACGCGCCCACCTGGAAAGCGCGCTGCCGATCGCGCGCCTGCAGGGCGAGCGCGGCCGCACCGCCGGCCAGCTGCGCCTGTTCGCCACCGTGCTGCGCGAAGGCCGCTGGCAGCAGGCCACCTTCGACGCCGCGCTGCCCGAGCGCAACCCGCCGCGCCCGGACCTGCGCATGCAGTGCATCGCCATCGGCCCGGTGGCGGTGTTCGGCGCCAGCAACTTCCCGCTGGCCTTCTCCGTGGCCGGCGGCGACACCGCCTCGGCACTGGCCGCGGGCTGCCCGGTCGTGGTCAAGGCACACCCGGCGCACCTGGGCACGTCGGAACTGGTGGGACGCGTGATCCAGAAGGCCGTGCAGGACGCGGGCCTGCCCGAAGGCGTGTTCTCGCTGCTGGTCGGGGCGGGCAATGCCATCGGCACGGCACTGGTCTCGCATCCGGCAATCCAGGCGGTGGGCTTCACCGGCTCGCGCGCCGGCGGCCTGGCGCTGATGCAGGCTGCCCAGCGCCGCCCGCAGCCGATTCCGGTGTATGCGGAGATGAGCAGCATCAATCCGGTGTTCCTGCTGCCGGCGGCACTCGATGCACGCGGCGAGGAAATCGGCCGCCAGCTGGTGGATTCGCTGGTGATGGGCGTCGGCCAGTTCTGTACCAACCCCGGGCTGGTGATCGGCATTGAAGGCCCCGCGCTCGACAAGTTCCGCGCAGCGGCGCTCGGCGCGCTGCAAGGCAAGCCGGCAGCGACCATGCTGACGCCCGGCATCCATGCCGCCTTTGAGCAAGGCGTGGCGCAGCTGTCGTCGCTCGACGGTCTGCAACGCATTGGCGACGGCGTCGACGGCAACGGGGCCAACCAGGCGCGGCCGGTGATGTTCGAGACCACCGCGGCGCAGTTCATGGCGGATCACCGGATGCAGGCCGAGGTGTTCGGGCCGTCGACGGTGCTGGTGGTGTGCCGCGATCTCGACGAGATGCTGACGGTGGCGCGGCAGCTTGAGGGCCAGCTGACGGCGACGATGCAGCTCGACGATGCCGACCACGCGGCCGCGCGGCGCCTGCTGCCGGTGCTGGAACGCAAAGCCGGGCGGGTGCTGTGCAATGGCTATCCGACTGGGGTTGAGGTTGCCTATGCGATGGTGCATGGCGGGCCGTTCCCGGCGACTTCGGATGCGCGTTCGACTTCAGTGGGGGCGACGGCGATTGACCGGTTCTTGCGGCCGGTTTGTTATCAGAACTTGCCGCAGGCGTTGTTGCCGGAAGCGGTGAAGGGTTAATCCCGCAGGCCCCGCAGTACGCGGGGCCTTTTCTTATTGGGGACTTCGCTAGATTAGGGGAGCCCTTGGCGAACGGGGCTGCTTTGGATTGGCCGCCATGCGGTCGGGTGTTGTTCTTGGCGGGCGTGGGCTGCGCTTCGCGCAAGCGCCCGATGACCGTCAGCGCATTTTGAGCCCGCGCAGCAGCCGTAGGCGTCCCCGCGATGCCGTTTGCAGCAGGCGGCCTACGCCCCGCATGGGGATCGTTCAATAGTGGGCTAACGCAGGCACTATCCCTGACTCACATGGCGTAGCAGGGTCGAACGAGCAACCACGCCCAAACGGCAAGCACCACCGTGCGAACCACCAACGCCGTGGAATTGATTGCCAGCCGCATAGGCGACGCGTTTTTTGGTTACTTTTTGTCGCTCGGACAAAAAGTGACTCGCCGGCTACGCCGGCGAAACAGCCCACGCTAGTCAAGAGCGACACCCGAGCGCATGGCACCAAGCCAAAACCAGCCACACCCGCAAATCTGTGAAGAACCTGCTGCGGTCCGCTAGCTCCCACTCAAGCCTCCAGCTTGATCCCCGCCTGCTTCACCACCCCCGCCCATCGCGTCTGCTCGGCAACAAAGAACTTCCCAGTCTCCCCCGGCGTCATCGTCACCACCTCCGCCCCCTGGGCCACCAGCTGCGCGCGCAGATCCGGCGCGCGGATGATGCGGATCAACTCGCCGCTGATGCGCGCCACCATCGCATCGGACATGCTGGCCGGGACCATCACCCCCTGCCACGTTCCGGATTCGAAATTCGGCACGCCCTGCTCGGCGATGGTCGGCACGTTCTGCAGCAGCGGCATGCGCGTGCGCTTGGACTGGGCGATCAGCTTTAGCTTGCCCGACTGCACGTGCGGCAGCGTGGCCAGCATGCCGTTCATCAGCACCTGGGCGCTGCCGCCCACGGTATCGGCAATGGCCTGCGAGCCGCCTTTGTAGGGTACGTATTGCCACTTGGCGCCGGTGGCCTGCTCCACCGCCACGCCGGCCAGGTGCGGCGCGCTGCCGATGGCGGTCACGGCGAAGTTGAGCTGGCTGCGCTGCGACAGCGCCACCAGTTCCTTCACGCTGGCCGCCTGCACCGACGGATGCACCACCAGCAGGTGCGGCGAGTAGGCCAGCATCGACACCGGCTTGAGGTCCTTGGCGATATTGAAGGTCAGCTTGGTATAGACCGACGGGCTGATCGCCAGCGCGCCGATATCGCACAGCATCAGCGTGTGGTTGTCGGTGGCCTGCGCGACCAGTGCCGCGCCGACGTTGCCGTTGGCGCCGGGGCGGTTGTCCACCACCACTGACTGGCCCAGCGCTTCGCCCAGCTGCTTGCTAATCAGGCGCGCGATGATGTCCGACGAGCCGCCGGCGGTGTATGGCACCACCAGGCGGATCGGGCGGGTGGGCCAGTCTTGCGCGGCGTGCGCCGCCGATGACAGGCCCGCGAGCGGGCCGGCGGCCAGGCCGGCGGCCAGTGCGGAGGATTGCTTGAGGAAGGTGCGGCGTCCCTGGGTCATGCTGTTGTCTCCTGTCGATGACGCGCGCGCCGGCGCGGCACGCTATGCGTGCATGGCCGGCGCGGTCGGTGCTGCAGTGTCCGGGTTCAGTGGGATGGCTTCAGTCCAGCGCGATCTTGCCCTTCTCGATCACGGTCTTCCAGCGCTGCAGCTCCTGCGCCTCGAACTGGCTGAACTGCTCAGGCGTGTTGGCCACCACCTCGAAGCCGTTCTCGGACAGCTTCTGGCGCATCTTCGGGTCGTTCAGCGACGACACCAGCGCGCCGTGCAGGCGGCTCTTCACCTCGGGCGGCAGGCCGCGCGGCGCGGCCACGCCCTGCCAGGAGTACACCTCCACATCCTTCACGCCGGCCTCGGCCATGGTCGGCACATTGGGCAGCACCGGCGAGCGCTTGTCGGAGGTCACCGCCATGGCCTTGAGCTTGCCGGTGCGGATGTGCTGCAGCACGGCGTTGACGTTCTGGAACGACACGTCGACCTGGCCGGCAAGCAGGTCGGAGATGGCCGGGCCGCCGCCCTTGTAGGGCACGTGCAGGCCGTCGGTGGCGCTCTTCTGCCAGAACAGCGCCGCGGTCAGGTGATCGGACGAGCCCGCGCCGGACGAGGCAAAGCTGACCTTGCCCGGGTTCTTCTTCATGTAGGCCACCAGTTCCTGCAGCGTGTTGGCCGGGAACTGCGGATTGGCCACCAGCACGTTGGGCGCGCGCACCGCCACCGTCAGCAGGTCGAAATCCCTGGCCGGGTCATAGGCCAGGTTCTTCTGCAGGAACGGGTTCACCGCATACACGCCGATCGACGCCACCATCATGGTGTAGCCGTCCGCCGGCGCGCGCTTGACGAAGGTGGCGCCGATGGCGCCGGTCGCGCCGGGGCGGTTGTCGATGACGAAGGGCTGGCCCAGCTTTTCATTGAGCGGCACGGTCAGCATGCGCGCGATGGCGTCGCTGGAGCCGCCCGGCGGGAACGGCACCACGACCGATACCGGGCGTTGCGGCCAGTCCTGTGGCGCGGCGTAGGCGGCGGCGCTGACGGTCAGGGCCGCCACCGTGACGACAGAGCCGAGCGCAAAGGCGCGCAGCCAGTGGTGCAGGCGCAGGGCGGGCTGGCGTTGGAACGTGTACATCGTTGTCTCCTGCAGTGTGTCTTTATCAGATGAGCCCGGCCGTCCCGATAACGGCAACGGCCGGTTGGCGTCATTGCCGGTACCGCGTCAGCGCACCATGCAGGGCGCCTTGTTGTTGAACTTCCAGCCCGGGATCAGGAACTGCATCGCCGCGGCATCGTCGCGTGCGCCCAGGCCCTTGCGCTGGTACAGCGCGTGCGCGCGCGCCAGGGCATCCATGTCGAGCTCCACGCCCAGGCCCGGCGTCTTGGGCACCTGAACCAGGCCGCCTTCGATCTGCAGCGGGTTGCGGGTCAGGTTCTCGCCGTCCTGCCAGATCCAGTGCGTGTCGATGGCGGTGACGCGCCCCGGTGCGGCGGCGGCCACGTGGGTGAACATCGCCAGCGAGATATCGAAGTGGTTGTTCGAGTGCGAGCCCCAGGTCAGGCCCCACTCCGCGCACATCTGCGCCACGCGCACCGAGCCCTGCATGGTCCAGAAGTGCGGGTCGGCCAGCGGGATGTCGACCGACTGCAGCCGCACCGCATGCCCCATCTGGCGCCAGTCAGTGGCGATCATGTTGGTGGCGGTGGGCAGGCCGGTGGCAGTGCGGAACTCGGCCATGATCTCGCGCCCGGAGTAGCCGTCTTCGGCACCGCACGGGTCTTCGGCATAGGCCAGCACGCCGCGCTTGTCGCGGCACAGGCGCACGGCTTCTGCCAGCGACCAGGCGCCGTTTGGGTCCAGCGTGATGCGCGCCTTCGGGAAGCGTTCGGCCAGCGCCAGGATCGCTTCCATCTCTTCGTCGCCGCTCAGCACGCCGCCCTTGAGCTTGAAGTCGTTGAAGCCGTAGCGCTCATAAGCGGCTTCGGCCAGGCGCACCACGCCCGCGGGGGTCATCGCCACTTCATTGCGCAGGCGGAACCACGCGTTGTCGGCATCGGGCTCGGTGCGGTAGTCCAGCGTGGTGCGCTGGCGGTCGCCGATATAGAAGAGGTAACCCAGCATCTCCACCGCGTCGCGCTGCTGGCCTTCGCCGAGCAGCGCGGCCACGGGCACCTCCAGGTGCTGGCCGAGCAGGTCGAGCAGGGCCGCCTCCAGTGCCGTCACCGCATGGATGGTGATGCGCAGGTCAAAGGTCTGCAGGCCGCGGCCGCCGGCATCGCGGCTGGCGAATGCCGCGCGCACGCGGTTCAGGATGGCCTGGTACTGGCCGATGGGCTGGCCCACCAGCAGCGGCCGCGCGTCTTCCAGCGTCTGGCGGATGCCCTCGCCGCCCGGGACCTCGCCCACGCCGGTTTGGCCGGCGCTGTCGCGCACGATCACGATATTGCGCGTGAAGTACGGGCCATGGGCGCCGGACAGGTTCATCAGCATGCTGTCATGCCCGGCCACGGGCACCACGGTCAGTTCGGTTACGACCGGGGTGTGGGCGGACGCCATGGGGGCGGCGGTTGGGGTCATCTCTGGGTTGTCTCCGGCATTTCTGATGGCGGGCGCAGTATCGTTCACCCCGACCATCGTGTCGCGTATGTTATCTGTCATCGTATGACTGATAACCCAGTATAATGAGGCCATCTCGAACCGGTCAAGTCCGGGAAACCCCGCCCGTATCCACCATGCCGAACTCCACCCCCGCCCAGTCCGTTCCGCCCGTTCCTGCGCCGCAAGCGCCGCAAGCGCCGCTGCGCCGCCGCGGCCGCACGCTTGCCGAGGAAGTGGTGCAGGCCCTTGGCGAAGAGATCCGCCAGGGCCAGCTCAAGCCCGGCAACAAGCTGCCGACCGAGTCGGAGATCATGGCGTCGATGGGGGTCAGCCGCACCGTGGTGCGCGAGGCACTGTCGCGGCTGCAGGCCAGCGGCCTAGTGGAGACCCGCCACGGCATCGGCACCTTCGTGCTGGCGCGCGCGGCCGAGGCGCCTTCGCCCTTCCGCATCGGGCCGGACGCGCTGGGCACGGCCATGGATGTGATGGCGATGCTGGAATTCCGCGTCAGCCTTGAAGCCGAGGCCGCGGGCCTGGCCGCATCGCGCCGCACCGACGCGCAGCTGGCCGCCATGCGCCAGGCGCTGGATGAGCTCAAGCGCAGCGCCGGCGCCGGCAACGACGCCGTGGAGAGCGACTTTGCCTTCCACCTGGCGATCGCGCGCGCCACCGGCAACCGCTACTTCACGGACATCATGGGCCACCTGGGCACCATGGTGATCCCGCGCAGCCGCCTGCAGGTCAGCACGCCCGAGCGCGAGCAGTACCTGGAGCGCGTCAGCATCGAGCACGAGAACATCTACGACGCGATCGAGCGCCGCGACCCCGACGGGGCCAAGGCCGCCATGCGCATGCACCTGACCAACAGCCGCGAACGGCTGCGCAAGGCCTCAGGGACGGCCGCCGCCCAAGGCTGACCGGCGCGCACGCACCTGGGTGGGTGTCGCCCCGCCAAGTCATACGATGTCTAATGAGAATGACCGGGCTCAGGGCGTCAGCCGGCAGCGCCGCGCAAAATCCACCAGCTCCACCAGGGACGAGACCTGCAGCTTGCCCATGATGCGTGCCTTGTAGCTGCTGACGGTCTTGTTGCTGATGAAGAGGCTGGCGCTGATGGCCTTGTAGGACATGCCGCGCGCCAGCATCTGCAGCACCACCAGTTCCTTGTCGGAGAGGCGCCGCAGGATCTCCTCGTCCGCCGACATGGCCTGGCGCGGCGCGCCGCCGCGGTTGAGCACCGGGAACACGGTATAGCCCGCCAGCACCGCCTCGACCGCACGCAGGATTTCCTTGATGTCCTGGGTCTTGCTGACGAAGCCCTGCGCACCGGCCTGCCATGACCGACTGATGAACACCGCCGGGTCCAGCGCCGTCACCACCAGAATGCGCACCTGCGGATGGATCGCGCGCAGGCGTGGCGCCACATCCAGCCCGCTGGAGCGCGGGATGTCCAGGTCGAGCAGCACGAGGTCCGGCATGCGCGCGCGCACCAACTCGATGGCGCACTGTCCGTTGTCTGCTTCGATCACCTCGTCTACGCCAAGCAGCTGCAACAGGTGGTGCCTGAGCACCAGCCGCATCGCCGGATGGTCGTCAACGATCAGGATGGTTGTCATGCGTGGCTTCGTAGTCCGGGAATGCATCGGCAACCGGGCGCATCCTGACCGGCCATGGGATGGCAGGGCGATGAACACGCGGGGCGCGATGCTGCGCCAGTATAGGGAGCCGCGGACGCTGGCAGGATGGGAGAAATCGGTTTCGCATGAAGCCGAATCCTAGGCCCGCCTCAGACACACGCTCATGCCGGAGCACCGGGCTGCGGCGGTGTGCCCCTGCGCACGGCAGGGACAACGGCAAACGGCCAGTGGTGCTACTCTATTCCAGCGTGTTTCATCCATGGAGAACACTGTGCCTCGCAAGACCCCCATCGAGCGCTACCGCAATATCGGCATCAGCGCGCATATCGACGCCGGCAAGACCACGACGACCGAACGGATCCTGTTCTACACGGGCGTCAACCACAAGCTGGGCGAAGTGCACGATGGCGCTGCCACCATGGACTGGATGGAGCAGGAGCAGGAGCGCGGCATCACCATCACGTCGGCCGCCACCACTGCCTTCTGGAAGGGCATGGCCGGCAACTACCCCGAACACCGCATCAACATCATCGATACGCCGGGACACGTCGACTTCACCATCGAAGTCGAGCGTTCCATGCGCGTGCTCGACGGCGCCTGCATGGTCTATGACGCTGTCGGCGGCGTGCAGCCGCAGTCCGAGACGGTCTGGCGCCAGGCCAACAAGTACGCGGTGCCGCGCATTGCCTTCGTCAACAAGATGGACCGCGTCGGTGCCGACTTCTTCCGCGTGCAGACGCAGATCGCCGACCGCCTCAAGGGCCGCGCCGTGCCGATCCAGATCCCGCTGGGCGCCGAGGACCATTTCCAGGGCGTGGTCGACCTGGTCAAGATGAAGGCCATCGTCTGGGACGATGCCAGCCAGGGCGTGCGCTTCGAATACCAGGACATTCCGGCGGACCTGCTGGCCACCGCGCAGGAATGGCGCGACAAGATGGTCGAAGCCGCCGCCGAGGCCGACGAGACGCTGCTCCACCAGTACCTGTCGGGCGAGCCGCTGACCGAGGAGCAGATCAAGCGCGGCCTGCGCAAGCGCACCATCGCCAACGAGATCGTGCCGATGCTGTGCGGCAGCGCCTTCAAGAACAAGGGCGTGCAGAGCATGCTGGACGCCGTCATCGACTACCTGCCCTCGCCCGCCGACGTGCCGGCCATCCTGGGCCACACCGAAGACGACCGCGAGGCCGAGCGCCATCCCAGCGACGACGAGCCGTTTGCAGCGCTGGCGTTCAAGATCATGACCGACCCCTTTGTCGGCCAGCTGATCTTCTTCCGCGTCTATTCCGGCGTGGTCAAATCCGGCGACACCGTCTACAACCCGGTCAAGGCCAAGCGCGAGCGCCTGGGCCGCATCCTGCAGATGCACGCCAACGTGCGCCAGGAGATCAAGGAAGTGCGCGCCGGCGACATCGCCGCGGCCGTCGGCCTGAAGGAAGCGACCACCGGCGACACCCTGTGCGACCCCGACAAGGTCATCATCCTGGAGCGCATGAGCTTCCCGGAACCGGTGATCTCGCAGGCCGTCGAGCCGAGGACCAAGGCCGACCAGGAAAAGATGGGCATTGCGCTGAACCGCCTTGCGCAGGAAGACCCGTCCTTCCGCGTGACTACGGACGAGGAATCTGGCCAGACCATCATCTCCGGCATGGGCGAGTTGCACCTGGAAATCCTGGTCGACCGCATGCGGCGCGAGTTCGGCGTGGAGGCCTCGGTCGGCAAGCCCCAGGTGGCCTACCGCGAGACCATCCGCCAGCCGGTCAAGGACGTGGAAGGCAAGTTCATCAAGCAATCGGGCGGACGCGGCCAGTACGGCCACGTGGTGCTCAACCTCGAGCCGATGCCGCACGGCGGCGGCTATGAGTTCGTCGATGCCATCAAGGGCGGCGTGGTCCCGCGCGAGTTCATCCCCGCGGTGGACAAGGGCATCCGCGAGACCCTGCAGTCAGGCGTGCTGGCCGGCTACCCGGTAGTCGACATCAAGGCCACGCTGGTGTTCGGCTCCTACCACGACGTCGACTCGAACGAGAACGCATTCCGCATGGCCGGCTCGATGGCGTTCAAGGAAGGCATGCGCCGGGCCAGGCCCATCCTGCTGGAGCCGATGATGGCCGTCGAGGTGGAAACGCCTGAGGAATTCACTGGCAACGTGATGGGCGATTTGTCGTCACGCCGCGGCATGGTGCACGGTATGGAAGACATCGCCGGTGGCGGCGGCAAGATCGTGCGCGCCGAGGTGCCTCTGGCAACCATGTTCGGTTACTCCACCACGCTGCGCTCGCTGACGCAGGGACGCGCGACGTACACGATGGAGTTCAAGCACTATGCCGAGGCGCCGGCCAATGTGGCTGAGGCGGTGATTTCGACGAAGCGGGCGGGGTAACAAGGGTGTGCTCCCCTCGCCCGCTTGCGGGAGAGGGGCCGGGGGAGAGGGCCGGCGCATCCACGCGCCCGCGCCCTCCCCCCTCATCACCTCAGCAGGCCGCCGCCGTCATCTTGAAGATCCCCTGCGCATTGCCCGCATCAAACCCCAGGTCATAACGCTGCGGCGCGGCCGCTTCTTCGGCAAAGCGGTCTCGCGTGATGAACTCGTAGAACGACCCCGGCACGTCCCGCTCCACCGTCTCGCCCTGCGCGCCGACGAAGTTGCGGCGCACCGTATCCGCGCGGAACGCGGTCTGTTTGACGCGCCCGCTGCGCGAGACTTCCACCTTGTCCTTCATCGGCCGGCCCAGCTGCTTCTGCTGCTCGGCCAGCGCGAACACGTCGTCGACGCGGTCGGTGGCATGGTTGAAGGCGTTGCCTTCGGTGGCGACCCAGGCCATCTCCGCCGATTCACTCAGCAGGGTTTCATAGTCGGCCAGGCTCGGCGTGGCGTGCTGGCGCTCGAAGCATGGCACCAGCAGGCCGACCAGCTCGGCGCCGTCGGCCAGGTCCAGCGCGCCGTCGCGCTCCAGCTGCCACAGCAGGGTCTGCGCGCGCGGCGTGAGCGGGTCTGCGGAGGTGCCGGTGACGCGGCTGACGGCGGCGCGGAAGGCTTCGCTGAAGCGTTCCGGATGGAATTCGCTGAGGAAGAACTGGGCGATGTCCTCGGGCGCGTCGGCATGCGCGTATGAGCGGCCGGTCATGCCGATGCGGTCCAGCGGATAGGTGCCGTTGAGCACGTAGCCGAGCGGGCGCAGGATGCGGGTGAAGGCGGCCTCGCCTTCGGGCAGCGCGCCGTTGTCGCGCCACTTGACCGTGCGCAGCGCGCCATGGTCGAAGGTGACCTTGCCGCCGGCAGCGGCGACATCGTCGGTGTAGGCGCGGCCGCTCGGCACGCGCTCGAGGATGCCGCCGAACAGCACCATGTTCAGGGCCTGGGCGATTTCCGCGCGGCTGGCACGGCCCTGCGGGGCCTGCGGCAGATCCGCGGGCAAGGTGACCAGCGCGAGCAGTTGCGCGGCGCGGGCGGCGCCGACGTTGGCGGTAAGGAGCGTGGAGAGTTTGGAGGTCATGGGCGCAAACAGGTGAGCACTGGATGGCAGCCGGGCTGGCGACGATCCGCGAGGCAGGATAGGGGCGCCCCCATGGCGCGCACAAGCGCGCATTGCGCACAACGTTGTGCGTGCGGCGCACGACCGCGGTAGCGGTGCGGCCTGGCGCCGCTGTTTATACTGTCAGCCTTCCTTCCCTCGCAGTCCCATGAGAAACGACATCCCCAACCTGGGCGCGCTGCAGGCCTTCGAGGCTTCGGCACGGCTAGGCAGCTTTACCCGCGCCGCGGCAGAGCTGGCGCTGACGCACAGCGCGGTGGGGCGGCAGGTGGCGCAGCTGGAGCAGCGCCTGGGCGTGGCGCTGTTCACGCGCGTGCGCCGGCGCCTGGAGCTGACCAATACCGGGCGCGAATACGCCGCGCGCATCCGCCGGCACCTGGACCACCTGCAGCGCGACACGCTGGAAATCACCACCGGCCGGTCCATGGGCTACACGCTGGAGCTGGCGGTGGTGCCCACCTTTGCCACCCAATGGCTGATCCCGCGCCTGCCGGACTTTGCGCGGCGCCATCCCAATGTGACGGTCAACCTGTCGGCGCGCTCGCAGCCGTTTTCGTTCCAGGAATGCGCCTATGACGCGGCGATCTACTTCGGCGACCAGTTCTGGCCCGGCACGCGCGGCGGCGTGATCTTCCGCGAAGGGGGCATGGTGCCGGTGTGCAGTCCCGCCTTCCTGGCCGGGCACCCCGTGACCGGCGCCGCCAGCCTGGCGCGCTGCCGACACCTGCACCTGAGCACGCGCGCCAACGCCTGGCGCGACTGGTACGCGGCACAGGGCTGGGCCTATGACCTGGCCGCCTCGCGCGGGCCGCGCTATGAACTGTTCACGATGATGACGGCCGCCGCCGCGGCCGGGCTCGGCATCGGCCTGGCGCCGCGCCTGCTGATCGAGCGCGAGCTGCAGACCGGCCAGCTGGTGATCCCGCTGGCGGGCATGCTGGACGAGCAGCAGGGCTACTACTTTGCCTATCCGGAGGGCCGGCCCGAATCCGAAGCGCTGGCGGCCTTCCGCAACTGGATCCTGGGCCTGTCGCGCGATGCGCCGGCCACGGCTGCGGGCAACTGATCGCGCCACCTCGCTGCGGTCGATGACGCACTTTCCGGGGGCGTTTGCGCAATGCAGGTAAACCAGCGCCTGGTCCGAGCCGCTGTATATCGGTGGTGACTTCTTCTTCCAGGACTACCGGATTAACAACAGCGTGGTCTACATGAAGACCGCCGGCGAGCAGCCTGGCAGCCTGGCGCGCGGCACCACGCTGGGGGGCGGGCTGATGTTCCAGCAGGGCGCGCCGCCCGCCGCGGGCGTGGACAGCACCACGCGCGTGGGCGTCATGCTTGGCATGCGGCATCGCTTCTAGGCTCCGCCGGGAACCGCTGCAGGAAGGCGCGCAGCGCCACGCTGACGCGCCTTTTTTCCATGCCACACGAAAGAATTACCACGGCGGCAGCTGGCGACTTCAGCTCCATGCGCACGGCGCCACAAACGGCGCAGGCATGGTCATTGCGCAGGCCATGCATTCCAACGTCTTGCGACAAGGAGCACAGCATGCCGAACCAACCTCCCACCCGTGAAGGCGCGGCCATCATCGGTTCAGGCGTGGGCGAAGGCCCGGGCCCTGAAGTGATGGCGGCATCGAGCCTTGACGGCACCAAGGCCTATTCATCCGACGGCGAACACGTCGGCAAGATTTCCGAGATCATGCTGGATGTACCGCACGGCCGCATCGCCTACGCGGTGCTGACCACCGGCGGCTTTCTCGGCATCGGCGACACACTGCACGCCATCCCATGGAATGCACTGGTCATGGACACCGACGAGAAATGCTTCCGGATTGCCGTGACGGCAGACCGGCTCAAATCCGCACCGGGCTTCAACAAGGACAGCTGGCCGAGCATGGCCGATCCCCAGTGGGGCAAGTCGCTGCACGAGTACTACGGCCGCGACCCGTACTGGGTGTCCCCGCCGCTGTAAGGCTACGCAGGGGCTACACCCAGGTTGCGAGCAACCAGCGCGGCCAGGCCGATACCCGCCACGCCGGGCAGCAGGCGCTGCACCGCGCGTGGCGCATAGGAACGGCCCAGCGCCACGGCAAACGCGCTGGCGGTCAGCGTGCCAAGCCACGACACCGTTCCCAGTGGCCCGCCGTCGGCAGCAACATGGAGCGACCAGGCCAGCGCCAGCGTCATCAGGTCGAAGCCAGCTACCGCCGCCGGATCGCCCCCTGCAGCCACCAGACCACCCTCAAAAAAAGAGGCTGCCCGGTAAAATTTCTCTTGTAATGAGATCGATTCCCATTTACCATTCGATCACTGCCTGACGCACGGCGCACCGCCCGACAGGCAGACCGGCCAGGTCCGGCGCGCCGCGGCACGCGGCAGCAACCGAAGCTGGCAGGAACAGGATTTCCGGATGCCGCTGCGGCGGCATTCGACACCGACTTTTGTGGGGACCGCTCCGTCACGCGGAGCGTTTGGCAGTAGCCAGTCTTCGGAAGATCGGGAAAGCAACCAGACCCCGCTTTCCCGATCGCGTCTTCCGGTGACAAGCCAGGCCACCTTTTTATTCCGCGCGTCGTGCAGGCACGGCGCGCCGCCAGGGCCGGGAGCACCAGCGCTGGTCCGTCCCTGGCGCTTCAGCCTGAAATCCCGCCAAGCCATCGACGCCGCCCGTGCGCGGCGCCGGGCCGGGCGCCGCCCTGCCCGCGGGGCGCCAGCCGCATGCCAATGCCTTCCGCCATGTCATTCGAGAGCAGAAAGCCGATCCATCTCAAGCGCGCCGGCCTGAAGGCCACGTCGCCGCGCATGCGGATCCTTGAAGTGTTCCGCACCAGCGCCCGGCGCCACCTGAGCGCCGAAGACGTCTACCGCATCCTGCTGACGCAGGACGAGGACGCGGGACTGTCCACGGTGTATCGTGTGCTCAACCAGCTGGTGCAGGCCGACATCCTGCTGCGGCACAGCTTCGAGTCCGACCACGCCGTGTTCGAACTCAACGAAGGCGGCCATCATGACCACCTGATCTGCGTTGCCTGCGGCCGCGTGGAGGAATTCCGCGACGAAAGCATCGAGCAGCGCCAGCGCCAGGTAGCCGCCGACAACGCCTTTGTTTTGCGCGAGCACATGCTGGTGCTGTACGGTGTCTGCCCGCAATGCCGGGCCGGCGCCACCGAGGCCGAACCCACGCCGGGGCTGCCCGCCCGGGCGTAAGCGCGCCGCGCACCTGACGGAGCCATCCATGGAGCGCCTGAAGAAGCCCCTGTCCGAACTCAAACGCCTGATCAACCTGTGCCTGCGGCAGGAGCCCGGCTGCCACGACTGCCAGCTGCGCGCGGTCTGCGTGCACCGGCCCGACCACACCGGCTGCAACTGGAGCGCCGAAGTCGACTTCCCCGAACGCAGCGAAGCCGACGCCGTGCGTCACCTGCGCCAGGCACGCCGCGTGGTGGTGATGGTGCGCGAGCAGTACAACGTGGCGGCGGGCACGACGGCACAGGCCTGAACCCGCGGCCTGGCGTCCTGGCTCAGATATCGAGTTGCGCGGCAGTGATGCCGAGTGCGGCGGCAATGCGCTCACGCGAGGTCTTGCGCAGGCGGGTGCTGTTCTCCTGCTGCGCATAGGCGGGCTGTGAAATGCCGAGGCGCACTGCGACGTCTGCCTGGGTCAGGCCAAGATGCTCGCGCCAGGCGCGCAGTGGCGGCACGTCATCGGCCAGCACGCGGCGCACGACCGGATATGGAATCAGCTCGCTTGCGCGCGCATGTTGCGAGAGATAGTCGGCGTAAGGGATCACGACGAATGCAGGTTGGCCATCCGCGCCGAAGATTGTCTGGATCTTCATGGGCCCGACTATATCCCGACGAGGATGACTATACGCCACGGGCACCGTTACCGGGCCCAAGTTTCGGAGCGTTACGACCTCAACGTCCTGCCACCGGCCGCGCCTGCACGGGCGTCTCCACCCCCGCCACCGGCCGCAACACCAGCCACACCGCCACCCCGATCAGCGCGCCACCCGCCGCGTGCGCCCACGATAGTGCCTCGCCCAGGAACAGCGCGCCCCAGATGATGCCGAACGGCGGGATCAGGAAGGTGACGCTCAGCGAGCGCACCGGGCCCAGGTCGGCAATCAGGCGGTAATACAGGATGTAGGCCAGCGCCGTGCACAACACGCCCAGCCCCAGCATGGCCGCCCACACGCCGGTGCCGGCAGCGGGCAGCGTATTGTGGCGCCACAGCGCGGCGAGGCAGAAGGGCAGCAGGAACACGGTGGCGCCGACCATGCTGCCGGCGGCGACCAGCCGGCTGTCCAGCCCGCCGCGCTGCGTGATCCAGCGCCGCGCGAGAAAGCCGGACAGGCCGTAGCAGGCGGTGGCCAGCAGGCAGGCCAGCGCGCCCAGCAGCACGTCCGCCGAGAACGCCACCGGTCCGGTGCGGGTCAGCACCGCGACGCCCGCCACGCCCAGCAGCACGCCCGCGGCCTTGGCGCGCGTGAGCCGTTCGGAAAACGCCAGCGCGCCGATCAGCACGCCCATCAGCGGGGTCATGGCATTGAACACGGCCGAATAGCCGGCCGGCAGCCACAGCGCGGCGACGGCGTACATGACAAACGGGATACCGGAATTGACCACGCCCAGCGCCAGCACCGCCGGCCATTTGCCCTGCATATCCCAGCGCAGCTTCAGCAGCGGCAGGCATGCCGCCAGCGTGAGCGCGCCGATCAGCACCCGGGCGAAGGCGGTCGGCATCGGTCCCAGCACCGGCGCGCCGATGCGGATAAACAGGAAACTGGCGCC
Source organism: Cupriavidus sp. FW305-F7 (assembly GCF_058782875.1). Taxonomy (NCBI): domain Bacteria; kingdom Pseudomonadati; phylum Pseudomonadota; class Betaproteobacteria; order Burkholderiales; family Burkholderiaceae; genus Cupriavidus; species Cupriavidus sp. FW305-F7. Next base: position 119,898 of record NZ_JBYSYC010000016.1, on the reverse strand, counting down.
CCAGATGGCGGCCAGGGCAAGCAAGCGGGCGAGATCGGCGGGTTTCATCGGGGGAACCAGGAGGCGCCGTGCAAGCCGACGCAGGTTGAGGGTTGCCGCGATTGGACGCCTGTGCAGCGCATACCGCAAGCCGGATTCGGACCTGTGCCCGCCGTTGCCACGATGGCGACCCGCTTTCTGCCTAGGAATTTAAGTGATGTTGACGAATCTACGACATGTTTGAGCGCCGTTCTCGGCACAATGTCGCGCGAACTCGTCACTTTTCTTATCAAAGCCTTTCATCATCACCCCACGCTGGAGGGGGCGCTGTTACCGACGCGTGACAAGCCGCCTTCGATTAAATTAAACTCTGGTCTGCGCCAGAGTTAATTGACCCCTCCGACGCATTCCCGACAAGCCGCCAGGGCTCCTGGCGGCTTCTTTTTTGCCCGAACGGGTAAAATGCGCCTTGCCCGGCGCATCGCGCACTGTCAGTCCAACAGAATGGCAGGCTGCCGCGCCGCCGGCGTCACAACGCCTGCAAACCCCGGGTTCCGGACGGCGCCTGCGTCAACCGGCGCGGCGTCTGCCGCGTTGCCAGTCCACATGAAACGACAGTTCCTGGGCCTGCTGGCCCGCGTCTACGTCCTGCAATTTGCGCTCGAAGTCCCGGCTACGGTGGCCATGCTTGCCGACATGTTGCTGGAATACGGCTTCCAGGTCGATATCGGCTCAGTGCGCCCGTTGCTGCGCGCCCTGCAAATGGAAGGCTATCTGGAAAGCGTGCTGCGCGACGGCATCGGCCGGGTCTACCTGCTGACCGAGCGCGGCCGCGAAGAACTGCAGGCCAGCCGCAAGCGCATCGACGATCTCTACCGCCGCCTGCACGCCGGCCAGCCGGCCACCGACGAAGTGCCGCGCCTGGCCTGATCCGGCCAGGGCGGCCGCCGCGGCGCGGGGGGCGTACCCGTTTCTGCGGGCCATCCCCTCGCCGCCAGGCGCGCCTTGTGCCTTACTTCTTCTCCGCCTTCCCTTCGTAGCGCTTGCTCCATTCAGCCAGGATGCGGTCGCGGTTGTCGCTCGCCCAGCGGAAGTCGTTCTTGATCAGGCGCTTCTCGTAGTCGGCGGGCAGCAGCGCGTCGGGCTTGGCAATGCCGGGCACGGCCAGCACGGCAAAGTTTTTCTCATACAGCGCCATCGCTTCGCGCGAGGCCGAGAAGTCAGCCAGCTTGCGCGCGGCGTCCAGGTTCTTGCTGCCCTTGACGATGGCGGTGGCCTCGATGTCCCAGCCCAGGCCTTCGCTCGGCAGCACGATATCGATCGGCGCGCCTTCCTTCTTCGACTTCATGGCACGGTACTCGAACGCAATGCCGATCGGGAACTCGCCCTGCGCGGCCATCTTGCACGGCTTGGAGCCCGAGTGCGTGTACAGGCCGATGTTCTTGTGCAGGCCATCCATGTACTGCCAGCCCTTCTGCTCGCCCATCATCTGCAGCCAGGCGCTGACATCGAGGAAGCCCGTGCCCGACGAGGCCGGGTGCGGCATCACCACCTTGCCCGCGTAGATCGGCTTGGTCAGGTCGGCCCACGAGGTCGGCTTGGGCAGGCCCTGCTTCTGCGCCTCCACGGTGTTGAAGCAGATCGCCGCGCCCCACACGTCCATGCCGACCCATGCCGGCGGGTTGGCCGGGCTGCGGTACTTGGCATCGATTGCGGCCAGGTTCTTCGGCGCATACGGGTCGAGCATGCCTTCCTTGTCCAGGATGGCCAGGCTGGAGCCGGCCAGGCCCCACACCGCGTCGGCGCGCGGCGCGGCTTTTTCCGCGAGCAGCTTGGCGGTGACGATGCCGGTGGAGTCGCGCACCCACTTGATTTCGATATCGGGATGCACCTTCTCGAACGCGGCCTTGTAGGCGGCGATCTGGTCGGCTTCGAGCGCGGTATAGACCGTCAGCACGGTGGCGGCGCTGGCGTTGCCCGCCAGCATCGGCAGGGCGGCCGCGGCGGCAAGCGCCGTGACAAGGTTGGTGATGCGGGACATGGTTTCTCCTTGGGTTCGGTGAGTGTTCCGGAATGCAGGGGTACGGCGAATCGGGCAAGGGTCAGCCGGCGCGCCAGCGTTGCGCGCGGCGCAGCCAGCCGGCCGAGACCGCGTGCAGCAGCAAGGCCGCCAGCACCGAGGTCAGCAGGATCAGCGTCGACATCGCGGCAGCGGGCGCGGTGTCGCCGGCATCGTCCATGTTCAGCACCGAGATCGCGGCCAGCACGGTGTCGGGGCTGTACAGGAAGATCACCGCCGAGACCGTGGTCATCGACGACACGAAGAGGTAGCGGAAGATATCAAGCAGTGCCGGCAGGCACACCGGCACGGTCACGCGCCAGCATGTCACCAGCGGCGCCACCCCGAGCGACAGCGCCGCGGCCTCGAACTCGTTATCGAGCTGGCGCAGCGCCGCGGCCGCGGTCAGGTGGCCGGTGGTGTAGCAGTGCGCCACGTTGCACAGCACCAGCAGCGCCATGGTGCCGTACAGCGCGTGCAGCGGATTGCCGGGCGCGTTGAAGAAGAACACATAGCCCAGGCCCAGCACCAGCCCCGGCACCGCCATCGGCAACAGGAAACTCGCGCGCAGCACCCCGTGCAGCCAGGCCGGGCCGCGCGTGCGCAGCGTCAGCCAGGCGCCCAGGAAGATCGCCGCCGTGCCCGCCAGCGCGGTCAGCGCCGACAGCTTCAGGCTGTTGCGGTAGGCCAGCCAGCCGCCGCCGTCCATGTTGTCGAAGTCGTAATGCGCCAGCGTCAGGCCCAGGTTGTACGGCCACAGCTTGACCAGCGACGCGCCCACCGCGGTGGCGATCACTGCCAGCAGCGCGGCACTGACCAGCGCCACCAGCAGCAGGCACGCGCCGTCGCGGCCGCGCTCGGGCGCCGGCACATACACCTGCGCGCGGCTGCCCATCTGCGTGCGCTGGCGCTGCTGCATTGCCATGTCCACCGCAAAGGTCAGCAGCGCGGGCGCCAGCAGCAGCATGCCGATGAGCGCGCCACGGTCAAACTGCTGCTGCCCGACCACGGACTTGTATGCTTCCAGCGCCAGCACCGGGTAACCGCCGCCCACCACCTTGGGTACGCCAAAGTCCGTGATCACGAGCGTCAGCACCAGGCAGGCGGCGGCGAACAGGCCCTGGCGCGCGCCCGGTAGCGTGACCGTGCAGAAGGTGCGCCACGGGCTGGCGCCCATCGCGCGCGCCGCTTCATAGAGGCGCGCATCGGCCAGCGACAGCGTCGCCACCAGCACCATCAGCGCATGCGGGAAGGTGTAGAAGGCCTCGCCCAGCACGATGCCCCAGAAGCCATAGATGCCGCCCTGCCCGAAGGCGCCGCGAAAAATGCCCTGGTTGCCGAACAGGTAGACCAGCGCGATCGCCGGCAGCAGCGACGGCGCAAACAGCGGCAGCAGCGCAATGCCGCGCCACAGCGGCCGCAGTGCGATGCAGGAACGCTGCAGCGCATAGGCAAAGCCAAATGCCAGCGGCACCACCAGCGCCACCACCGCCAGCGACACCGCCACGCTGCGGCCGAGCATCGGCAGGAAGTTGGGGCTGGTCACCAGCGCCGCCATGCGCGCGCCCAGCGCCCATTGGCCCGCCGCATCGAACCAGGCCTGGCGGAACAGCGCCAGCAACGGCAGCAGCAAGCCGACGGCCAGCCCGGCCAGCCAGATCCACTTCATCGCGGCCGGGGCACCGTGCGCCAGCCGGGAGGCCAGGCCGGTGCCGCGCGAGGAGGCGGCCTGCGTGCCCGGGTGCGACTCGACCGTGGCTGCGGCGCGCATCATGCAAACACCCGCAACGCCTGCGCGGGCAGCGCAATCCAGAACTTGTGGCCGCCGGCGTCGGGCAGCCGGTGCCGCGCCTCGCGCGCCACGTCGGCAAACAGGGTCAGCCCTGGCAGTCGGTCCGCTTCCAGCGCCAGCCGGTAGCGGTTGCCAAGGTAGGTCTGGTCGACCACGCGCGCCAGCAGCCGGTTGGACTCGGCGGGATCCGGGTCCAGCCGCACCGCTTCCGGGCGGCAGCACAGCCGGCCGGCGGATGCCGCAGGCTGCGGCGTGTCGACCAGGAAATCGACGGCCTGGCTGCCCTCGCCAACGGTGAAGCGCCCGGCCTGCGCGCTGCGCCCCGGCAGCCAGTTGGCCTGCCCGACAAAGCCGGCGACAAAGGCCGACGCCGGCTGCTCATAGATCTCGGCGGGGGTGCCGGCCTGCACGATGCGCCCGCCGTCCATCACGGCAATGCGGTCGGCCATGGTCATGGCCTCTTCCTGGTCGTGGGTGACCATCACGGTGGTGATGTTCAGGCGGCGCTGCAGCTGGCGCAGCTCCAGCCGCAGGTGTTCGCGCACGCGCGCGTCGAGCGCCGACATCGGCTCATCCAGCAACAGCAGCGAAGGCGCCGGCGCCAGCGCACGGGCCATCGCCACGCGCTGCTGCTGACCACCGGAGAGCTGGCCCGGAAACTTGCGCTCGCTGCCGGCCAGGCCGACCAGGCCGAGCATCTCGGCCACGCGCGCGTCGCGGTGCGTGCGTCCCATGCCGCGCCCGTGCAGGCCATAGGCCACGTTCTGCGCCACGGTCAGGTTGGGAAACAGCGCATAGGACTGGAACAGGATGCCGTAGTCGCGTGCCTGCGGCGGCAACCCGGTCAGTTCACGCGCGCCGGCATGGATGCGTCCTGCGTCCTCGCGCTCAAGTCCCGCGATGATGCGCAGCAGCGTGGTCTTGCCGCAGCCGGACGGGCCCAGCAGGCACAGCAGCTCGCCCTGCCCGACCGACAGCGACACGCCGTCCAGCGCCATGAAGCTGCCAAAGCGCTTGCTGACCTGCTCCACCGCCAGGAACGCCCGGCCCTCCCCGGACTTGCCTGCCTGCATGACCGAATCTCCGCAATCTCAATGGAATCGGTCGCCATCATAGGCAGCGCAGATGCCAGCCGTGTGGCAGATCGGCAAAGTATTTCGATGGAAGTATCGGGGGATTTGAGATGGGGCAGCGGCACCGGGGGGCCCGCCGGCAAGTTAGGAATGGTGCCCCTGGGCGATTATGACTCGCGCAGCGCAGTGGCGCCCGCAGACGTGGGGGTCGGCGCCCGAATCCCCTTTTCCAGGATCTCCCGCAGCACCTCGTGCGGTACCGCCTGGCTGAACAGGAACCCCTGCAGCCCGTCGCACCCCTGCGCCCGCAGGAACTCGAACTGCGCCGCCGTCTCCACCCCTTCGGCAATCACCTTGAGGTGCAGCTGGTGACCCAGTGCGATGATCGCCGCGGCCACCGCCTGGTCGTGGCCGGGCGTGGCCACGTCGTCGACAAAGGACTTGTCGATCTTGAGGCGGCTGATCGGCAGCCGGGTCAGGTAATTGAGCCCGGAGTAGCCGGTGCCGAAGTCGTCGATCGACAGCCCCACACCCAGCTCGCGCAACCGGCGGAAGGTCTCGATGGTGGTCTCGCCGCCGTCGACCAGGATGCCTTCGGTGACCTCGATCACCAGCCCCTGCGGCGGCAGGCCGGCCTGCTGCAGGCAGTGCGCCACGGTATCGGGGAAGTTGGCCTGGCGCAGCTGCAGCGGCGAGATATTGACCGCGACCTCGATCTCGCTGCCCAGCGCCTGGCGCAGCGCCTGGATTTCGCGGCAGGCGGTGGCCAGGGTCCATTCGCCCAGCGGCGCCACCAGGCCGCTCTGCTCGGCGATGGGGATGAACTCGGCCGGCTGCATGGCGCCGCGTTCCGGGGTGTTCCAGGTAATCAGCGCCTCGACGCCGGTGATGGCCAGCGTCGCGGCATCGACGATCGGCTGGTAGCGCAGCCGGAACTCATCGCGGGCGAGCGCGCGCCGCAGCAGCCCTTCGATGGTGAAGCGCGCCAACGAGGCCTCGGCCATGGCGCTGGCAAAGCGGCGCAACTGCGCGCGGCCGTCGTGCTTGGCCGCGTAGACGGCCGAGTCGGCAGCCTTGAGCAGCTCGGTCAGGCTATCGCCATCGTCCGGGAAGATCGCCATGCCGATTGACGGCGTCACGCGCAGGCGCTGGCCGCCGGCCTGCAGTTCTTCATTGACGCGCACCTGGATCTTGGCGGCAATCAGCTCGGCTTCGCTGTCGTGGCGCAGGCCGCCCAGCACCACGCCGAATTCATCGCCGCCCATGCGCGCCACCAGGTCGCCCTGTCGTACCGTGCCCTTGAGGCGGTCGGCCATGGTGCGCAGCACGTCGTCGCCAACCGGGTGGCCGAGCGAGTCGTTGATGTGCTTGAAATGGTCCAGGTCGAGCAGCAGCAGGGCCACGCGCTCGCCGTGGCTGCGCGCGTGCAGCAGCAACGCCTGCGCGCGCTCGCTCAGCTCGGCGCGGTTGGGCAGGCCGGTCAGCGGGTCGTGCAGCGCCAGGTGGCGGATGTACTCGTCGACGCGCAGGCGCTCGGTCAGATCGTAGCCGATGGCCTGGTAGCCAGGCGACGGCGCGGACCGGGGCTCGGCACCATCGGCGGGACCGGCTGGCGCGGCGTCGGCGGCCGCAGCCTCGATGGGCGCCGGCAAGGCGAACACCGCCAGTTGCACCGGCATGCGCGAGCCGCCCTTGCGCACCCAGGTCCATTCGCGCTCGTCGGTCAGGCCAAGCCGTGCCTTGGCCACCAGGGCGGGCAGCCCCGGCGGCACCGGCTCGCCCAGTTCGCCACTGAGCATGCGAGCATGGTCGGCCAGTTCGTCGGCAATATGCAGGCCGGTCATGTGCATGTGCCCGACCAGCTCCGCGGTGTTGTACCAGAGCATGCGCTGGCCAGCCGCGTTGATGCCGGTGATCAGCCCGTCCTCATCGAAGGTGATCACGCAGAAGGCGGCATGGTCGAGCAGCCCGGCATAGCGCGCGGCCTGCACCGCGGCGGCCTGCTGGGCGCGCCGTTCCGGCTCCAGGTCCGTGACCGCCCACAGCCAGTGCGCGGTGCCGCCGTCGGCCACAGGCAGGCGCGCGGCGCCGGCGCGCAGCGCGAAGCGGCTGCCGTCTGCGCGCACGCCCGCCAGTTCACGGTGGGCCTCGACCCCGGCCGCAGCGCCGCTGGGGACTACGCCGGTGGCGCCGGGTACCAGGGTGTCCAGGCTGCGCCCGGCCAGTGCCGCCGGATCGGCGCCGAACAGTTGCCCCGCCCGCTCGCTCGCGCGCACCACCACGCCCTGGGCATCGGCCAGCAGGAAGCCGTCGGCCGACTGTGCCATGCACGCCTGCAGCATGGCGTTGTCATCTTCCCAGGCATGGACGGCCTGCGCTTCGCGCTGGCGCGCGGCGCGGCCCCGGCATGCCAGTGCATGGGCGAGCCACGCCAGCAGCAGCGTGGCCAGCGTGCCCGCGGCCAGCACCAGGTACGCCTGCCGCGGGCCATGTGCGGCTTCGAAGGCGGGGCGCGTGGCGCCGCGCAGCGTCCAGGTGACGCCGCCATACTGGAGCTGGCGCTCGCCCTGCAGCAGCGCGGCACTGCCGTCCTCACGGCGCTCGCCCTCGGTCGGCCCGCCGGACAGCATCGGCCCGGGAGCGGCCGGGGAGCCCTCATACAGCGACAGTTCCAGTTCCGCCGCGGCCGGGGCTCCGACCGCGCGCATCAGGTCGCCCAGGCGCAGCGACACGTAGACATAGCCGAGCACCGCGTGGCGCCGCTGCGCCACCGTGCTGACCGCCGCCTCCCCGGCGTAGACCGGCAGGAATATCAGCGCGCCGTGCTGGCGCTGCGCCGCCTCGGCTTCGCGGACCAGTGCCAGGCCGGGCGTGAGCCGCGGTTCGCCGCTGTCGCGGGCGGCTTCCAGCGTCGCCCGGCGCGTCGGCTCGGACAGCATGTCAAAGCCGGCGGCGCGCGTGTTGCGCCCGTCCAGCGGTTCGATATAGAAGATGGGTGCGTACAGGTCGCGCGTGCCGCCGGGATGAATGTCGTAGTCGGCAAGGCCGTCGGCACGGGCGGCCTGCACCAGCCGCGGCACCCGCTGCAACGGCGTGAGCGGCGCGTAGCCGATCGACTGGGTGCCGGCGGGCAGGTCGTCGAGCTGGGCGGTATAGAGATAGTCGCGCCACTGCGCGCGCGAGGTGTCCGAGTTGGCGCTCAGCACGGCGGCCACGCCGCGCAGCAGGCGTTCGTTCTCCAGCATGCGCTCGCGCAGCACGCTGCCGGCCTGTCCCAGCAGTGCGTCGAAATGCTGCTGCGCCTCGCGGCGCTCGAGCCGCTCCGCCTGCAGCCATGCCCCTGCCGTCAACAGCGCGCCGCTGGCCGCGACCAGCAATGACAACAAGGCAGGGGAAAGCGAAGTCAGTCTCATGGTCGATCGGTTCCGGCATGCAGCAGGGGCATGCCGTCTGCGTGGACTTGCCTTCGCATTAACGGGGGACTATACCGTGGCACAGGCAGCCCGCACACCCCCGCCGGGGATGAACCCGTTCGGGGGAAAGACCGCATGCCCCACCACGGCGGGGTATGGTAGGGTTCCACCGGAGATGCCCCCTCCAAGTACGCGACAGTCCGCGCCACTAGTGTCCTGTTCCGTAGATAACTTGCCAAAATGTAATCGTCCAGTTGACTGTCAGGCTAGGCGCGAGGAGGCGCCATAGCAGTAGCTATGGCAACGACGAGCAACGACGCATGGCGGGCAACTGGGCGATTTCATGGCAAGGTATCTGCGGAACAGGACACTAACGCCCCAACTGCGCCCTACATGCCCGTCTACACACCCACGCTGAAAGCGCGCATTGCGATCATCACCACCGTGCTGGCCGCGGTGTTCGGCACCGGCATCGTACTGACCGCCCTGTACGATGCCCACCGCGACCTGCACGATGCGCTGCAAGTCCAGCAGGACTCCGTCGTCAAGCTGACCGCCAGCCAGCTCGACACCGCCATGAGCGACCGCATCGTGCTGCTCTCGCACCAGGCTGCGCAACTCAGCGGCCTGCTGGCGCAGGCGCATGGCGCGCAAGCCGCCGCGGTGCGCGAGCGGGCGCTGGATGCGCTGTCCGCAGCGATCCCGGTGCCGGCCGCGTTCAACGCGCTGCTGGTCGCCGACATGCAGGGCAACATCGTCAGTAACCGCGGCAGCGGGGCGGACATTGGCGACCGCAGCTATTTCCGCGAGGCCGCCCGCTCGCTCGCGCCCGTGGTGTCGCCGCCCATCCGCTCGCGCACCAACGGCCAGATGGGGGTGATGGTGGCGGTGCCGGTGCTGGCGCCGAACCAGGCCTTCGTCGGCCTGGTGGGCGGCTGGCTGGACCTGTCCAGCGCCAACTTCCTGGTCGAGATCCTGCACAACCGCCTCGGCACCACCGGCTACTACTGCCTGGTGTCGGCCGGCCCCGAGCCGGTCTACATCCGCCATCCCGATCCCGCGCAGGCGCGCCAGCCGGCGCAGGCCGTGGCCGATACCTGCGGCGAGGATGACAGCCCCGCGCCGCTGGAATTCCTCACGCCGGCGCGGCCGGTGATCGCACGCTACCTGATGTCGAGCACCGGCTGGGAACTGGTGGCGCTGCTGCCCGCGCGCGAGGCCTACGCACCGCTGCACCAGATGCAGCAGCGCTTCCTGAGCATGGCCGGGGTGGCCATGGCGGCGGTGGCCCTGCTGATCTGGCTGGCTGTGCGGCGCCAGCTGGCGCCGCTGGCGCGCCTGCACAAGGTGGTGCAGGCCAGCGCCAACGACCTGTCCGCGTTCGAGCGGCTGCCGACACGGCAGCAGCGCGACGAGATCGGCGACGTGACGCGCGCCTTCATCAAGCTGATGCGCGACGTGCGCGAGCGCCGCCAGGCGCTGGACCGCAGCGAACGGCGCCTGCGCGCGGTGACCGACACGCTGCCGTCGCTGCTGGCCTTTATCGACACCGATGAGCGCTATGTGTTCAACAACCAGGCCTACGAGCGTGTCTTCGGCCTGAAGCCGGAGGAACTGCGCGGCAGGCACGTGCGCGAGATCCTGGGCGAGGCCCGCTACGCGCGCGTGCAGCCATTCATGCAGCGCGCGCTGGCGGGCACTGCGGTGACCTTCGAAACCGAAGACAGCGACCCCGAATACCACTGCATGGAGAGCAGCCTGCGCCCGGAATGGAGCGCCGACGGCAGCGAGGTGGTGGGCGTGCATATCCACGTGCAGGACATCACGCAGCGCAAGCTGGAGACGCAGCGCCTGGCGCGCATGTCGCGCACCGACCACCTGACGCAGCTGATGAACCGCAGCGCTTTCGAGGGCCAGCTGCACGCGGCGATGGTGCGCAGCCGCGAGCATGGCACGCTGATGGCCCTGCTGTACCTGGACATGGACCGCTTCAAGGCCGTCAACGATATTCACGGCCACGCCGCCGGCGACCAGCTGCTGCAGACCTTTGCCCAGCGCGTGCGCCGCTGCGTGCGCGAGCGCGACACCGTCGCCCGGCTGGGTGGCGACGAGTTCGCGGTGGTGCTCGAAGACATGACCCGGCCCGCCGCGGCACGCCGCGTGGCGCAGTCCATCCTGCAGGCAACGGACGAGCCCTTCGACTTCGAGGGCGTGTCCGCCGACGTGGACGTCAGCATCGGCGTGGCGCTCTACAACGGCGGTCCGGCGCAGGACCGCGAACTGATGCGCCTGGCGGACGTGCTGCTATACCGCGCCAAGGGCGCGGGCCGCGGGCGCTATGAGATCGGCCCGCCGGAACTGGCGGGCGAGCTCAGCGCGCAGTAGGCAGCCCCGGCCGAGGGCTCAGTGGATGGTGCCGCCGGGCTTGTCCGACGCCGCGCCGCCGGCCCCCTCGGGCTCGAACGGTACGTGGCGGCCGTCGCTGGACTGGTAGCCCAGCTGCGCATCGGCGCCCAGCATCTTCTCCCACGCGATCATGGCCTGGGCCACCGCATCGGGCGCGCCCTTGAACACCACCACGTCGTTGCCGCAGCCGGGGCATTCGCCGCCGAACACGGCATCGATGCCGGGCAGGCCCGGCACGTCGAGCGCGTCGAATTGCGCGAACGCGGTCTTGCAGTGCCCGCAGACCAGCTGGGCGGGGCGCAAGGCCTCAATCTTTGCGCGTGCCTGTGCCGCACGCTCCTCGGGGGTACCCCGCCGTTTTGCCTCGCCCATGATGTGCCTTCCTTCCCCGTGCTGCCGGTGTGTGTTTGCATCGGCCCCGCCAGTGCGGCGGGACCGTGCCTGTTAGATGCGCAATGCGTGCTGGTGGTGCCCGGCCATTGTCGCAGGTGACGGCCGCGTTGCGTGCGCGCCGTCGCCGATCTGCTGCGCTCAGATGGCATTGTAACCAGCGCGACGCAGCAAATACCGGGCCGACAGGAACCGCCAGCGCCTGCTATTGTGGATAACGATGCCCCGTGCGCGTGCGGATGCGCCGCTTCCGGCACCGTGGGCATGCTGGTCCCATCCACCTACCCCCGAAGGAGGACGTTCCATGATCCGACCCACCGTGCAGGAAAACGCCGCCCGCTACGCCGACTGCATTGCCGCCTGCAATGCCGCAGCCGCTGCCGCACTCAAGTGCGCCGCGGCCTGCCTGGAAGAACAGGACGTGCGCAAGATGGCGCGCTGCATCGCGCTGGACATGGATTGCGCCGGCATCGCCCAGCTGGCCGCGTCCTACATGCTGCGCAACAGCGAGTTCGCGCCGCTGGTGTGTGAAGACTGCGCCGAAGTCTGCAAGTGGTGCAAGGAGGAATGCGAGCACCATGACAACGAGCACTGCCAGGATTGCGCCCGCGCCTGCGCAGCCTGCATGGAGCAGTGCCTGAAGATGACGGCTTAGCGGTCCCAGCCCGATTCCTGCTGCCCCTGCGGCGGTTCGGCCAGCGCGACGAAGGCATCGATCAGCCTGGCGCCACGCCGCTCGCGCAGGCAATAGAGATACTCGTGCAGGCAGGGCGAGGCATCGGTGAAGCCCAGCACGCGCAGGTCCGGATGGCTCGGCACCTCGTGCCGGGCAATCACCGATACGCCCAGGTTGCGTATCACCGCCTCGCGGATCGACTCCCGGCTGCCGATCTCCATCTGCGCCGCGGGGCTCACGCGCGCCTGCGCCAGCATGTCTTCGGTGGCGATGCGCGTGGTCGACCCGAGTTCGCGCATCAGCAGGCGGCAGCCTGCCAGCGCACTGACGGCCACTTCGGTGTGCCCGGCCAGCGCATGGGTGCGGTGCACCACCAGCATCAGCGGATCCACGCCCAGCAGCACGCGCGACAGGCGCGCATCGTCCACCCGCTGCGACGAGGTGGCGATATCGACGCGGTATTCCTGCAGCGCTTCCAGCACTTCCTGCGAATTGCCGGTCACCACGCTGACATCGATGGCGGGAAAGCGCTCGCTGAAGCTGCGGATCAGCTCCAGCACATAGTAGGGCGCGGTCGCACCCACGCGCAGGCTGCCGGTGCGCAGGTCGCCCGAATGGCGCAGGAAGAAATCGATCTCGGTTTCCTGCTGCACCAGCGCCTCGACGCGCGGCAGCAATGCCAGCCCCGCGTCTGACAGCGCCAGGCGGCGCCCGCCGCGGTGGAACAGCTCGACCCCGTAGGCTTCTTCCAGCGCGCGGATCTGCGCGGTGATGGTGGGCTGCGACAGGCCCAGGCGCTTGGCGGCCTGCGTGACGCTGCCGATGCGGGCCACCATGAAGAAGGACTTGAGCTGGGCGATGAGCATGCGGCCGAGGGATGTCGCTAAGGGCAAGGCAAGGCGGCGGGCGCTTGGGCGCCGGCCGCGGTGAAGCGGTATTCTAATGGACTGCACCAGGCCACCCGGCCCAACCGTCCGCTGCCTTGCATAGGAGTCTGCCCATGTCTGCCCCGTCCACCTCCGCCACCCGCATCGAGAAAGACAGCCTGGGCGACGTGCCCGTGCCCGCCGATCACCTGTGGGGGGCGCAGACCGAGCGCTCGCGCCAGAACTTCCGCATCGGCAACGAGAAGATGCCGCCGGCACTGATTGAGGCCTTCGCCATCCTGAAACTTTGCGCGGCGCGCGCCAACGGCGAGCTTGGCGTGCTCAAGCCCGAACTGGCGCACGCGATCGAACAGGCCGCGACCGAAGTCATCGAAGGCCGCTGGCCCGATGAGTTCCCGCTGTCGGTCTGGCAGACCGGGTCCGGTACGCAGACCAACATGAACCTGAACGAGGTCATCGCGAACCGCGCGATTCAGTTGCTGGGCGGCAAGGTCGGCAGCAAGACGCCGGTGCACCCCAACGACCACGTCAACGCCAGCCAGTCTTCCAATGACAGCTTCCCCACCGCGATGCATATCGCCGCCACGCGCGCGATCCAGCAGGAACTGCTGCCGGCACTGGAGCAGCTGCAGCAGACCTTCGCGCGCAAGGTGGAAGCCTTTGCCGATATCGTCAAGGTCGGCCGCACCCACCTGCAGGATGCTGTGCCGCTGACGCTGGGGCAGGAGTTCTCGGGCTACATGACGCAAGTGGCCGATGCGCAGTCGCGCCTGCAGCAGGCCATGCTGCGCGCGATGCCGGTGGCACAGGGCGGCACCGCGGTGGGCACCGGCCTGAACGCCCCGCACGGCTTCGCCGCGGCCTTCGCGCGGGCGCTGGCCGACTACACCGGCCTGCCGTTCGAGCCCGCGCCCAACCGCTATGCGCTGCAGGCCTCGCACGATGCGCTGGCCGATCTGTCCGGCGCGCTCAGCACCACGGCCTCGTCGTTCCTGAAGATCGCGCGCGACTTCATGCTGCTGGGCTCAGGCCCGCGTGCCGGCTTTGCCGAGCTGGTGCTGCCGGCCAACGAGCCGGGCTCATCGATCATGCCGGGCAAGGTCAACCCGACCCAGGCCGAGGCGCTGGCGATGGTGTGCTGCCGCGTGATCGGCAACCACACCACGGTGACGCTGGCCAACGGGCTGGGCACGCTGGAGCTGAACGCCTACAAGCCGGTGATCATCTACAGCCTGCTGCAGTCGGTGAGCCTGCTGGCGGGGGCCGCGTCGAGCTTTGCCGAGCATATGGTCGAAGGCGTCGAGGCCGACCGCGAGCGCATCGCCGAACTGCTGGAGCGTTCGCTGATGCCGGTGACGGCGCTCAATCCGCATATCGGCTACGACAAGGCCGCAGAGATCGCCAAGCTGGCGGTCAAGCGCAACCTGTCGCTGCGCGAGGCGGCGATCGCGTCGGGGCATGTCACCGAGGCGCAGTTTGCCGAGTGGATCGACCTGAAGGGGATGACGCGGGAGGTATAGCCGGGGGGTACAGCAAGGGTGCGCCCCGGCACGGAACGAGCCGCGCCGGGGCAGGCCGGCCTTAGCCGACGAAGGCCTTTTCCAGCACGAAATGGCCGGGATGGCTCATATTGCCTTCGGCGAATCCGCGCGCTTCCAGGATGCCGCGGACGTCCTTGAGCATGTCCGGGCTGCCGCACAGCATGATGCGGTCGTTCTCCAGCGAGAACGGCTCCACGCCCAGTCGCTCGAACAGCTCGCCCGAGGCGATCAGGTCGGTGATGCGGCCGCGGTTGTCGAACTCTTCGCGCGTCACGGTCGGGAAGTACACCAGCTTTTCGCGCACCAGATCGCCCAGGTGCTCGTGCTGCGGCAGGTGTTCCTGGATCAGCTCGCGATAGGCCAGCTCTTCAACGAAGCGGCAGGTGTGGGTCAGCACGACCTTGTCGTAGCGCTCGTAGACCTCCGGATCGCGGATGATCGACAGGAACGGCGCCAGGCCGGTGCCGGTGGCCAGCAGCCACAGCGTCTTGCCGGGCAGCAGGTTGTCCACCAGCAGCGTGCCGGTCGGCTTCTTGCCGACGAAGATCTGGTCGCCCTCGCGCAGGTGCTGCAGGCGCGAGGTCAGCGGGCCATCGGGCACCTTGATGCTGAAGAATTCCAGCGTTTCCTCATAGTTGGCGCTGGCGATGCTGTAGGCGCGCAGCAGCGGGCGGCCGTTCACTTCCAGCCCGACCATGGCGAACTGGCCATTCTCAAAGCGAAAACCAGGGTCGCGCGTGCAGGTGAAGCTGAAAAGGGTGTCGGTCCAGTGATGGACGGAGAGGATGGATTGCTGGTTCAGGTTGCTCATGGCGAAACGCGGGATACAGCGGCAGGATGCAGCGCCAAAGACGGCTGGAAAGGAAGAATCTTAACGCATGCCTGGGGGCGGCGCAGGCGGAGCCTGCAACGCCAGCGCGGGATTTCCGGGATGTGCAATGCGGTGCGGCGCATGCGGCACGCCCGATATTGTTAAGAAATTCTGGCTAATCAAACTACTTTTCGCGAATTTATCCAAAGACAGCCAACATCCATCATGAGGTCATCTTCCATTCGCTCCCAAGGAAACTGCCATGACCTCCACCCCAGCCATCTCCCGCCGCGCCGCGCTCGTCACCGGCGCCTCCCGCGGCATCGGCCGCGCCATCGCGTTGCGGCTGGCCGCCGACGGCTTCGACGTAGCCATTGGCTACGCCGGCAACGCCGCCCGGGCCGAAGCGACGGTGGCGGCGGCGCGCGAGAGCGGCGTGAATGCCATCGCTATCCAGGGCGATGTGGCGCAGGCGTCAGACGTGGCACGGCTGTTCGATGCCGCGCAGCAGGCGTTCGGCCGGCTCGACGTGGTCGTCAACAGCGCCGGCATCATGCAGATGGCGCCGGTTGCGCCGGCCAGCCTGGACGCCTTCGACCAGACCATCGCCACCAACCTGCGCGGCGCTTTCCTGGTGCTGGGCGAAGCCGCCGCGCGGCTGGGCGAAGGCGGACGCATCATTGCGCTGTCGACCAGCGTGATTGCGCGCTCCTTCCCCGGATATGGTCCCTATATCGCCGCCAAGGCAGGCGTGGAAGGGCTGGTGCGGGTCCTGGCCAGCGAACTGCGCGGGCGCGGCATCACCGTCAATGCGGTAGCGCCGGGGCCGGTCGCGACCGAACTGTTCCTCGATGGCAAATCGGAAGCGCAGGTGGCGCAGCTGTCCAAAGTGGCGCCACTGGAGCGGCTGGGCACGCCCGAGGACATTGCCGCGGCGGTGTCGTTCCTGGCCGGGCCGGATGGGGCGTGGGTCAATGCTCAGGTGGTGCGCGTCAATGGCGGCTTTGCCTGAGCAGACCGTCCGCGCCGGCCGGAATTCAGCCCCCCGGCGTCGGCCCTCACAGTTCGCAGCGCAGGCGCGCCAGCGCCTCGCGCGAGTAGCCGTGGCGCACGCGCAGCTGGTGCTCCACGGCGTCGGCCTGGTCCAGGCAGGCGAAGACCAGGTCGTCCTTTACGCGCTGCGAAACGCCCTTCAGGCGCGGCGCTTCATACGCGACCCGGCGCGCGCGGCAGCGCAGGAACAGCAGCGTTTCCTGCGAGGCTGTGATCAGTTGGTCGTGCTCGATCCGCTTGCATTCGACCAGGTCCTGGGCAGGGGCGCTGGCGGCGGCAAAGAGCAACGGCAGGCACAGCCATCGACGCAACGAGCGGTGCATGGCAAACGGGGGGCGCAGTAGGCCAGTTGAGGGTCCGGCTCGCATCATTGCCCAGACCCGCGCACAGTGCAAGCCGCAGCGCACGCAACACCCTGTTGCGGCCGGGCGCCAGACGGGCCGCAGCCGGATTCAGTGTCCAGCCACGTGGACAATCGCCCGCAAACCCTGATGGCTGCGTCGACCGGCAGGCCTATGCTGCACCGCAGCACACCCAAGGGGTGTGCAGGTCCGGCGGATCGGGCTACGCTTCGATGGCAAATGCGCCGCAGTGCGCGCCAGTTCACGCCCCAGACCGACGGGCTCCCGCCCGGCCTTCCCCGTGTTCCCCCTTGCCGCCCACCGTTCCGGTGGCCTGCGGCCGCCATGTTTCCGGCATCTGCCGCCAGCACTGCGCAGCGCGACCTGACCCGCGGCTGCCCTGCGCCGCCCTGACTGCAAGACAACAACATGACCGATCTCCCCGCTACCCTAGCCCAGACGGCCGCCCCGAGCCGCGAAGAGGTGCGCAAGCGCATCTACGCCATCGTCGCCGCCTCGTCGGGCAACCTGGTCGAATGGTTCGACTTCTACGTCTACGCCTTCTGCGCGATCTACTTTGCGCCGTCATTCTTCCCCAAGTCCGATCCCACCGCGCAACTGCTGAACACCGCCGGCGTGTTTGCCGCCGGCTTCCTGATGCGGCCCATCGGCGGCTGGCTGTTCGGCACCATCGCCGACCGCCACGGCCGCAAGAACTCGATGCTGATCTCGGTGATCATGATGTGCGCCGGCTCGCTGCTGATCGCCTGCCTGCCCACCTATGCCAGCATCGGCAACTGGGCGCCGGCGCTGCTGCTGCTCGCGCGCCTGATCCAGGGCCTGTCGGTCGGCGGCGAATACGGCACCACCGCCACCTATATGAGCGAGGTGGCGCTGCGCGGCCGGCGCGGCTTCTTCTCGTCGTTCCAGTATGTGACGCTGATCGGCGGCCAGTTGCTGGCGGTGCTGGTGGTGGTGATCCTGCAGCAACTGCTGGACGAGGCCGAACTGAAGGCCTGGGGCTGGCGCATCCCGTTCGTGGTCGGCGCGGTCACCGCGGTGGTGGCGCTGTTCCTGCGCCGCACGCTGCACGAGACCTCGTCGGCAGCCACCCGCGGCAGCAAGGAAGCCGGCAGCGTGGCCGCGCTGCTCCGCAACCACAAGGCCGCCTTCTTCACGGTGCTCGGCTATACCGCGGGCGGCTCGCTGATCTTCTACACCTTCACCACGTATATGCAGAAGTACCTGGTCAACACCGCCGGCATGTCGATCAAGACCGCCAGCTATGTGATGACGGGATGCCTGTTCCTGTACATGTGCATGCAGCCGGTGTTCGGCGCGCTGTCCGACCGCATCGGCCGGCGCACCAACATGCTGCTGTTCGGCGCGCTGGGTGCGCTCTGCACGGTGCCGATCCTGACCGCACTGGGCACGGTCAGCAGCCCCGAGCTTGCCTTTGTGCTGATCGCCGTGGCGCTGGCCATCGTCAGCTTCTACACCTCGATCAGCGGCATCGTGAAGGCCGAGATGTTCCCGCCCGAGGTGCGCGCGCTGGGCGTGGGCCTGGCCTATGCCATCGCCAACGCGATCTTCGGCGGCTCCGCCGAATACGTGGCGCTGGGCATGAAGACGCTCGGCCACGAGACCGCGTTCTACTGGTATGTGACGGCGATGATGGTGATTGCCTTCTTCGTCAGCCTGCGCCTGCCGCGCCAGGCCAAATACCTGCATCACGAGCATTGATGCGCACCCCGCGGTGCAATGCCGCGGGACGCCGCCACGAGCATGGCAATATACGGGGGCCGCAATTGCCCCCGTCTTTCATTGATCACCCCATGGACCTGAACGCCCTGCGCCTGTTCGTCGACATCGTCGATGCGGGCAACCTGAGCGCGGCCGCGCGCAAGCTCAAGATGACGCGCGCCAATGTGAGCTACCGGCTCAAGGCGCTCGAAGAAGAGCTGGGCGTGCAGCTGCTGCGCCGGACCACGCGCCATGTCGAGCCGACCCCGGTCGGCGCCGGCCTGTACGAGCACGGCCGCAACATCCTGGGCGAAGTAGCGGCCGCCAATGCGCTGATCAGCAATATGGGCAAGAGCCTGCAGGGCCATGTGCGGCTCTCGGTGCCCACAGGGCTGGGGCATACGCTACTGTCGCCGCTGCTGGTGCTGTTCAAGCAGCGCTATCCCGACATCACGCTTGACGTCATGTTCGACAACCGCGTGCACAACCTGGTGTCCGAGGACGTGGACGTGGCGCTGCGCATTATCTCCACCCCGCCCGATTCGGTGGTCGCCACGGAGATTGGCGAAGTCGACTGGATCGTGTGCGCGTCGCCGGGGTATCTCGCCGCGCATCCTGCGCCGAAAACACTCACCGGGCTGCAAGGACATGCGATGGTGTGCGCGTCGCCGGTGGGCCAGAAACTCAAGGCATCGGGCACGCGGCTGGATGCCGATGAAGGCCATGACGCGAACGAAACCCGCGAGCAGGTGGTGCTCGAACCGACGCTGACCTCGGAAAACTTTGCTTTCCTGAAGGAGTCGGTGCTGGCAGGCCTGGGGATCGGCATTCTCCCGATCTATGCGATCGGCGCCGAACTGGACAGCGGCGCGCTGGTGCCGCTGCTCTGTGACTACCGCATCAGCGTGTTCGGCAGCAAGCTCTATATGCTGACCATGCCCAACCGCTACCAGACGCTGGCCACGCGCTATCTGCTGAACTTCCTGAAGACCGAGCTGCAGGCAGTGTGGCCGCGCCTGCACCGCTAGATTCTATGGAAGGGCTGGACAGATAAGCCCCCTGGAGTAAAACGAAGCTTCACGAACCCGTTTTACGAAAGGAGCCTGCAAATGAATGCGCCTGACACAGCCCTTCAAGGACAGGATAGGGCAGTTATTGGTCGACTGTATATGGCCTTCGAACTGGGCGAGAAGAGTTGGAAGCTGTCGCTTGGCGACGGCGTACGCGGGCCGAGCCGGTATACGGTGGCGGCCGGTGACAAGGACGCGGTCCTGCGAGCGATTGCCAAGGCCAAAGCACGCTGCGGACTGACATCGCAGGTGCCGGTCCGCAGTTGTTACGAGGCTGGCCGCGATGGCTTCTGGCTGCACCGCTGGCTGACCGAACAAGGCATTGATAACCTGGTGGTGGACTCGTCCAGTATCGAAGTCAACCGGCGTGCACGACGTGCCAAGACCGACCGGCTCGACGGCGACAAGTTGCTCTCGATGCTGCTGCGTTATCACGCGGGGGAGCGACGCGTGTGGGGCGTCGCGCGGGTTCCCACCCCGGAGCAAGAAGACGAGCGGCAGTTGCACCGGGAACTGGGGCGACTCAGGCAGGAACGCACCGCCCTCAGCAACCGAATTCGCTCGCTGCTGGTATTGCACAACCTGCGGGTCGCCCACGTCGGTGGCCGTTCCTGGGCGCACTGGTGGAACGATCATGGCGCGCAACTGCCTGTGGGGCTGCGCGCCGAGATCGAGCGCAGTGTCGCGCGACTGTCACTGGCGGTTACGCAGATCAGGACGATCGAAGCCCAGCAGCACGCGACCGTAAAGACCGGCGCGCAGCCGGCGATCGCCCTGCTCGCGCGGCTGCGCGGGATTGGCGTCGGCAGTGCCTGGATCCTGGTCAAGGAACTGTTTGGCTGGCGGAACTTTCACAACCGACGCGAAGTCGCCAGCTCCCTGGGCTTGGCGCCGACGCCCTACAGCAGCGGCGAAAGCCAGGTCGAGCAAGGCATCAGCAAGGCTGGCAACAAACGAGCCCGCTGGCTGATGATTGAACTGGCGTGGAGCTGGTTACGCTACCAGCCTGCAAGTCAGCTCACCCAATGGTTCAATGAGCGCTTTGCGCCAGGTGGCAAGCGCATGCGGCGCATCGGTATTGTGGCACTGGCACGGCGATTGGCTATTGGCCTGTGGCGCTATCTCGAGTACGGCGAGATTCCAGTCGAGGCCAGCTTCAAACCAGTCGCAACGTGATGCCGCCTGAGTATGGAAGGCTAAGCGGTAACGATCGCAGGTCAGCGCGCCCGTAACAGACTCGGGCTGCCCCCAGCGGGTAGCCGTTCTTCTAGATGGGGCGCGCGCAGGTAACAGGGGTGTTCCAGCGCCTCGCGCATGCGGTATGTGGTGACCCGGCCTTGCGCCGGGCACGGATAGAAGGTAGACCGGGGCTGGGTCCCGGCCTTAAGTAACCCCGATCTCGGTTTCACGCCGTGTCAGCCCACGAAGATTCGAGGCTTGCAAGGAGAAAGCATCGTGCCAGTCATGTCTATGGAAATTCAATCCCGGAGGAGCTTGACATCCTCGCCCTCATAGAAGGGTCTGTTCCCATATGGAACAGACCCTGGGCGCGTCGCCTTCGGCAGCGGCGCCACGGACTATAGTAGGAGCACAAGGATAACCGTCGGCGCATCCGCACCTGAGGAGCTACCATGGCCCTGGCTAGCACGCTTGCAAGCTGCCTGAGCAGCAAGAACACCCAGTACGACATCATCCGCCACCCCTACACCCTCAGCAGCATGGCCACTGCCGAGGCCGCGCATGTTCCCGGGGACCGGTTGGCCAAGACGCTGTTGCTGGAGGATGACCGCGGCTATGTCGCCGCCGTGATTCCTTCAAGCCACCATCTGCACATGGCCGCCATCTGCGAACAGACCGGGCGCAACCTGGTACTGGCGCATGAGGACGAGATCCGCGAGATCTTCAAGGATTGCGACCTCGGCGCGATCCCGCCGGTCGCGATGGCCTACGGCATGCAGACCTATGTGGACGACAGCCTGATGGCGCAGCCCGACGTGTATTTCGAAGGCGGCGACCACCAGGAACTGGTGCACATGAGCGGCGAACAGTTCTCGCGGCTGATGTCGGACGCTGGGCACGGGCAGTTTTCGCGCCGCATGATGTAAGCGGCGCTTTTTATTGGCCACTGAACGGCCACCACGCGGGTTGCGAACCCGCGCGGTGGCCGTTTTGCATGCTGGCGGGTGGGGGATGCAGACGCTTCAGCCTTCAGGCAACGCCGGCACGCTGTCGTCCTTCAGGTCCACGCCCGAGCGGCCCAATGCCGCCGCGCCGCGCAGCAGGAAGGCGAGCCGGTCGGCGGCCTGCGCATACGGCAGGCCTTCGGGGCGCACGTTGGAGATGCAGTTGCGCTCGGCATCGGTGCGGCCCGTGCGCGGCGCATGGGTCAGGTAGATGCCAAGGCTGTCGGGCGAGCTCAGGCCGGGCCGTTCGCCGATCAGCATCACCACCTGGCGCGCGCCAAGCAGCTCGCCGATCTCGTCGCCCAGCGCCACGCGCGACTGCTCGGCCACCACCACCGGGCCGATGCGCCATGTCTGCGGCAAGCGCGCGCGGGTGGCATCGAGCAACGGCAGCGCGTGCGTCTGCGTGGCCAGCGCGGACAGGCCGTCGGCAACCACGAACACCACATCGGGCGCGTCGCCCGGCCGTGCCGCGGCCAGCCGCGCGCGGCTGGCATCGTCCAGGCGCCGGCCCAGGTCGGGGCGCCGCAGGTAGTGCGCGCGGTCCGGCGCCGCGCTGTGCACGGCGAGGTTCTGTACCCCCGCCGCATCCAGCGCCGCGGTGACCGCGCCCACGTCCAGCGGCAGGTGCACCGCATCGCGCGCCTGCGCATGGGCCAGCCCGAAGGCCAGCACCGCATCGGTGGTCTGGCTGTGGCCGGTACGGCCCAGCGCTACGCGCGCGCGCGTGAACTGGCGCAGGCGTTGCCACGGGTCGGCATCGGCATCGGCGTTGGCAGGAGCGGCGGGAGGCGGGCGTCTGGCCGTCATCGGCTGCACCTTACAGGCTGTGGGCCATCTGCAGCAGCGGCTGGCGCGCGGCGGGCTCGAGCAGCCTGCCGCTGGCATCGGCAATGCCCATGCGCTGCAGCCAGGCCTCGAACTCCGGCGCGGGGCGCAGCCCCAGCACCTCGCGCAGGTACAGCGCATCGTGGAACGAGGTGCTCTGGTAGTTCAGCATGATGTCGTCGGCGCCGGGCACGCCCATGATGAAATTGATGCCGGCCACGCCGAACAGCGTCAGCAGCGTGTCCATGTCGTCCTGGTCGGCCTCGGCATGGTTGGTGTAGCAGACGTCGCAGCCCATCGGCACCCCCATCAACTTGCCGCAGAAGTGGTCTTCCAGCCCGGCGCGGATGATCTGCTTGCCATCGTACAGGTATTCGGGACCGATAAAGCCCACCACCGTATTGACCAGCAGCGGCGAGAACGCGCGCGCCACCGCGTAGGCGCGCGCCTCCATGGTCTGCTGGTCGACGCCGTGGTGCGCATTGGCCGACAGCGCGCTGCCCTGCCCGGTCTCAAAGTACATCAGGTTGTCGCCAACGGTGCCGCGCGCGAGCGCCTGCGCGGCATCGTGCGCCTCGGCCAGCAGCGACAGGCTGATGCCAAAGGCCGCATTGGCGCGCTCGCTGCCGGCCACCGACTGGAACACCAGGTCCACCGGCGCGCCCTGCCCGATCGCGCGCAGCGTGTTGGTGACATGGGTCAGCACGCAGGATTGCGTGGGGATGTCGAAGCGGCTGCGCAGCTCATCGATCATGCGCAGCAGCGAGACGATGGCGCCCAGGTTGTCCGAAGCCGGGTTGACGCCGATGGTGGCATCGCCGCAGCCATAGAGCAGCCCGTCGATGATCGACGCGGCAATGCCCTTGGGATCGTCAGTCGGGTGGTTGGGCTGCAGCCGCACCGAGAGCCGGCCCGGCAGCCCCACCGTGCTGCGAAATCGCGTCACCACCTGGCACTTGCGCGCCACCGCCACCAGGTCCTGGTTGCGCATCAGCTTGCTGACCGCGGCGGCCATCTCCGGGGTGATCCCCGGCGCCACCCGCGCCAGCGTGGCGCTGTCGGTCTCATGCAGCAGCAGCCAGTTGCGCAGGTCGCCCACGGTGGTGGCGCCGATGGCGGCAAAGGCCGCGCCATCGTGCCGGTCCAGGATCAGGCGCGTGACCTCGTCGTCCTCATACGGCACCAGCGCCTCGGTCAGGAACTGCTTGAGCGGCACCTCTGCCAGCGCCAGCCGCGCGGCCATCCGCTCCTGCTCGCTGGCCGCGGCAACGCCCGCCAGCGCGTCGCCGGAGCGCGCAGGGCTGGCCCGGGCCAGCAGCGTGCGCAGGTCGGCAAAGACGTGGCGGTGGGTGCCGATGGTGTGCGTGTAGGCCATGCGCTCCGTTCCTGGGCTCTGGGGAAAACGATGACAGCGGTGCGCCAGGCGCCTTGCCGGGCACGATTCCCCCTAATATAGACAGCCTTTGCGTGTGCCGTGATGCCAACATCGCCTCAGCGCACACGGCCTGACTCAGGAACAACATCTGGATCGGCGAGAATTCAGAATAAATTTGAGCAAATTGCATGCCGGAGACCCCGATGAAAGACCCCGACCCGACCACCACCCCGCGCCTGCTGCCGGCCGCGTGGTACAGCGTCGGCACCGTCGCTTACCTGCTGACCGCCCTGGCGCTCTGGACCGTGCTCCACGCCAACCTGGTGGCGGCATTGCTGTCCGGGCTGCTGCTGTACTCGCTGGTGGACGTGCTGGCGCCGCGCCTGAAGCGCCTGAACCAGCGCCACGACGCCCTGGCCGTGGCCATCCTGTCGGCGCTGATCCTGCTGGCGCTGACGCTGGCGGGCTGGCTGCTGGTGCGCTTTGTCAGTGGCGAGGGCAATACCCTGGACGGGCTGCTCAACCATGTGGCCGACATCATCGACCGCTCGCGTGGGCAGATGCCGCCGTGGCTCAGCGATGCGCTGCCCAACGGCGTGGACGAGCTGGCCAACACGCTGATCGAGACGCTGCGCGAGCATGCCGCGATGGCGCAGAAGCTGGGTGCCGAGGTGCTGCGCACGCTGGTGCATATCCTGATCGGGCTGGTGATCGGCGCGATGGTGGCGCTGTACCGCGCGGTGGTGCGGCCCAACCGCCGGCCGCTGGCCGCGGCGCTGGTGGCGCGCGCACGCACGCTGCAGCAGGCGTTCTCGCAGTTCATCTTCGCGCAGATCCAGATCTCGACCATCAACACCGTGCTGACGGCGATCTACCTGCTGCTGGTGCTGCCGCTCTTTGGCGTGCACCTGCCGCTGACCAAGACGCTGCTGGTGATCACTTTCGTGGCCGGGCTGCTGCCGGTGCTGGGCAACCTGATTTCCAACACCGCCATCGTGGTGGCCTCGCTGTCGGTGTCGTTGCCGATCGCGGTGGCGTCGCTGGTGTTCCTGGTGGTGATCCACAAGCTGGAGTACTTCCTGAACGCACGCATCATCGGTGCGCGCATCCAGGCCGCGGCGTGGGAACTGCTGACGGTGATGCTGCTGATGGAAACGCTGTTCGGCATCCCGGGCGTGATCGCCGGACCGATCTTCTACGCCTACCTGAAGCGGGAGCTTGCCGGCGCCGGGCTGATCTGAGTGCCGCGGCCGGCATGCCGCAGCGTTGGTAGGACCAATACCTGATTCAGGCGCCGTCCTGCTCCACCCGGCTGCGCACGAAGTCGATATGGGTCTGCATGGCGGTGCGCGCCTCTTCCGGGCGGCGCGCGCAAATCGCATCGCACAGCGTGCGGTGCTGCAGCAACAGAAGGTCTGAGGCGCCGTCGTCCTGTTCGCGCAGGCCGGTGCCGTTGATGGTGATGTGCTCGCGCAGCATGCCGATCACGCTGGTATGCAGGTGCAGGAACATGGTGTTGTGCGAGGCCTGGGCGATGGCGTCATGCAACTGCGCATCGGCATCGGCCTCTGCCTGCTTGTCGTCGGCGGCACGCGCGCGTTCCAGCTTGGCCATCAGGGCGCGGATCCGTTTCACGTCAGCGGCATCCGCGCGCAGCGCCGCAAAATACGCGGTCGCGCCCTCCAGCACGCGGCGGAACTCCAGGATGTCGTCGCGCAGCGCGGGGTGGTCGGCCACCAGTTGGCCCCAGGGCGAGGCAATGCCGGCGCGCAGCTGGTCGGTGGCGTAGACCCCGGCACCGCGCCGGCTCTGCAGCAGGCCGCGCGCGGCCAGGCGCTGGATCGCCTCGCGCACGGTGTTGCGCGCCACCTCGTATTGCCCGGCCAGCACCCGCTCGGCCGGCAGCCGCGTGCCGGGCGGCCAGGTGCCGTCGAGCAGCGCGGTCTCGATCCGGCGCATGACCGACTCCACGCGTCCGCGGGTGCGCCCGTGCCTTGCTGCCGCTGCCGTCATTCCGTATGTCCTCGCTCCTGAGCTTGCGCGGGTCGCCGGGCAGATTGGTCCAACCAATTTGTACCGCCGCGCAGAAGCGGGAATTATGCGCCGAAACGTGCGACCCCAGCACGTCCGGAGCGAGACATGAAGGATCGTCAGTACCCCACCGGCCCTGCCCCCGCGCAGGCCTACCTGTTTGCCACCTGCCTGGTCGACATGTTCGTGCCGCAGGCCGGCCTCGACGCCGTGCGGCTGCTTGAACGCGAAGGGCTCACCGTGCACTTCCCGCGCGGCCAGAGTTGCTGCGGCCAGCCCGCCTACAGCAGCGGCAACCCCGACGCGGCCCGTGCGGTGGCGCGCGCCCAGCTCGACCTGTTCAGCCAGCCCTGGCCGGTGATCGTGCCGTCGGGCTCGTGCGCGGGCATGATGCGCCACCACTGGCCGCAGCTCTTTGCCGACGATCCGGTGGCCGGCCCCAAGGCACTGGAACTGGCCGGACGCATCTATGAACTGGGCGAGTTCCTGCTCCATGTGCTGAAGCTGGATTTTGGCGATGCCGCACCGGCGGGCCAGCCGCAGGAGCGCATCGTGCTGCATACCTCGTGCGGCGCCCGTCGAGAAATGGGTACGCGCCAGCACGGCGTGGCCCTGGTCGACGCGCTGCCGGGCGTGACCCGCGTGGAGCATGAACGCGAATCAGAATGCTGCGGCTTTGGCGGCACCTTCTCGCTCAAGCATCCCGATATCTCCGGCGCCATGGTGCGCGACAAGGTGGCCTCGGCCTGCGCCACCGGCTGCGACCGGCTGGTCTCGGCCGACTGCGGCTGCCTGCTCAATATCGGCCATACCGCGGCGCATGACCACGCCCCGCTGCAGGTGGAGCACCTGGCCACCTTCCTGTGGCGCCGTACCGGAGGTGCCGCATGAGCACGCCCGGCGCCCGCGAACGCATGCTCGGCCGGCTGCGCGCTGCCGCGCCTGCACCTTCCCCAGGCACCGCGGAACTCGACCGCCGCATCGACGGCCATTTCGAGGCACGCCGCCACGGCGCGCCCGCCATTGGCGAACTGACCGGCGCGATGCTGGCGGCACTGCAAGGCCTGCATGCCGAGGTCTGGTGCGCCAGCGAGGCGGCCTGGCCGGCATTGCTGGCCACCGAGCTGGCCAATGCCGGCGTGAAGCGCCTGCTGCTTGATCCCGCCAGCCAGGCCGGTGCCGCGCTGGCGGCCGCCCTGCCGGCCCATATCGAAGCCATCGGCTACGACCGCCCGATCGAAGCCTGGAAGGCGGAGCTGTTCGACACCATCGATGCCGGCTTCACCGTGGCGCGCTCCGGCATTGCCGCCACCGGCACGCTGGTGGTCGCGCCCGATGCGGGCTCGCCACGCACGGTGTCGCTGGTGCCGCCGCTGCATGTCGCGCTGGTGCGCGCCTCGACGCTGCACACCGACCTGCATATGGCCGCGCGCACCGAACGCTGGTCCGACGGTATGCCGACCAACCTGGTGCTGATCTCCGGCCCGTCCAAGACCTCCGACATCCAGCAGACGCTGGCCTACGGCGCGCATGGTCCGCGCCGGCTGTGGGTCATCATCGAGACCGACACTGCGGAGGCCGGGCAATGAGCCAGCACACACTCAATTTTGTTCCGCCGCAGGACTTCAAGGCACGCGCCCGCGAGGCGCTGGACGATCCCAAGCTGCGCCAGAGCTTCCGCGGCGCGATGGACTTCCTGCAGGGCAAGCGCCTGGCGCAGTTCCCCGACGCGGATGAGCTGGAACGCCTGCGCGACCTGGGCGAGGCGGTGCGCCAGCACGCGCTGGCCAACCTGCCGGACCTGCTGGTGCAGCTGGAGGCAAAGCTCACCGCCGCCGGCGTGCAGGTGCACTGGGCCGAGAACGCCGACGAAGCCAACGCGATCATCCACCGCATCGCGGCATCGAAGCAGGCGCAGCGCGTGATCAAGGGCAAGTCGATGGCCAGCGAGGAAATCGAGCTGAACCATTACCTGGCCGAGCGCGGCGTGGACTGCATCGAGTCGGACATGGGCGAGTACATCGTCCAGCTGGCCGGCGAGAAGCCCTCGCATATCGTGATGCCGGCGATCCACAAGACCAAGGGCGATATCGCGCAGCTATTCCAGGCGCATATCCCCGACACGCCCTATACCGAGGATGTCGACGCGCTGATCCAGACCGGCCGCCGTGCGCTGCGCCAAGCCTTTGTCGAAGCGGATATCGGCCTGTCCGGCGTGAACTTCGCCGCCGCCGACACCGGCACGCTGTGGCTGGTGGAGAACGAGGGCAATGGCCGGCTTTCCACCACCGTGCCCGACGTGCATATCGCCATCATGGGCATGGAGAAGGTCGTGGCCCGGCTGGAGCACATCGTGCCGCTGTCCACGCTGCTGACGCGCTCGGCCACCGGGCAGGCCATCACCACCTACTTCAACCTGATCTCAGGGCCGCGCCGCGCGGGCGAGCGCGATGGCCCGCGCGAGGTCCACCTGGTGCTGCTCGACAACGGCCGCACCCAGGCCTATGCCGACACGCAGCTGCGCGCCACGCTGCAATGCATCCGCTGCGGCGCGTGCATGAACCACTGCCCGGTCTACACGCGCATCGGCGGCCACGCCTACGGCACGACCTATCCCGGCCCCATCGGCAAGATCATCTCGCCACACCTGCTGGGGCTGGACGCCACCGCCGACCTGGCCACCGCGTCGAGCCTGTGCGGCGCCTGCGGCGAGGTATGCCCGGTACGCATCCCGATCCCGCAACTGCTGGTGCGCCTGCGCACCGAGGCCAACCGCGATCCGGAAGAGCAGGTCGCCAACCCGCTGCGCGGCCAGGGCGCGAAGTACAGCCGCGGCGAGCACCTGGTGTGGCGCTTCTGGAGCGGCGCGTATTCGCACCCGGCGACGTACCGGCTGTTCCGCTGGGCCGCCACGCGGCTGCGCGCGCTGACGCCGTCGAAGCAGATGGGCTGGACGCAGCACCGCACGCCGCTGAAGCCGGCGGCGAAGAGCCTGGCGGATTTGCTGAAGGAGAAGGGACAGCCGGAGTAGGCCTTCACGCAGTGCTTGCAAACAAAACAAAGATTTCCCGAAACACCACCAAAGCAGGAGACTAACCGTGCAACCCTGGACCCAACTCTATACGCCGCTGGGCAGCCTGTGGCTGTCGTCGCTGGCGGCAGCCATTCCCATCCTGTTCTTCTTCATTGCGCTGGCCGTCTGGCGCATGAAGGGCCATGTCGCCGCGGCCGTGACGCTGCTATTGGCGCTGGCCGTGGCGATCTTCGCCTACGGCATGCCCGCGCAGCAGGCGCTGGCCTCGGCCGGCTTCGGCTTTGCCTATGGGCTGTGGCCGATTGCATGGATCATCGTGACCGCGGTGTTCCTCTACAAGATCGTGGTCAAGACCGGCCAGTTCGACGTGATCCGCGCCTCGGTGCTGTCGATCACCGACGACCAGCGCCTGCAGATGCTGCTGATCGGCTTTGCCTTCGGCGCCTTCCTGGAAGGCGCCGCGGGCTTCGGCGCGCCGGTGGCGATCACCGCGGCGCTGCTGGTGGGCCTGGGCTTCAACCCGCTGTATGCGGCGGGCCTGTGCCTGATCGCCAATACCGCGCCGGTGGCGTTTGGCGCGATGGGGATCCCCATCATCGTGGCCGGGCAGGTGACGGGCATCGATCCCTTCCATATCGGCGCGATGGCCGGCCGCCAGCTGCCGCTGTTGTCGCTGCTGGTGCCGTTCTGGCTGGTGTTCATGATGGACGGCGCCAAAGGCGTGCGCGAAACGTGGCCGGCGGCGCTGGTGTGCGGCGGCAGCTTTGCCGTGACGCAGTACTTCACGTCCAACCATATCGGGCCCGAACTGCCGGACATCACTTCGGCGCTGGTCAGCCTGGTGTCGCTGGCCGCGTTCCTGAAGGTATGGCAGCCGCGCGGCGCGTCGCAGCGCGCCGGTGGCAATGTCAGCGGCGGCACCGTCGCGCTGGCCGGCTTCGGCGGCGGCTTCGGCGGCGCGATGTCCGGGCGCAAGGCGTCGCCCTACACCCTGGCGCAGACGCTGCGCGCGTGGGCGCCGTTCGGCATCCTGACCGCCATCGTCACCGTGTGGAGCCTGCAGCCGTTCAAGGCGCTGTTCGCAGCCAACGGCGCGCTGGCGGGCACGGTGCTGAAGTTCAAGATCCCGGGGCTGGACCAGATGGTAATCAAGGCCGCGCCGATCGTGGCCACGCCCAAGGCCTATGACGCGGTGCTGAAGCTCGACCTGCTCTCCGCCGTCGGCACCGCCATCCTGCTGACCGCGCTGATCTCGGCGGTGCTGCTGCGCATGAAGCCGCGCATGCTGCTGGCTACCTTTGCCGAGACCCTGGTGGAACTGGCGCGCCCGGTGCTGTCAATCGGCCTGGTGCTGGCGTTCGCCTTTGTCGCCAACTACTCCGGCATGTCGTCGACACTGGCGCTGCTGCTGGCCGGCACCGGCGCGGCGTTCCCGTTCTTCTCGCCGTTCCTGGGCTGGCTGGGGGTGTTCCTGACTGGTTCTGACACTTCGTCCAACGCGCTGTTCTGCGCGCTGCAGAACACCACGGCGCATCAGATCGGCGTGTCGGACACGCTGCTGGTCGCCGCCAACACCACCGGCGGCGTCACGGCCAAGATGATCTCGCCGCAATCGATCGCCGTGGCCTGCGCGGCGACCGGGCTGGTGGGCAAGGAGTCGGAGCTGTTCCGCTTCACGGTCAGGCACAGCCTGCTGTTTGCCGTGATCATCGGCATCATGACGGTGGTGCAGGCTTACCTGTTGCCGGGGATGATTCCGGGGTGATGGGCCGGAATCCATGAAGAAAGGCGGCCATATGGCCGCCTTTCTCGTTTGCCGCGCGGCAACGTCGCGTCTAATCCAGGAACTCGTCCCCTTCGGTGAGCGGCGCATACCTGTATGTCGCCGGCGTCCGGCTCAGCTTGACCGGCGCACCCAGCCCCTGGTAGCCACCTTCCATCTCCACCACCATCTCGCGGTGCTGCGTATGCGGATGCTGCAAGGCATCGGCCACGGACAGCACCGGCGCGCAGGGCACGCCTGCTGCCACCAGTTCGTCGGCCAGCACCTTGCCATCGAACTCGCGCAGCCTGGCTTCCAGCTCCGCCTTCAGCGCCACGCGGTTCACCGAGCGCGCGCCCGCCGTGCCATAGCGCTCGTCATCGGCCAGCGCAGGCAGCCGCAGGTGCTCGCACAGGATGCGGAACTGCCGGTCGTTGCCCACCGCCAGGAAGATCGGGTCCGTGGCGGTCGCCACCGTGTCGTACGGGTAGATGTTGGGATGCGCATTGCCGGTGCGCTGCGGCGTCTTGCCGCTCATGAACCAGTTGGCCGCATGCGGATGCAGCAGCGACAGGCCGGAGTCATAGAGCGCGGCCTCGACGAACTGGCCGCGCCCGCTGTGCGCGCGCTCCTGCAGTGCCAGCAGCACGCCGATCACGGCGTTCAGGCCGGTCACCATGTCCACCACCGGCAAACCCACGCGCAGCGGATCGCCATCGGCCTCGCCGTTGATGCTCATGATGCCGGACATGGCCTGGATGGCGGCGTCGTAGCCGGGCAGGCCGCCCAGCGGGCCATCGGCGCCGAAGCCGGATACGCGGCAATGGACCAGCCGAGGGAAGCGCGCGGACAACGTGTCGTAGCCCAGCCCCCACTTCTCCATGGTGCCGGTCTTGAAGTTCTCGACCAGCACGTCAGCCTCGGCCAGCAGCACAAGCAGGACCTCACGATCCGCTTCGGCGGTCAGGTCCAGCCGCATCACGCGCTTGTTGCGGTTCAGGCCGAAGTAGTAAGACGCCACGCCGTCCTTGAACGGCGGCCCCCAGGTGCGGGTGTCGTCGCCTTGCGGCGGTTCGATCTTGAGCACGTCGGCGCCGTGGTCGCCCAGGATCTGGCCGCAGTATGGGCCGCCCAGGATGCGCGACAGGTCGACCACGCGGATGCCGGCGAGCGCGCCGGGGCTGGTTTGGGTCATGGCTGGTTTTCCTGTGCGGTTCAGTCAAGCTGGGCGCCGGACTTCTGCACCACGGCGCGCCACTTGCCGACCTCGGCCTTGACGAAGCCGCCAAGCTGCTCGGGCGTGGTCGACGGCGCGAACTCCAGGCCCTGCGCCTGCAGGGTCTTGCGCACCTCGGGCTGCTTGAGCGCATCGGCAAAGGCACGGTTGAGCTTGCCGATCACTTCGGGCGGCGTGCCGGCGGGTGCGACCACGCCGAAGAACACCGATACATCGAAGCCTGGCACGCCCTGCTCGGCCACGGTCGGCACATCCGGCAGCGCCTGCGAGCGCGCCTTGGTGGTGACGCCCAGCGCGCGCACCTTGCCGCTCTTGATGAAGGGCATCGCGGTGAGCACGTCGGTGAAGGTCATGCTGACCTGCCCGCCCAGCAGGTCGTTCAGTGCGGGGCCGGTGCCCTTGTACGGGACGTGCTGGAAGTCGGTGCCGGTGACGTTGTTGAACAGCACCCCGGCCAAGTGCGACGACGCGCCGTTGCCGGACGAGGCATAGGTCAGCTTGCCCGGGTGCGCCTTGCCATAGGCGATCAGCTCCGTGACGTTCTTCGCCGGCACGGACGGGTTGACCACCAGCACATTGGGCAGCTGGCCGATCTGGATCACCGGCGCGAAGCTCTTGACCGGGTCGTAGTTGATCTTGCGGTACAGGCTCACATTGATCGCCAGCGGCGCGGAGGTGCCGAACATCAGCGTGTAGCCGTCGGGCTCGGCGCGCGCCACCACCTCGGCGCCGATATTGCCGCCGGCGCCGGCGCGGTTCTCCACCACCACCGGCTGGCCCAGGCTGGTCTTGAGCGCGGCGGCAAGCGTGCGCGCCATGGCATCGGTAGGGCCGCCCGGCGGGTAGGTGACGACCATCATGATCGGCTTGGACGGAAAGTCCTTCTGCGCGAAGGCGGGGGCGATACAGAGCGAGCAGGCGGCGATGGCCGCTACGCGGTGCCAGAGTTTCATGGCGTTGTCTCCTGGGTATAGGACGTCTCCCGCTGGTGGCGGGATGGTGTTGCGGGGA
Source organism: Cupriavidus sp. FW305-F7 (assembly GCF_058782875.1). NCBI lineage: Bacteria > Pseudomonadati > Pseudomonadota > Betaproteobacteria > Burkholderiales > Burkholderiaceae > Cupriavidus > Cupriavidus sp. FW305-F7. The sequence goes on along the minus strand of NZ_JBYSYC010000016.1, from coordinate 87,203 downwards.
ATGGTTGCCGGACGTGGATCCGGTCAGAACACGTTGACCTGGTCGACCGCGCCAGCGGCATGCACGGTGCCGTCAGCCGGCGCGACGGTCTCGGCCAGCCACTCGGGCTCGGCCTGCGCTGCAAGCGGATCCTGCGGCAGCACGCGATGGCGCAGCACCAGCTGCGCCAGCCGCATGCGGCGCACCGAGCCGATACGCCCGGCCTCCCAGGCCATCGCCACCGCGCTGGTGACGTGGTACAGCGCCGAAGCCGCCTGGCGCGCCAGCAGTTCGCCGTCGGCGCCGGCCTCAGCGGCTTGCGCGGCCAGCTTCGCCGCTGCGGCGATGGCGCCTTCGAACACGGCACGCGCCGCCGCATGCATCGGCGTATCGGCCAGCAGGCCGGCCAGGTGTGCCTGCAGCACCGGCAGCGCGCCTTCACGGCGGACCGCGCGCAGCACGTCAAGCGCGACGATATTGCTGGTGCCTTCCCAGATCGAGCCGAGATGGGCATCGCGCACCAGGCGCGGATCGCTCCATTCCTCGATATAGCCGCAGCCGCCGCGGATCTCCATGGCGTCGCCGGTGACCTTGCGCGCGTCGCGGCAGGCGCGGAACTTGATCAGCGGCGTCAGGATGCGCATCAGCGGGTAGGCGTCGGCCTCGCCGGCATCGGCGCGGCGCAGTGCTTCGGCGGTCTGGAACACCATGGTGCGCGCCTGCTCGGTGGGCAGGGTCAGCTTGAGCAGCTGGCGGCGCATCAGCGGCATGTCCTGCAGGCGCTTGCCGAAGGCCTGGCGCTCGCGCGCGATGAACAGGCCCTCGGTCAGCGCGCGGCGCATCAGGCCGGCGGCGCGCACGCCGTTGGACAGGCGCGAGTTATTGATCATGTCAGCCATCTGCACGAAGCCGCGGCCGGGTTCGCCGACCAGCCAGGCATGCGCGCCTTCCAGCCGGATCTCGCCGCTGGCCATCGAGCGCGTGCCCAGCTTGTCCTTCAGGCGGATGATGCGGTAGTGGTTGTCGCTGCCATCGGCCAGCTTGCGCGGCAGCAGGAACAGCGACACGCCCTTGTGGCCCGGCACGGCGTTGCCGGCCTCATCCTCCACGCGGGCCAGCACCATCGCCAGCGTGGCATCGGGGTTGGAGCAGAACCACTTGTCGCCCTGCAGGCGCCAGCCGCCCTCGGCCGAAGCGTCGCGCACCGCGCGGGTGGCGGTGGCGGCGACGTCGGAGCCGGCACCCTGCTCGGTCATGAACATCGCGCCCTGGTAGAGATCGTCAAAGACCTGGGTGGTCAGGTTGGGCAGGAAGCGCTCGACCAGCGCCGGGTCGCCGAACTTGCGCAGCGTGCGCGTCAGCGAATCGGTCATCGACAGCGGGCAGCACAGGCCGAACTCGGCTTGCACAAACAGATATGTGAGTGCGTACTTAGCTGCTGGCGGCATGGGCTTGTCCCAGCCCAGCACGCCGCCGCGGTGCGACGCCGCCGCGAGGCCAAATTCGGCAAAGGCCACGCGCTCCATCTCCACATAGGCCGGATGCTTGTCGATGCGCTGCGCATCGACGCCCGCGCGGGTGCGGTAGGTCAGTTCGGGGGGATGGCGGTCGGCCACGCCGGCCAGTTCGTCGAGCACGCCGCCGGCCAGCGCACCCATGCGCTCCAGGTGCGGCAGCAGGTGGTTGAACAGGTCGGGCGGCAGGTAGAGCGGCAGCAGCGCGCGCAGGTCCGGGTCGGCGGCAAACAGGCTGCCGCCCTGGCGGTCGGGTACCGGGTGGGCAGCGGCCGGTGCGGTGGAGTGGGCTTGAAGTGTGGTGTCGCGCACGGCGCTGGACGGCATGGCTGGTCTCCTGGAATTGGCTGGTGCCGGCTTGCGGCCCCTTTGGCCTCCATTATTGGAACCCCAAAGATTCGCGTCTAATTCTAAAATTGGCTTGATCCATATAATTTCTGTATCGCCATGGAATTCCGCCACCTGCGTTACTTCCTCGTGCTGGCCGAGGAACTGCACTTCGGCCGGGCCGCGCGCCGGCTTGCCATTTCCCAGCCGCCGCTGTCGCTCAATATCCAGCAGCTGGAGGCCTCGGTCGGGGCCCGGCTGTTCGACCGCGACAGCCGCGGGGTGCGACTGACCGCGGCCGGGCGGGCCTTCCGCGAATCGGCCATGGCGCTGCTGGCGCAGGCCGAGGCGGCGCGGGTGCTGGCACGCGAGATCGAAGCGGGCGCAGTCGGGCGGCTGCGGGTGGGCTTTGTCGGCTCGATGCTGTATCGCGGGCTGCCGCAGACGCTGCGCGGGTTCCAGGCGGCCTATCCCGGCATTCAGGTGGCGCTGACCGAGCTCAACTCACAGGAGCAGATCGACGCGCTGCTGCACGACGAGCTCGACGCCGCCTTTATCCACACCGGCCGCGTGCCGGACACGCTGCAGGCGACGCTGGTGCACAGCGAACCGTTTGTCTGCTGCCTGCCGGCCGACCATGCGCTGGCCGCGCTCCCGGAGTTGCCGCTGGCGGCATTGCGCGGCGAGCCGTTCGTGCTGTTCTCGCGCAAGGCCTCGCCGGACTACTACAGCCGCATCTTCGACATGTGCGCGGCGCAGGGCTTCTATCCGCAGATCCGGCATGAAGTCCGGCACTGGCTGTCGGTGGTGTCGCTGGTGTCGCAGGGGATGGGCGTGGCGGTGGTGCCCGCGGCGCTGGCGCGCTCCGGCATGGCCGGAGCCGCGTTCCGGCCGCTGGCAGACGCGGCGGTGCGCTCGGAGGTCTACTGCGCGTGGAAGACGGCGCCGGACCATCCTGCGCGCGATCACTTTGTCGGCATGGTGCGGGAGATGACAGCCGCCGCGCAGGGCAGCCACAAAGAAAAAGCCACCGGCCGATAGACCGATGGCTTGTGAAGTACGCGTGGAACGGGGTGTTCAGCGTGCTTGGAGCTTAACCCTGCCCGCTTACGGCATCCAATAACGCAAATGTAGTAATTGATCGGCGCTACATGAAGCTGGTTGCATTCGGCTTCGCAAAGCCGAACTGCGCTGCATCGGGTTGAATTCATGCGCGGCGTTCTACACTTCAGCCGGGCCGCCCGCGGCCCCGCTCGCGCGGGGATGACGGTAGGCGAAAGAAACGTTACCTGGGCAGCATTACCCGCCCGCGCACCCCCCGTCACCCCCATCCCGAGCGGTTATCATTTGCCTCCTGCGGCGCAATGACGCGGCAGCAGGCCGGCGTGCCCCGCCCTTTGAGGGGGCAACGTCATGCCTAATTTGCGATACAATGAAAACGATTTTCATTTACACACCCCGGCGTGGTCGCGCTGGCCGCTTGGCGGCAGACCGCGCCACGGACTGGAAGCATGATGCGGTTGTCTGAACTTCCACGGCGCACGCCCGCCGTTGTGCAATCGGTGGACGACGCCACCCCGGGAGACCCGGTCGCGCGCCGCCTGCGCGAACTGGGCTTCGTCCCCGGTGAAGCCGTGCAGATCATCGCCTACGGCCCCTTCGGCATGGACCCGCTGGTGGCGCAGGTAGGCTTCACCCGCTTTGCGCTGCGCCGCTCGGAAGCGTCGCGCATCGGCGTAGAGGTCGCCAGCGCCTCGGTCACCAGCATCGCCCCCGCCACGCAGGGCGGCGACCAGACCGCCAAACCGTCCGCAAAACGGACTGCCTGAGCCTTCCCCCGGATTATGTCTGCAGCTCCTTCCACTTCTGCCCTGCGCATTGCGCTGGTCGGCAATCCCAATTGCGGCAAGACCGCACTGTTCAACCGCCTGACCGGCAGCCGCCAGAAGGTGGCCAACTATGCGGGCGTGACCGTCGAGCGCAAGGAAGGCTACTTCGTGTCGCCGGCCGGGCGCCAGGTGCGCATCCTGGATCTGCCGGGCGCCTACAGCCTGCACGCGGCCAGCCTCGATGAAGCCATAACGCGCGATGTCTGCCTGGGCATGCGCGCCGGCGAGCAGCGCCCGGACCTGCTGGTGTCGGTGGTCGATGCGACCAACCTGCGCCTGCACCTGCGCTTCGTGCTGGAACTGCGCCGCCTGGGCCTGCCCATGGTGGTGGTGCTCAATATGAGCGACGCCGCCGCGCGGCGCGGCATCCGGATCGACCGCGACAAGCTGTCGGCCGCGCTCGGCGTACCGGTGGTCAGCACCGTGGCGGTGAAGCACGACGGTGCCGCGGCGCTGGTCAGCCTGCTCGACGACACCCTGCCGCCGGCCCCGCCGGCCACGCCGGAACCCGCCAACGACATTGACGTGCATGCCGAGGTCAACCGCCTGCTGGCGGCCGCGGTGAGCATGCCGGCGCGCACCGCCGCGCTGGATGACCGCCTCGACCGCATCGTGCTGCATCCGGTGATCGGCCTGCTGCTGCTGGCGGTGCTGCTGTTCCTGATGTTCCAGGCCGTGTTCTCCTGGGCCCAGCCATTGATGGACGGCATCGAGGGCGGCGTGCACTGGGCCGGCGAGATGCTGGGTGCCCACCTGCCCGACGGCATGCTCAAGAGCCTGCTGGTCGACGGCCTGATCGCTGGCCTGGGCAGCGTAGTGGTGTTCCTGCCGCAGATCCTGATCCTGTTTCTGTTCATCCTGACGCTGGAGGAATCCGGCTACCTGCCGCGCGCGGCCTTCCTGCTGGACCGCCTGATGATGGGCGCGGGGCTGTCGGGGCGCTCGTTCATCCCGCTGCTGTCCAGCTTTGCCTGCGCCATCCCCGGCATCATGGCCACCCGCACCATCCAGGACCCGCGCGACCGGCTCACCACCATCCTGGTGGCGCCGCTGATGACCTGCTCGGCACGGCTGCCGGTGTATGCGCTGCTGATCGGCGCCTTCATCCCCGAACGCACCGTGATGGGCCTGTTCAACCTGCAGGGGCTGGTGCTGTTCGCGCTGTACGTGGCGGGCATCGTCAGCGCGCTGGTGGTGGCCTACGCGCTCAAGTTCTTCCGCCGCGACCGCACCGACCATCCGCTGCTGATGGAGCTGCCGTCGTACCGCATCCCCAATCCGCGCGACGTGGCCATCGGCCTGTGGGAGCGTGCCCGCATCTTCCTGTCGCGGGTGGGCAAGGTGATCCTGGCGCTGACGGTGCTGCTGTGGTTCCTGTCGACCTTCCCGTCCGCGCCCGTGGGCGCGACCGCGCCGGCCATCGACTACAGCTTTGCCGGCATGATCGGCCATGCGCTGCAGAAGGTGTTCGCACCGGTGGGCTTCAACTGGCAGATCTGCATCGCGCTCGTGCCGGGCCTGGCCGCGCGCGAGGTGGCCGTGGGTGCGCTGGCAACCGTCTATGCGCTGTCGGGCAGCGAAGAGGCCGTGGCCACGCAGCTGGCGCCGATGATCTCCGCGCAATGGTCGCTGGCCACCGCGCTGTCGCTGCTGGCCTGGTACGTGTTCGCACCGCAGTGCATCTCCACGCTGGCAGTGATCCGGCGCGAGACCGACTCGTGGAAGGTAATGGCGCTGTCGGCGGCCTACCTGACCGGGCTGGCTTACCTGGCGGCCTTCGTGACCTACCGCGTCGCGCTGATGTTCAGCTGAGGCACCACGCCGCCATGTCCCTCTACCACGCCATCGAAACGCTGCTGGTCCCGCTGATCGTGCTGGCGTGCGCGGTGCAGGTGATCGCGCGCTACGCGCCGCGCACGCGCGAGCGCGTCAAGGCGGCACTCGCCGCGCGCCTGGGCGGCAGCGCCGCCGCCGGCTGGCGCGCCCGGCTGGCGCGCTGGCTGGCCCCGCAGGCCGCCGCGGGCTGTGCCAGCGGCTGCGACGACGGCGGCTGCAATACCTGCGGATCCAACACCGCCAACACCACCTCCGGCGCGCAGGGCCAGACTGCCGAACAGGTGGTTCGCTTCGTGCGCAAGCGCTGAGCGGCGCGCTTTCCCCCTCTATATATCCACGCAGAAACGGGTACGCCCGCTGCTTCCGCCCGGCGCGGAAGCAGCGGTTTGCGCTCGCCTGTTGACGGCCTGGCGGAGAGAGAACCCGCCTGGAAAGGCTTGCGCCGTGGGCACGCAGAAACGGGTACGCTTTGCGCACTGGCTGGCCTGGCACGCATCTCGGGCACGTCCCGCAAAGGCAGGCCCAGCCTTGTCCGGACGCCTTTGTCGGCAGGCCCCGGCAGCGCCTGGAACGCTCGGCGCCAGTCACGCAGAAACGGGTACGCTTTGACGGCTTCCCTCCCGACGGCCGCTGGTGTGCCCCAAAACGAAACGCCCTCCGGATGGAGGGCGTTTCGTCAGGCGCGGGAACCTGCTGCTTACTTGACCGTACCGTAGAAGACCAGCTTCAGCGGCGTATTGTCGGCGGCCGCAGTGCAGGTCGCGGTAATGGTGAAGTCGCCAGCCGCGGTGCCGGCGGCGCGCACCTGGTTCGGCAGCATGACCATGCTTGGGCTCAGTGTCACCGGACCGGTCTTGTCCCAAGCCCAGTTGTTGCACGCGGTGTACTGCGCGTCATCACCCAGGTGCTTCATGCGTGCGGTCACCTCGACCGTCGTCGGCGGCATCAGCAGCAGCGTCATTGGATCCTGGTTGTCGCCAACCAGCGCCCAGACCGGGTTCTCGGTCACCGTCAGCGTGGCGCTGCGGCGCTCGCCCAGCCTGGTGCTGACTGCGGTCACCGTCAGGCTGCTCTGGACCGGGCCCTTGTCGCTGGCCAGGCTGGTGCTCACCGTGGCGTCATGCGTACCCGCCGCTTCCGATGCGGACAGCGTGGCCGAGGTCGCATTGTAGGTCCAGGCGCCGTCGAAGTCCGCGGTCACGTCCTGGCCATCGTGGCGCAGCACACGCGAGGTGAAGGTTTCCGGACGGTTGCTGAAGACCTGCAGCGCATTCACCTCGCGGCCGCCCTTGGTCGTCACCACGCGATAGGCGGCAGCGCCGTTCTTCTGCACCGTCACCGCGATCACCCCGGCAATGGCATGCCCGTCCGGCGCGGTCACCGACACCGAGACACTGGCCGTGGCCACGGCGGTGGGTGAGCTGTTGCTCGCCTTCAGCGTGGCGCTGTTCTGGCTGGCCGTGACCTGGACCGCGGTGCCGCTGCTGGACCATGCCCAGCTGTTGACGCTGGCGGACACATCGGCGCCATTGCTGTCGACCAGCGATACCTTGACCGGCAGCGTCTGCCCGTCGCTCATCGACAGGCTGCTGTTCGGGATCGACAGGCTGTAGCTCAGCGCCGAGGCCGGCACCACGGTGATGGTGGCGGATTGCGCGGGCAGCTGCACCGTGGTGTTGTCGGCGCCCTTGACGCTCGCCACCACCTGGACGGTGGTCGTCCCGGTTGCAATGCCCTTGACCACGGCGCTGCCCGGCGTGGTGGCACTCGGCTCCACGGTGGCAATGCCGCTGTCGGTACTGGTCCAGTTGAAGGTGGTGTTGCCGGACACGTCGATGCCGTTGCTGTCCACCGCCAGCGCGCTGATGGTGATCGTGCGGCCGACGCCGACCTCGCCGGAGGTCACGCTCATCTTCACCGTATAGGTCAGCGGCGTGGTGCCGCCTGCGTTTGGCGTGGTGGGCGTGCCCGAACCGCCGCCGCCACCGCCGCACGCTGCCAGCAGCAAGGTCATGGCAGCGCCTGCCAGCCAGGATGCCCACGTTCTCAGTCTCATGATGTTCCCCCCAGTCGTGTGTTTTTTCCCGCGCTACCAGCCTAGGCACAAAGGTGCCAGCGCAATACCGGCCAGAGGACTGAGGTGCGGCGCACAGAGCATGCGCGTGGTTCATCCTTTCAGCGCAGCGGCACCGCCATTCGGGCGAGGCAAATAAGACCGGCAGGGTTCCGCCCGCAAGCCGGACCCAGCCGTTTGGCGCAACCCGCGCATGGCAGTCCCCCGATCGGGCCACGCCCGCACCCGGCGCGCTCCCACGCTTGACCGGGGCCGGCCTTGTCGACTAACCTTTGCAGGCCATCCGGCGCCTGCCGGATGCGCACCAACCACGAGCGGCTCCCCGCCCTCCTCCTCCAGGCACGATGAACCGTTACACCAGCACACTCAGCCAGGCTGCCGATGCGTCCCGCATCGCTGCCCGCGCTCGCGTGCTGGCTGCCCAGGCATCGGGCCGCGCCCTGCGCGCTTCCTCGCTACTGCTAAGCCTATCGATCGGTTGCCGGGCCTAGTGCCCCGTGGCAGTTCGGCAGCCTTTCGCCACCCTTTTCCCGTTTTTCTTTTTTTTGCTTCCCTTAGCGAGGAAGGAGACCCCGTATGCTCAGCAATCCCGCCACCAAGTACCAGCCCGCCGCTACCGTCGACATCCCTGACCGCACCTGGCCCGGCCGCACCATCACGCGCGCACCGCGCTGGATGAGCACCGACCTGCGCGACGGCAACCAGGCCCTGATCGAGCCGATGAACCCGGCGCGCAAGCTGCGCTTCTTCGAGCAACTGGTGAAGATCGGCCTGAAGGAAATCGAAGTCGCATTCCCCGCCGCCTCGCAGACCGATTTCGACTTCGTGCGCATGCTGATCGAAGAGCAGCGCATCCCCGACGACGTCAACATCGTGGTGCTGACGCAATCGCGCGAAGACCTGATCCGCCGCACCGTCCAGTCCGTGCGCGGCGCAGCGCGGGCCACGGTGCACCTGTACAACCCGATCGCACCGGCCTGGCGGCGCATTGTCTTCAATGCCTCGCGTGAAGAGATCAAGGAAGTCGCGGTCTCGGGCACGCGCCTGATCAAGGCGCTGACCGATGCCATGCCCGGGACGGCATGGACCTATGAGTATTCACCCGAGACTTTCAGCCTGGCCGAGCTCGACTTCTCGCTGGAAGTCAGCGACGCCGTCTCTGCCGCCTGGCAGGCCGGCCCGGGCCGGCCGATGATCCTGAACCTGCCGACCACAGTCGAATGCAGCACGCCCAACGTGTTCGCCGACCAGATCGAATGGATGCACCGCCGCCTGGCACGGCGCGAACACATCGCGCTGTCAGTGCACCCGCACAACGACCGTGGCACCGCGGTGGCCGCCGCGGAACTGGCGCTGATGGCAGGCGCGGACCGCGTCGAAGGCTGCCTGTTCGGCAACGGCGAGCGCACCGGCAATGTCGACCTGGTGACGCTGGCGCTCAACCTCTATACGCAGGGCGTGGCGCCCGGACTGGACTTCTCCGATATCGACGCGGTGCGCCAGTGCGTGGAGCACTGCAACCAGCTGCCGGTGCATCCGCGCCACCCGTATGTGGGCGACCTGGTGTTCACCGCGTTCTCGGGCTCGCACCAGGATGCGATCCGCAAGGGCTTTGCGCAGCAGCAGCCGGACAGCATCTGGGAAGTGCCCTACCTGCCGATCGACCCGGCCGATCTCGGCCGCAGCTATGACGCAGTGATCCGCGTCAACAGCCAGTCCGGCAAGGGCGGCATGGCCTACCTGCTGGAGCAGGTGCATGGCATCTACATGCCGCGCCGCCTGCAGATCGAATTCAGCCGCGCAGTGCAGGCCATGACCGACGACACCGGGCTTGAGGCAAGTGCCGATGATCTTTATGGTTTGTTCCAACGCGAGTACCTCGCGCAGCAGACACCGCTGCGCTATGTATCGCACCAGCTGGTGTCTGACAGCGGCGGCGCCACGGAGATCGAAGTGCAGATGGTGCGCGACGGCAAGCAGCGCAGCGTGCGCGGCACCGGCAACGGGCCCATCGATGCCTTCGTCAATGCGCTGGACTTGCCGGTACGCGTGATGGACTACCACGAGCATGCAATGACCGCCGGCGCCGATGCGCGCGCGGCCTGCTATGTGGAAGTGCGCGTGGGCGATTCGCCGACAGGGTTCGGCGCCGGCATCGACGCCAATCTGGTCACGGCCTCGCTGCGCGCGGTGATCTCGGGCGTGAACCGGCACCTGCAGGCCGGCTTTGGCGTGGCGCAAGCCTCGCAGTCAGCAGAGGCCGCCGAGGCCTAACACCGCAAGCCGCCGCAAGAAAACCGGTGTGCCCCGCCCCCACGGGGCACACCCGGAAAGACGCCCTTGCGGACGCCCACGACATGCTCGGTGCCGATCCGCACACGCTGCTGGCGTGCTCGGATCTTTCGCACAGCGTAAGGGGCAGCATCGCACCGCGCCACGAATAATTCCGCATGTGTTTAGAAGCGTCGGCGCAACTGGGCACCGTGGCGCCTTCCTCGCTGTAGCGCCTGCGCGACCCAGCCAGCCCCGTTCCCCGCTACTTGTTTTGGGTCAAAGCCCAGCCCGGCCTGCTCGGCCAAACTGGATCCGGATTTGATACCAGACCAAGCAGAACCTCATGAAAACACTCTCTCTTCGCACCCGGGTCACCTGTTCCGCCATCGCCGCCTGCGCCATGCTGGGCGCCTTTGCCACCCCTGCCGCCGCCGCGGACGATGCCCAGGGCAACTGGATGGTGCGCCTGCGCGGCACCTATCTCGACATGGCCAAGAGCTCCGACCCCGTCGGCGGCATCGGCCCGTCGGACCGCATTACGGTCAACAACAAGTGGATTCCCGAGTTCGACGTCACCTACTTCTTCACGCCGAACATCGCCGCCGAACTGGTGCTGACCGTGCCGCAGAAGCAGAACGTCTACCTGGACGGCAACAAGGTCGGCACCTTCAAGCATCTGCCGCCGACGCTGCTGGTGCAGTACCACTTCATTCCCAACGGCACCTTCCGCCCGTATATCGGCGCGGGCCTGAACTTCACCCGCATCTGGGGCGAGAACATTGCCAACAACGCGCTGCAGCTCGATAGCTGGAGCGTCGGTCCCGCGCTGCAGATCGGCATGGACTACAAGCTGACCAAGAACTGGTTCCTGAACGCCGACATCAAGAAGATCTGGCTGTCGAGCGATGTGAAGGCCGGCGATGTCAAGGTGTCCAAGGTGAACCTGGATCCGTGGCTGTTCAGCATGGGTGTGGGGTATCGCTTCTGATCCTGCAGTGCCATGCAAAAGGCCGGCGCCAATCAGGCGCCGGCCTTTTGCTTTTCCGGATGAGCGAGGATGCGGACCTACCGGAACGCCGGCTCATCAAAGCTGCGCAGCTTGCGCGAATGCAGCTGCTCCACCCCGTTCTCACGCAGGATGCGGATCGCCTCCAGCCCGATGGTCATATGCTGGCTGACGCGCTGGCGATAGAAGGCGTTGGCCATGCCGCGCAGCTTGAGCTCGCCATGCAGCGGCTTGTCCGACACGCATAGCAACGTGCCATAGGGCACGCGCAGCCGGAAGCCATTGGCCGCCACCGCCGCGCTTTCCATATCGATGGCAATCGCGCGCGACTGGTTGAAGCGCGCATACAGCGACTTGGACTTCAGTTCCCAGTTGCGGTCATCGGTCGAGACCACCGTGCCGGTACGCATGCGGGTCTTCATCTCGTTGCCGGACAGCCCGGTCACGCGCGCCACGGCCTCCTGCAGGGCCACCTGGATCTCGGCGATCGGCGGCACCGGCACCCACGGCGGCAGGTCGTGGTCGAGCACGTGGTCGTCGCGCACATAGGCGTGCGCCAACACGTAGTCGCCCAGCTGCTGCGAGCGGCGCAGGCCGCCGCAGTGGCCCACCATCAGCCAGCAATGCGGGCGCAGCACGGCTAGGTGGTCGGTCATGGTCTTGGCGTTGGACGGGCCCACGCCGATATTGACCAGCGTCACCCCCAGCTTGTCTTCGCGCACCAGGTGATAGGCCGGCATCTGCGGCAGCGCGCGCGGGCGTGAGGCGTCGTCGGGTTCCGCGCCGCCCAGTTCCTGCATCACGTCGCCGGGCTCGACAAAGCGGGTGTAGCCGCCGCCGTCGCTGCTGGCCATCAGGCCCCGGCCCAGCTCGACAAACTCGTCGACATAGCGCTGGTAGTTGGTGAACAGCACGAAGCGCTGGAAATGCTGCGGTGCCGTGCCGGTGTAGTGGTACAGCCGCTGCAGGGCCAGGTCCACGCGCTCGGCCGGGAACAGCGACAGCGGCCAGGCCTCGCCCGGGATCGGCTCATAGGTGCCGTTGGCGATGCCGTCGTCGATGCGGCTCAGCTCGGGCAGCACGAACGATGCCTCCAGCTCGCGCGCCTGGGTGTAGCTGATGTCGGTGGTCGAAGCCTCGATCACGAACGGCAGCGGGATCGGGCGCCGGCTCAGCCCTACCACCACCGGCACGCGGTGATAGCGCATCAGCCGCTCGATCTGGTCGCGGTAGTAGTCCGCCAGCAGGTCGGGGCGGGTCACGGTGGTGCCATACACCCCCGGGTAGGCCACGGTGCCCCATGACGGCCGGCTGTCGGTGACCATGGTCTCGATGTTGACCGAGATGCCCAGGTACGGATAGCACGCATGCGCGGCCGAGGGCAGCGGCTTGCCGCTGGCGAAGGCGTCGAAGCGCGCGCGCACGGCGCCCACCGAAGCTTCGTAGATGTCGCGGATGCGCGCGATCGCCGCATCCGCGTCGGTGAACTCGGCAAGCTGGTCGGCCGGATGTGCGGAGGAAAAGACGGGGGCGTTCATGGAGGCCATGATACCGCGCCGGCGCGCTGGCGTGAGCAGCACCCGACCCCGCCGGAAGCCAAATTGACGCGCCCGCGCCCGCTCGCTACACTCCGCCAATTGCGCGGCACGGGTTCCCGTGCTGTTCTCGACTCGCGGCGCCCCTCGTGGCAAGGGGCGGCGAGGGGCCGTACACGCTTTACTGGGAGAGCCGCCGATGGAAATCCGTAACCTGTTGCCCGACGACATCGAGGCAGCCAGACAACTACTGATCGCCAACGGCTGGGCCCACCGGGTGGGCGGCCCGGAGAAATTCGCACGGCTGGTGGCCAACTCCCAACGCGTGGTCGTGGCGGTGGAGCACGGCGAGATCGTCGGTTTTGCCCGCGCGCTGTGCGACGACGTCTGCGACGGCTTCCTGTCGATGGTTGCCGTCGCGCCCAGCCACCGCCGGCGCGGCATCGGCCGCGCCCTGGTGCGGCACATCGTGGGCAACGACCCCGACATCACCTGGATGCTGCGCGCGGCGCGTTCCTCCGAAGCCGCATTCTTCGGCCAGCTCGGCTTCACGCCGTCGATGGTGGCAATGGAGCGGCGCCGGCCCTGATCCGCCAGCACCCCCGGGCGCAGCGTCAGCGTGCGCCCATCTTGCGCCGGAACTCCTCGGCCGTACCCACCTGCCGGAACAGCGGCCCGCCCGGTGCGAAGCGATCCGCGCTGGCCAGCGGCCCCACCACCACCGGTTCAAATCCCGCATCGCGCACCAGTTGCGCGGCCACGTCGAGCGCGGCCTTGTCGTCGCCGGCGATGGGCACCGCCACCAGGCCGCCCGCCCGGTGATGCTCGCTGGCAAACTGCGCCGCCCCCATGAAGTTGAAGGCCCGCACCACGCGCGCGCCGCGCAGGTAGCGCGCGGTGGTGATGCCGATGCCGTCACGCCTGGCCTCCTCGGTGATCGGGCCGTCGCGGTGCTCGTAGGCGTTGGTGGCATCAAGCACGATCTTGCCCCGCCAGGCCTCGGCATGGTCGCGGCTGAGCTGCGGCAGCGCGCCGTAGGGCGTGGCCAGGAACAGCACGTTAGAGAACGCAATGGCTTCGGCCACGGTGCCGGCGCGCGCCAGCGTACCCAATTCTTCGACCAGCGGCTTGAGTGCCTCCGGGTGCCGCGACGAGAACAGGACCGGGTGTCCGGCCTTGACCCACAGCCCGCCCACGGTGCCGCCGATGCGGCCCGAGCCGATCACGCCGATGCGCTGCGCGGCAGCCTCGCGGCCGGCCGCCGGGCCAGGCTGGGCGCACGCGGCGCGTGGCAGGGGCGCGGCCAGCACCAGGGCCGCGGCGCCGGCGCCAAGCCAGCGGCGGCGGGCAGGATCGAAGCGGGATGCCCTGGCGTTCATCGCAAATCCTCCGCAGTGGACACGACCATCCGTCCCGTACGTCATACGGGCCGCTGGGATGACTCTAGGCGAAAAAGCGACGGCCCGGCGTGGTCGGCTAGCGGTCGTTGCGGATCGGCCCGAATTCCGCCGGCACCCACGCATATCCGGCCACATCGCGGCGCACATGACCAAGGCCCGGGAAGGGCATATGCGCGCCCCCCACCCACAGCCGGCCCTTGGCGGCATCGGCCAGGATGCGCTGGCGCGTGATCACGGCCTGGTGGCTGTCCACGTCAAACTCGATCGCCACCTGCGGGCGGCGGAACTGCACCGCATGGCTGTGCACGATGTCGCCCCACAGCAGCAGGCTGTCCTTGCCCGAGGTGAACAGGTAGCCACTGTGGCCCGGAGTATGGCCATTGGCCGGCACCGCGCGCACACCGGGAACGGGCTCGACACCGGCGCCGCCGCTGAAGGGGCGGAAGCGCTGCGCCGCCTGGTACGGCGCGACCGCGGCGCGCGCCATGGCGAACAGGCCCTGCGCCTCCTTCGGCGCGGCGGCGGCATTGGCTTCGCTGAGCCAGTAGTCGGCATCGGCCTTGTCGACATAGACGGTTGCGTTCGGGAACGCCGCCTTGCCGTCCGTGGCCAGGCCGCAGGCGTGGTCGCCGTGCAGGTGGGTCAGCAGCACGGTGTCGATCTGTTCCGGCGCGTAGCCCGCCGCGCGCAGGTTTTCGCCGATGCGCCCGAGGGTGGGCCCGAAGCAGGCTGCCGCGCCCGTATCGACCAGCACCAGGTGGCTGCCGGTATGGATCAGGTAGGCGTTGACCGCGGTCTGCATGCCCGGCGTCGATTCGACGAACATCCGCGCCAGCAGGCTCTGCACCTCGCGCGCGCTGGTGTACTTGAGGATCTTCGGGTCCAGGTCGATGTAGCCGTCATAGAGCGCCGTGACCTCGAGCTGGCCGACCATCATGCGGTAGTAGCCCGGCACCTGGGTCTTCTGCTGGGCCGGCGGCGTGGTGGTCTGCGCAGTGGCAATGGCGGGAAGCACGGCGGCCCCGATGGTGACGGCGATGGCGGCACGCAATACGGCCTGGCGCAGCACCGGGCGACGGCCCGGACGTAAGGTTGCATGGCACACCACGGACTGCTGCTTCATATCCTGTTCCTGTTCTGGTTGGTGTTGTCGAGGAGTAGGCCGGAGCGGCAAGGCCGCGCTGCCAGGCATATCTTAGCCGGCCCTTGTCCATCAAGGCCGCAAGCACCAAAGCGTACCTACTTCTGCGTAAAAAACGGGGCCGTTTGGCCCCGTTTTCCATGCATGGGAGCTTGCGCTGCCCTGCGTTCACTCTGGCTGGATATTCGCCGCCTTGATGATGCGCCCCCACTTGCCGGACTCCTGCAACTGGAACTTCGCCAGCTCCGCGGGCGTGCTGGTGAACACCTCCGTGCCGGTCGACTTGTAGAAACCGGCCGCGGTATCGCCGCGCGCGGCCTTGACCATCATCGCATTGAGCTTCGCCACCACCGGCTGCGGCGTGCCGGCGGGCGCATAGGCCGCGAACCAGTAGCTCATCTCATAGCCCTTGACGCCGGCTTCGTCGATGGTCGGCACGTCCGGCGCCAGCGGCGAGCGCGTCTTGCCCGACACCCCCAGCGCGCGCAGCTTGCCGCTCTTGACCTGCGGCAGGCCGGTGGCCGTGTCGGTGATCATCATCTGGATCTGGTTGCCGAGCAGGTCGGTGATGGCCAGCGGGTTGCTCTTGTACGGCACGTGCAGCAACTCCACATGCGCCATCTGCTGGAACAGCTCGCCGGCAATGCGCGACGACGAGCTGCCGCTGCCGAAGCTGAGCTTGCCCGGCTGCTGTTTTGCCAGCGCGATGAACTCGCCCACGGTCTTGGCCGGCACCTGCGGGTTGACCACCATGATCTGGCCGCCGCGGCCCAGCGTGGTGATCGGCGCGTAGTCCTTGACCGGGTCGTAGGGCAGCTTCTTGAACAGGTGCTCGTTGGCCGCATGCGTGGTGTTGGTGCTGATCAGCACGGTGTAGCCGTCCGGCGCGGCCTTGGCCACGTCCGATGCGGCGATGAAGCCGTTGGCGCCCGGCTTGTTGTCGACCACCACGGTGGCCTTGCTGTCCACGGTGATGGCCTGGCCGATGGCGCGCGCCAGCTGGTCGGTGGCGCTGCCGGCCGCGAACGGCACCACGAAGCGGATCGGCTTGTCCGGGAACTCGGCCCAGGCCAGCCCCGCGGGCAGGATCAGCGCCAGCGCGGCAACGGCCAGTGGCTTGAGAAATGGGTACATCGTGGTCTCCTGTAGAACTTGTTGTCGGTGTGAAGCGATGGATCAGTGGCTATCCGCGGCGCCGGACGCGAGCCGCGGCGGCACAGGGATCTCAAGCTGCAGCAGTCGGAACGACAGTGCCTTGCCGTGCGTGTCGAGGTTGAGCGCGTCGTTGACGCCGCCATCGAGCACGCCGTCGAGGACGAAGTTCATCGCCTGCAGCGATGGCACCAGGTAGCGCGTGACGGACGTGGGCCGGCGCTCGCGGAACAGCGCGCGCACGGCGTCTTCGGTCACGTGCGTGACCAGGTGGTCGTAGTTGCGCGCGTCGTAGGCGATCACGCTGATGTTGGAACGGTTGCCCTTGTCGCCGGTGCGGCCGTGGGCGAACTGGTAGAGCGCAGCAGTGTCAGTCATGGTCGGACCTCCTCAGGCGATGAAACTATGCGTGGCCGTCACGGCCTCGCGCGGCACCAGGCACGACACGGCATTCAGGCGCGCGCGCTGCGCGGTGCGCACGCCGCCGCCGCCGGCCGGGCCGCAGGTATAGAGCGCATTGACCTCGCGCTGCAGGGCCTGCGCCACCGCCAGGTCGTCGTGCGCCAGCGCAGCGCGCAGGCGCACGTCCTGCGCCGCTTGCTCATGCGGCTGGCGCTGGGCGAACATCGCGCCGCCATCGTCGGCCAGCACGCTGAGCACGCCGATCAGGTCGAAGCGGATGGGCGCGTCATGGCCCAGCAGCTGCATGCGCCGGCACAGGATGTCGGCGGCCAGCCGCGCGCGGGCGGCGGCATTGGGGCCGGCGTACGAGATCTCGCCCTCGGCCAGCCAGCCGCCGTGGCTGAACACATTGGCCTTGAGCTGCGCCGGACGGGGATGGCCGCGCACATTGCGCACCGCCACCCGGTCCGGACCCAGCTGCGCCACGGTGACGGCGCCTATGTCGGCCACCACGTCCGGCGTCAGGTAGGCGGCCGGGTCGTGGACCTCATACAGCAGCTGCTCCTTGACCGTGCGCAGGTCCACGCAGCCGCCGGTATTGGCGGCCTTGAAGATCTCGATGCCGCCGTCGGCATCGAGCTGCGCGATCGGGAAGCCCAGTGCATGCACATCGGGTACGTCCTTCATGCCGGGATCGGCAAAGTAGCCGCCGGTGACCTGCGCCCCGCATTCCAGCAGGTGGCCGGCCATGGTGGCGGCGGCCAGGCGGTCCCAGTCATCCCATGACCAGCCGAAGTGCGCCATCGCCGGCCCCACGGCCAGCGCCGGATCGGCCACCCGCCCGCACACCACCACCTGGGCATCGGCAGCGATCGCCTCGGCGATGCCTTGCGCGCCGATATAGGCATTGGCGCAGACGAAGCGATCGGCCTCAAAGGCATCGCCAAGAATGCCGTGCAAGCGCGCGCGCCCCGCATCGTCGGACAGGTCATCGCCCTCAACGACTGCAACGCGCGGCGCGGGCAGGCCCAGTTCCTGCGCCAGCTGCAGCACGCGCCGCGCCGCAGCGCGCGGGTTGGCGGCTCCGAAATTGCCGACGATGGGAATGCGGTGTTGCAGGCACAGGCCCAGCACCGGCACCAGCAGCGCATCGAGCAGCGGCTCGTAGCCCTGCGCGGGATCGTTGCGCCGCGCCAGCTGCGCCAGCGCCAGCGTGCGTTCAGCCAGGGTCTCGAAGATCAGCGCGGCCGGCTGGCCGCAGGCAATCAGCGTGCGCACCACCGGCAGCGCGGCATCGGTGCGGTCGCCGGAGAAGCCGGCGCCGGAGCCGATCAGCAAGGGAGCAGTCATGGTGGGGGCAGGTTGTTGGTGGACTCGATCCCATTCTAGAGCGGGGACGTCCAGCCAAAAAACGGATTATTTGGATTAATCTATCGACTTGCTGGATAAATCCGCCAGGGCCCCATGAACCTCTCGGTCAAGCACCTGCGCGCCTTCGTGGCGCTGGCCACCTACCGCAATTTCACGCGCGCGGCGCGTGCCTGCCACCTGTCGCAGTCGGCCTTCAGCGCGCTGGTGCAGACGCTGGAGGAACAGGCCGGCAGCCGGCTGTTCGAACGCACCACGCGGCACGTGGAACTGAGCAGCGACGGCGTGCGCTTCGAGCAGACCGCGCGCCGGCTGCTGGCCGATTTCGAAACCGCGTTCGAGGACCTGCGCGCGCACGCCGAGCGGCGCAAGGGGCGCGTGTCGATCGCGGCGCTGCCGTCGCTGGCCGCCGGCGACTTGCCGCCGTTGCTGGCGCAGTTCCGCGCGCTTTATCCGGGCATCCTGCTGGAGCTGTTCGACCAGCTCGCCGACGGCTGCATCGAACTGGTCCGCCAGGGCCGCGCCGACTTTGCGCTGGCCCCGGCGCCGGCCCAGGACGACGACCTGCGCGTGGAGCCGCTGGTGCGCGACACCTTCCACCTGGTGTGCCCGGCGGACCACCCACTGGCACGCAAGCGCCGCATCACGCCGGAGATGCTGGCGGGCCTGCCGTTTATCCAGCTGTCGCGCACGACCAGCGTGCGCCAGCACCTGGACGCCGCGCTGCATCCGTTGCGCCTGACCAGCGTGATGGAGGTGGAGCACCTGGCGACGGTGGCGGCGCTGGTGCAGGCGGGGCTGGGCGTGAGCGCGGTGCCGTCGCTGGCGCTGTTTCAGTTCCGGCGCGAGGGGCTGGCGATCCGGCCGCTGCAGCTGCCGTCGCTGGTGCGCGATATTTGCCTGGTGCGGCTCAAGGACCGCGGCGACTCGGCCGCGGCAGCCGCGATGATCGACTGCCTGCAGGCGTTCTACCGCGGCGGCAAGCCGCCCGCGCGGCGCTGAAAACCCGGCAAAAGCGGCACGCAGAATTGGGTACGCTTTGCTGCCGGCGGCGCCCTCAGAAGTGCCCGAGATAGCCGCCGTCGACGGCCAGCACCTGCCCGGTGACATAGGATGCGGCCGGCGACGCCAGGAATACCACCGCCCCCGCCACTTCCTCTGGCTGGCCCCAGCGGCCCAGCGAGGTGCGCTGGCGCAGCCACTCGGCCACGCCCTCGTCCTCGACCATGGCCTGGTTGGGCTCGGTGGCGAAGTAGCCCGGGGCGATCGCGTTGACGGTGACGCCGTGCCGCCCCAGGTCGGCCGCCATGGCGCGCGTGAGCGCGTCCAGGGCGCCCTTGGTGGCAGGGTAGAGCACGTCGCCGGCGCGCGCGACCTGGCCCGCGATCGAGCTCACATTGACGATGCGCCCGTAGTCGCCACGGCGCATGCGCTGCGCGGCGAGCCGGCACAGCGCGTAGGGCGCCACCAGGTTGGTCTCGAGCATGGCGCGCAGGTCGCCGGCATCGAGCTGCGCCATGGTGCTGCGGTTGCGCGCGCCGGCGTTGTTGACGAGGATGTCGAGCCGGCCATAGGCGGCGTCGATGCGGTCGAACGCGGCCGCCACGGCGGCTTCATCGGTGATATCGAGCACCAGCGCCTCGGCGCTGCCGCCGCGCGCGGCCAGCGCCGCGACGGCCGCTTGCACGCGCTGCGCATTGCGCGCCACCACCAGCACATGGGCACCGGCATCGGCCAGCCCGGCGGCAATCGCCAGGCCCAGGCCCTGCGCGCCGCCGGTCACCAGCGCCACGCGGCCGTGCAGCGAGAACGGGGTACGAGAATCGGGGGAGGGGGTAGGAGTAGCCATGCGGGGACTATACCGCAGCCCCCTGCCCGCGGGATTCAGCGGATCAGCTTGCCGGTGGACGAGACGATCGACATTTCCACGAACGACGAGCCGGTATGGCGCTCGGCGCTGTAGCTGATCAGGATGCCGCCAAGGTCGTAGTCGCGCATGCCTTCCAGCGCCGTGACCAGGCGCTCGCGCGTCAGGTCGGGGCCGGCGCGGCGCAGCCCTTCGACCAGCACCTTGGCCGACATGAAACCCTCCATGCCGGCGTTCGACGGCTCCACGCCCTGCTGCTTGGCCAGGCTGCGGTATTCGCTGGCCAGCGTCATCTGGCTGGAGTTGGTGCCCGGCACCACCTGCGTGATGATCAGCCCGCGCGCATCGGCGCCCAGTTCACGGATAAAGGAATCGGCCGCGTTGTTGGACAGCGTGACGAACTGTGCCTCGCTGCCGGCGCGGCGCAGCTCGCGGATGATGCGCGCCGCCTCCGAGCCCGAGCCGATCACCAATACCGCCTGCGGGTTGGCCTTGTTCATGGCGGCCACGCTCTGGGTGATATCGCCCATGGGCCGGGCAAAGCTTGCCGTCGCCGCCGGCTGCACGCCGCGCGCCTGCAGCGCGGCACTGTAGCCTTCCAGCACGTCCCGGCCAAAGCCGTCGTTGGCGTAGAAGATGCCGATGCGGCTCATGCCCGATGTGGCCAGGTGGTTGATCGCACGCGCCACCTCGTCCTGGTACTTGGCGCGCACGTTGAACACGTAGCGGTTCACCGGCCGGTGCAGCGTGATGGCGCCGGTCAGCGGCGCCACCAGCGGCACCTTCTGCGCGGCGATGATGGGCAGGATGCTTTCGTTCTGCGGCGTGCCGCGCACCATGAAGAGCGCGAACACCTTGTCCTCGTCGATCAGCTTGCGCACATTGTCGGGCGTGCGCTTGGCATCGAAGCCGTCATCGTGGGTCACCAGCTCGATGCGCCGCCCGGCCACGCCGCCGCTGGCGTTGATGGTGCGCAGGTACACCTGCGCGCCGGCGATCTGCTCCTTGACCGAACCGGCCACCGGACCGGTGATGCCGGCCGACTGGCCGATGCGGATGGTATTGCGGGTCACGCCCGTTTCCGCCAGGGCCGTCTGCGCGGCCCATCCCAGCGTGGCGGCCAGCATGCCGCACGCGATCCATTTCGCTTTCATTGTCTCGACCCCCTGCGCCTGTCCGGCTGACTTCATCGTTTTATTGCGGCACGGCATGCACGGCCGTGTGCCGTCACGCAAGTTACCGCATGCGTCTCATGGGGGCAAACCGGGAAAGATCGGAGTGTTGCAGCAGCATCACACCGGAACCGCGCAGGCAGTTCCGGTGTGAGCCGGGGCGCGCGAAAGGATGCGCGTCAGGGCGCGCCACAAGGGCGCGCGTAAAGAGATGCGACAGCGCTGAACAACAACCAGCGGCGATAAGCCGATGGCTCAGGGGAAAGCCGGTACAGCCGGGTCCAACCCCGCAAAGCTGGCTTCCGGATGCGCGTTCGCGAGCAGGGTTTCGATTTCCTCGACACGGCTGCGCGGAACGTCGACCATCAGCAGGATCTTGCCGGCCTCGATGTCCTTCTCGAATGCACGCAGCCGGCTGTTGGGTGCCGAGCTGCCAATCATGCTCGAGGCCCATGCGCCAAATACCGCGCCTAGCACCGCCAGCACGCCGACGAGGCCCCACTGCGGGGTGTCGCTGACAATCGGGAACATCGCCACCACCACGCCGGCCACGACGCCCACGCCGCCGCCCACCATCAGGCCCATCTCGGCGGCATGCACGATGTCGGAGGTCTGGAACAGGTTGGCTTCATGCAGGCCCGTCATGTCGGAGCCGTCGCGCGCCACGAAGTGGATGTGGCTGTTCTCGAGGCGGGCAAGTAGCAGGTCGTCCATGGTGCGACGGGCACTCGCCAGGTCGGGCAACAACCAGAAGATGCGTTTGCGCATGTCTCTCTCCTTTTTCAGGCCGCACCACCGGTGAGTTTGAACCTGGTAAGAAAGTACCGCTGGCGGCGCGGGGATATTTCTTTGTACGCCGTTCAAGGGGCCAGCGCAAGGCGCGATTCCGTACCTGCGCACCCTGGCCGCGGATGTGATGCGCACGCGTAGCCCCGCACATGCGGGGCACGCGTCACGTCAGACGAAAATGCGCAGAAAGGCGCGTCAGAAAGTGATCGGCAGGCGCAGATTCACCTGCAGGTCGGGGGTGTCGCGCGTCAGCCCCGCCCCCACTGAAAGGTTCAGCGTGTAGCGGTTGTTGAAGCGGTACGAATAGCCCACCAGCAAGGTGCCCTGGGTCACGCGCACCGAGCCCGGCACGGTCTGGCCGTTCTGCTTGGTCGGCCAGATGATGGCCTGGTCATAGCCGATGCTGAACGACGCCTTCTCATTGAGCGACAGGCCCATGCCAAAGCTGAACTCGAAGATGTCGCCCGGGGCGATCTTGCCGAGATTCTCCTTCTCGCCGTTCAGCACGGTGCGGCTCACGTTGTCGCGCGCAAAGTTGTGCAGGTAGCTGAAGGTGCCGAAGAACACCGCCGGGTCGGTCGGCAGCAGCCAGGTGACGCCGGGCTGGATCGCCTGGAAGCCGGTGCCGGTGGGCAGCCCGAGCGGCAGGCCGGTGCCGGTGGCATTGCCCACGCAGCGCGTCACGCAGTCGGTCACGACCTCGAACGGGTCCGTGCCGGTATTGGACTTGTAGCGTAGCCAGCCGACGAAGTACGGTATCTTCTCGTTGCCGTAGTTGAGCTGGTAGCGCACCGTCGCCTCGACGTCGCCGATGCCGCTGCCGCTCGCATTGAACACCCTGTCGACGGCCGTGCCGGTGAAGACCTCGCGGCTGACGGTCTGGCCCGATGAATGCACGTAAGGCACCTTGGCTTCGATTTCCAGCCGCTTGGTCAAGCCGTAGCGGAACGCGACCGACGGGATGTAGGTCGAGGTCTTGACCTCGCGCACATCGACCAGGCCGATCAGGATGGCCGGGATGACCGTGTAGCCGACCAGCGCGACGCGGTTATTGGACGAATAGCCGTACTGGAAGCCGGGCTCGATCACCAGCTTGCCCTGGGCGGTCAGCACGCCGGGCTGGTCGATGATCGGCGCGATCTCGGGCGGACGGCGGTCTTCCTCCGGCGGGCGGCCCACGGGTTCTTCCAGGGCCACGGTCTTCCCGTCGGCGGACTCGCCCGCCTGCGGACCCTGGGCCATCTCCTGCGGCGGCTGGAGAATGATCTGCTGCGGGTTGTTGACCGCGTTGGGCGCTGACTGGGTGGCGCTGGCAGCGGCCGCCGCGGTGGCGGCGTTGGTGGCGTTGTCGGACGGCGACACGCCGGGCCCCGCGCGCTGGCCGCCGCGCTTGTTGGCCAGCACCTCGGTGCCGATCACGTTGCGCAGTTCGCGGATCACCGCCTCCTGTTCGGCCAGCGCCCGCTTCATGGCGTCGAGCTGGGTGGCCTGTTCGGCGAGCTCCTTCTGCAGTGCTTCCAGTCCGGCTGCGGGTGGTCCCGCGTCCGGCGGCGTCTGGGCCTGCGCCAGGCCGCCGAGTAACAGTAACGTCGAGCATCCCGCATTGCGAATGCCCTGCATCGACCGCTTCTTCATGACGTCTTCCTCCCCCGGGACGGCAGACTGTTCTTGCAGGAGCCTGCGACCTGTACTGCCCGATGCCTCGCTACGACTACCTCATGCTTGCGGCCCGCATCAGCGCGCCGTTAAGCGCGGTGTTGGCCAATTGAGACCGGAATGCCTGCAGCGTATTCACGCTTGCGTCGATTGTCATCAGGCTCCGGATGCTCTGGTTGTTCAATGTGTTCTGGATCACCGTCGCGGGCGTACCCGCCAGTGATCCGACCGCGGCCGCATTGCCCGGGCCGTTCTGGATCACGTTCAGCAGCCCGTTGCTCACGACCTGGCCGGTGGCCGTATTCACCACCGTCACGGGCAAGCCGGCCGCACCGCTGGCGCCCGAACTGGCCCCGGACGCGCCGGTACTGCTGGCCGATGCGCCATTCGCCGCCGAGGTGGCGCTGCCGCTGGCGCCATCCGCGCCTGCCGTCACCGGATTGGCCGCCAGCGCGTTGGCGACCGCAGCATTGGTGCTGGCAACGATGGCCGGACCCAGCGTCGAGGCAAGCCGCGCAGCCTGGTCGGCGGTGATGCGGCTGACATCGGGGATGTTAATGCTGGTGGCAACCACCAGGGCCCCGTTGATGTACACCGCGCGTTCGATACCGAACGAAACCTGCAAGCCCGGCACTTCGAAGCCGCCCCGCATGTCGTCGAGTTTTTCGTGTGCCACCGGTTTCCAGCCGGCCATGCTGCCGCGTGCGGCAGCCAGAGGGTTTTGGTCCTGCCCGTCGCTCGCAGGCATGATCTCCTGCGATGGAAGCGCCGACGCGTCGAGGGCGTCGGGCTGTGGCAGCATGGTGGCCTGCGCCGTGCCGGCACAGGCCAACCCGGCGCCGAGCAGCATCGCCGCGGCCGCATGACCGGCGCTGCGAGGGGCTGCTGGGGTCGGGAAGGAAGTCTGCAACATGATGCGTTCCTCAAAAATCGCCCGCGCCATGCTTGGGCATGACGGTGAAGAACAGGCTATCCCGGTTGACTCCCATCCAGTAAGGGCCGCTGGGCGCCACGCGCCAGTCGGCTGCAAGGTTGAACCGCGCCCGTTCGGTGCGGTTATGGATCACGAAAAGCAGCTGGCTGTCCCAGATCTGCTCGAAATGCTCGCGTGACAACGCACGCGTGCCGCGTGCGGGATCGCCGATCAGCACGCGGTCGCCCTTCACGCCCTTGACCACCACGAAATGGTGGTAGCCGTTCTCCACGATCAGCACGATGGCTGGCACCTGCGTCTCTTCCAGCTTGGACAGCGGCAGCTCATAGCCGTCGGCCTCGTAGCCGAGCGCAGCCAGGAAGCGCTTCATGTCGAGCAGCGAGAACCCCTCGGCGCGGATCTTCTGCTGGTCGCCGTTGAGGTACATGTTCTGGAAGACCGTGGCCTCGTTCACCGGATGGCCGTACTGGTAGCTCAGCAGCGTGGCCACCGCGGCCGAGCCGCAGCTGAAGTCGTACTGCTGCCGGATCGTGGACTTGAAGCGCGCCTCGCGCACGCTCGTGACCCGGACGTTGTAGGGCTCGCCGACCGGCCCGTAAATCACGGTGTCGGCAGCCTGGGCACACGGAACGCCCCCCGCGGCCAGCACGAACGGTAACGATGCCAGCAGGTTTCGCAGCGGCTTCATTGCTTGAACTGAACGTTGACGATCGTGGCGTTCTGGATCAGTACGTTGGAGCCCGAGTTCTGGATCGCGGTGGGAATCCCCGTCGCATTCGAGAAGGCTCCGTCCGTGATGTTGTTCGTGCCGGACAAAATATTGACCGCGGCGTTGTCGGCCACGGTGCCGTGCAGGCGCATATCGTTGACTGTGACTTCGGCGCCGCCACGGATGTCATCCAGTTTAGACACGGGAACAGCTTTCGCCACCCCTCCGAACAAAGAGGTTGCGGCCGCCGGCTGCGCTGTGGTGGTTGCCGCCGTGTCTGGCGCTGTGCCAGAGGCAGCGCGCGCTGCTGCCATGGTGGCGTCCAGCCCTGGCGGCTCAGCGTGCGCCTGCAGCACTGGCCAGGCGAGTAAGACCGTCGCGAATGCCCCGACGGCGAAGCGGACCGATTGCATGGTGTCGTCTCCCCTTGCCTGCTGGCCGCCCCCATCCGGGCGGCCGCCAGGCAATCAGGCTTGCATGGGCATGACAGGACCCGCGCGCCCGCACACAGGATGCGGGCGCCGGTCCTGCCGGCATGAGTGCGAGCTGCCGGTCCGGCCCGGGCACAAGGCCCGGGCCGGACCGTGGCTGCGCCCTTACCGGTTGCCGCCGACCTGCAGGTTGGCCTGAACGTTCACGCTTTGCTGCACGAGCGAGGCAGCGCCGCTGTTCTGGTTGGCCATCATGATGCCCGCCGCCGTCTGACCAACGCTGGTCATGGTGTTGGACATATTGAAGGTGCCCGCGTCGACATAGTTGTAGCCGCCAGCACCACCCGCGCCGCCGACTGCGCCGTTGCCGGTGCCGCCAGTGCCGCCATTGCCGACGCCGCCGGCGCCGCCGGCGCCGCCTGTAGCACCCACAGCACCGTTGCCGGCCGTGGAGCTGCCATTGGATGCCGAGCTCGATGCGCTGCCGTTGGTGGCCGAACCGCCAGCGCCACCCGCGCCGCCAACGCTGGCTTGCGTGCCGCCTGCTCCGCCAGTGCCGGATGCCGCGCCCGCCGTTGCCGTCGAAGTCGCCGCGCCGCCTGCGCCACCGCCACCGCCGGTGCCGGTGCCATTGCCGCCGGCTGCGCCTGCGCTCGCCGTTCCGGCACCGCCCGTACCGCCAGTCGCGGTACCTGCGCCGCCCGAACCGGAGCCCGCACCAGCCGTGTTGGTACCGGTCGCGGCACCGCCTGCGCCGCCTGCGCCGCCAGTCGTGGTGTCAGTACCCGCACCGTTGGCATTGCCACTGCTGCCACCCGAGCCGCCGGCCGAACCTGCCAAGCCGCCCAGGGCACCGCTGGCACCCAGGCCACCACCGCCGATCGCGCCGGCACTGCCGCCGCGGCCGCCGGCGCCGAGCGATGCGCTCAGAGCGCCGCCGCCCTTGCCATAGGCATCGCCACCGCCGCCGCCCTTGCTGCCCGCTGCGGAGAGCGCGCTGCCGCCATATGCCTTGCCGTCACCGCCACCGCCGGCCCAGCCAATCGCCTTGCCGCCGGCGCCGCCATCACCAGCCGTGGCGCTACCGTTGGTGGCGTTGCCATTGGTGGCGCTGCCGTTGACAGCGCTGCCACCGGAGCCGCCGCTGCCGCCGGCACCGCCGTTGCCGCCATTGCCGCCGTGCCCGCCTTCGCCGGTACCGCCATAGCCGTAGCCGCCGCGACCGCCGGCTGCACCATTGGCGTTACCCGAGTTGGTGGCGTAGTTGCCAATCGGGCCGATCGTGTTGCCGGAAACCGTGCCATTCAGCTTGCTGATGGCCAGTGCCTTGCTGGTGTTGAAGGCGTTGCTGACGCTGGAGGTTGCGCTGCCGCCGTTGGCGCCGGCGTTGCCTACGCCATGGTCAAAGTCGATCTTGCTCTTGTTGTTTGAGTTGGTCGTGGTCTTGGTCTTGCTAACGCCAACCGTGGTGGTCTTGGTGTTGGTGCTGCTGTCATTGGCCTGCACCGCGGTCGAATTTTCGTTCGCCGCCGCACCGCTGCCACTCTGCGTCGAGTTCGCTGTGGCGGTTTGCGTGTTGTCGCCGCCACCTCTTACCACGTCGTTGTTATTGGTCGGATTTGCCCAGGCCTGTCCCGCAAATGCCATGGCGATAGCCGACGCCAGTAAGGTCTTTTTCATACGAAGCTCCCAGGAGAATTGCACAGTGTCACAGCGGCTCAGCCTCCGGCCGGCGCTCTTGCGAGGAACAACGGCTGGAGGTTCAGGTCCGGCACCCAGCCAAACCAGACTCCCCCTGCGCATAATCGGTGCCAGCCGCGCCGCCTGCGGCGCCAACTCCTTGTATTACAAGGCCTGCCCGGCACTCTAACGGGAACTTTCCGCTGACTTGCGCGATCGCTAGCGCCCTCGTCGCTGTGCACGGCAGACGACATGTCACACTGCTGTGACACGGCCACTCCCAGCCCACCTGAGGGGGGGCCGGAGTGGTCAGAAAACGCCTTATTTTTCAGTGCCTTATGCAGGCAGTCAGGATTTGCCCGAGGCGCGACCGTACGTATCGGGACTGAAACACGACGCCGAGGGTGCCGTCACCGCCGCCCGTGTCAGGCATCCCACATTGCAGCAGCAGCCCCGATGTCATGTCCTCGCCGCCCGGCACAAGCCCGGTCCGCCGCGCCGGCCTGGTCCGCCCAGCAACGCATGCAGCAGCGCCGAACCGACTTCACCCGCACTGGCGCAATCAGCCAAGGGGCCTTGGCGGAGACGGGATGCGTCACCGCAACACTGCGCCGGCGACGTTGTTCCGCAAGCGCCACTGCGGCTATCCATGCTAGGCTCTATGTCTGATTTAAAGTACATTAGAGGCATTACAGACTTGTCATCTCTCCGCAAGGGAAACCATGAGTGAAGCCGTCGTTCCCCTGTATCACCAGATTTACGTCGTATTGCGCCAGCAGATCGTGGAAGGCCGCTTCGGCCAGGGCCCCTTGCCGGGCGAGATCGACCTGGCCAAGCAGTTCCACGCCTCGCGCGTGACCATGCGGCGCGTGTTCGACCGCCTGGTGCAGGAGGGACTGGTGCGCCGCCACCGCGGGCTTGGCACCTTCGTCAATCCGCATCCGGTACGCCCGGCGGCGGCGGCCGGCGAGGAACGCGGCACCAGCCTGCTCGACAACATCATCGACATGGGCCAGAAGACGTCGGTGAAGGTGATCTCGATCGACGAAGTCCATGCCACGCCCGACGTGGCCGAATCGCTGCAGATCGAGCCGGGCGATCCGGTGGTGAAGATCGTGCGCGTGCGCCACTACCGCAACCGGCCGCTGTCGCACATCACGGTCTACCTGCCCGCCGACCTGGGCCGGCCGATCACGCGCCAGTCCCTGGAAGAGCGGCCGGTGCTGCGCCTGCTGGAGGCCGGCGGCGTGAAGCTGGGCCGTGCCACCCAGGTGCTGTCCGCGCGCCTGGCCGACGTGGTGGTGGCGCCGCTGCTGGACGTGCCGGTAGGCGGCGCGCTGCTGGCGGTGCGCCGCGTGGTCAAGGACGCGGCCGGGCGCCCGGTGCAGCTGCTGCTCGGCCAGTACCGCCCGGACCGCTATGAATACCGGATGGAGTTGTCGCCGGCCGGCGTGGACAGCGCCAACGTCTGGGTGGAAAGCGAAACCCGCCCGGGCCTGCGCGACTGACCCCGCGGACCGCCGCCGATTTCCCGCGGGCGGCGCTGCCAGGGATGCGCCACGTAACGTTCCGGGCGATACTGCGCATCTCTGATCACATCAAGCGAGGAGCCGTCGCCATGCCAGTGTTCCGCCTGGTCCCGTCCAGCCCGACCCGTTCGCCTTCGATCCCCCGCCGCGCCGCGGTGCAGCGCCTGGCCATGGCCAGCCTGGCCGCGTGCGCGCTGGCCCTGCCGCTGTCCGCCGCCGCCCAGGGGCATCCTCAGGTGGCAGGCGGCAAGCCGATCCGGATCCTGGTGGGCGCGCCCGCCGGCGGCACCACCGACACGCTGGCGCGCACCATCGCCCAGGAAATGTCCCAGGAGCTGGGCCAGCCGGTGGTGGTCGAGAACCGCCCCGGCGCCGGCGGCAATATCGCCGCCGACCTGGTCGCCAAGAGCGCGCCGGACGGCAGCACACTGCTGATGAGCTTCACCAGCCACACCATCAACGCCACGCTGTACAAGAAGCTGCCGTTCGACCCGGTGCAGGACTTCACCCCGATCACGCTGGTGGCCACCGTGCCGAGCGTGCTGGTGGCCACGCCGAAGCTGGCGGCCAGCAACGTGCCCGAGCTGATCCGCCTGGCGCGTTCCGAACCGGGCAAGCTGAACTTTGCCATCGGCTCGGTGGGCTCGTCGCTGCACATGGCTGGCGACATGTTCAAGATGATGACCGGCACCTACATCGTCAATATTCCGTACAAGGGCACCGCGCCCGCGCTCACCGACGTGCTGGCGGGCCAGTGCGACCTGATGTTCGCCAGCACCATCAACGTGCTGCCGCACGTGCGCGCGGGCAAGCTCAAGGTGCTGGGGGTGACCAGCCCCGCGCCGCTGCCGCAGTTCCCGGGCGCGGCGCCGATCGGCGCCACCGTGAAGGGATTCGAGTCGAGCGCATGGTTCGGCCTGTTCGGTCCGGCCGGCATGCCACACGACGTCACCCAGGCGCTGTACCAGGCCGCGCGCAAGGGGCTGGAAACACCTGCGGTGCGCAAGCGCCTGGAGAACGACGGCGCGCAGCCGATGGGCACGACGCCCGAAGCCTTCGCCGCATTCGTGAAGCAGGACGTCAAGCGCTGGGCCGCCGTGGTCAAGTACTCGGGAGCCTCGCCGGAATGAGCCACACCCCCGCCACGCTGGCGCAGAAGCTGGTGGCGCGCGCCGCCGGGCTGGCGCATGCAGAGATCGGCACGGTGGTGATCTGCCGGGTCGACCTGGCGATGTCGCACGACTCCAGCGGCCCGCGCCGCGTGGCGCCGCTATTGCAGGAGCTTGGCACCGGCGTGTGGGACCCGTCGCGCTACGTGGTGGTGACCGACCATTTCGTGCCGGGCGGCGATGCCCAGGCCGAGTCGATCCTGCGCTTCACGCGCGACTGGACGCGCCAGTCCGGCGCCCACTTCATCGACGCCGAAGGCATCTGCCATGTGGTGCTGCCCGAGCGCGGCCATGTGCTGCCGGGCCGCCTGATTGTTGGCGGCGACAGCCACAGCCCCACCGGCGGCGCCTTCGGCGCCTATATGTTCGGCGTGGGCGCGACCGAGATGGCCGGCGTGCTGGCCACCGGCGAGATCTGGCTGCGCGTGCCCCATACCATCCGGCTGCAATGGGACGGCCAGCTTGCACCGGGCGTCTGCGCCAAGGACATGATGCTGTTCCTGTGCGCCACGCTCGGCATGGGCGGCGGCCGCTACGAGGCGCTGGAGTACACCGGCAGCGCCGTCGCCGCGCTGCCGATGCAGGAGCGCATGACGCTGGCCAATATGAGCGCCGAGCTCGGCGCGCAGACCGGCCTGGTGGCGCCCGATGCGGTCACGCTCGGCTGGCTGGCCGAGGCCGGCGTGCCGGCGCAGACGCTGGCCGCGATCGACCTGGCCCACTGGCGCACCGACCCCGACGCGCCGGTGCTGGCCACCCACCGCTTCGACGCCGCGGCACTGGTGCCGCAGGTGGCGGCGCCGCACTCCCCGGCCAACAGCGCGCCGGTAGGCCAGGCCGCCGGCGAGCCCGTGCAGATCGCCTACCTGGGTGCCTGCACCGGCGCCAAACTGGAAGACCTGCGCATGGCCGCGCGCGTGCTGCGCGGGCGCCACGTGGCCGCGGGCGTGACCCTGCAGGTGGCGCCGGCCTCGCGCCGCGACCAGCTGCTGGCCGAGCAGGAGGGCACGCTTGGCATCCTGACTGACGCCGGCGCCACGTTGCTTCCCAACGCCTGCGGCGCCTGCGCCGGCTATGGCGCGGCGCGCTTCCCGGCGGGCAGCCGCGCGATTGCGTCGACGGCGCGCAATTTCTCCGGGCGCATGGGCGACGTCGGCAGCGCCGTGTGGCTGGGCTCGCCGATGACCGTGGCCGCCAGCGCCGTCACCGGCCGCATTACCGATCCCCGCACCCTGCTGGAGTAACGCTGCGGGCCTGACTTAGTGCCCGCCTGGCGGGACAGACTTCTTGCATGACCTCTGCTATCGCCCCCGCCCCCGCTGGCCGCCTCTGGCGCTTCGGCGACAACATCGACACCGATGCCATGGCCCCCGCCGTGCTGATGAAATCGCCACTGCCGGTGCTGGCCCGGCATTGCCTGGCCTCGCTGCGCCCGGAGTTTCCCGGCAGCGTGCGCGCCGGCGACGTGCTGGTGGCGGGTGCCAACTTCGGCATCGGCTCCTCGCGCGAGCAGGCGCCCCAGGCACTGCGCGAACTGGGCGTGGGCGCCGTGGTGGCGCAGTCCTTCGGCGGGCTGTTCTATCGCAATGCCATCAACCTGGGCCTGCCGGTGCTGGTCTGCGCCGACACCAGCCGCCTGGCCGACGGCGCGCACGCGGTGCTGGACCTGGCGTCGGCACAACTGCGCCTGGACGACGGTAGCCTGGTCGCGTGCGAGCCCATCCCTGACTTCCTGCGCGCGATCCTGGCCGCCGGCGGGCTGGTGCCGCACCTGAAGGCGCGCCTGGGCAAGGGCCAGGCGGACCAGGGCTGA
This sequence comes from Cupriavidus sp. FW305-F7, assembly GCF_058782875.1. Lineage (NCBI taxonomy): Bacteria > Pseudomonadati > Pseudomonadota > Betaproteobacteria > Burkholderiales > Burkholderiaceae > Cupriavidus > Cupriavidus sp. FW305-F7. Next base: position 55,557 of record NZ_JBYSYC010000016.1, on the reverse strand, counting down.
GCGAACCTCAGCGCGCAGGCGGCGCCGCCGCCGCGCGCAGCAGGGCCAGCGCCTCTTCGTCGCTGGTCTGGGAGAAATCCAGGTAGAACGCGCCAACCGCGCCGAAACTGGGTGGCGTGTTCAGGCAGATCACCTCGTCGGCCGCGGCCGACAGGCTAGCCAGCCCCTCCCCCGACCCCACCGGCGTGGCCGCCACCACGCGCGCCGCCCCGGCCATGCGCACGCTTTCAAGCGCGGCGCGCATGGTGGCGCCGGTGGCCACGCCGTCATCGACCACGATCACCGTGCGCCCGGCGCGCGCCGGCACCGGCGCACCGCCGCGATAGCGCTGCTGGCGCCGCGCGATCTCGTCGAGCTGGCGGCCGCGCTCGGCATCGAAGCTGCCGCTTTCCACGGCGCGCCGCGCCCAGGGATCGTCATTGACCACCGTGTGCGGGCCGCCGCCGCCGGCATCGCCCTCCACCACCGCGCCCAGCGCCAGCTCGGGATAGCCGGCAGCGCCGATCTTGCGCACCAGCAGCACATCCAGCTGCGCGTCGAGCGCGCGCACCACCTCGAACGCGACCGGCACCCCGCCGCGCGGCAGCGCCAGCACCAGCGCGGGCTGGCCCAGTTGTGCGGCGCCGAAACCCAGCTCAGCCAGGCGGCGGCCCAGGTACAGGCCAGCCTCGCGGCGATCGGCAAAGCATGGTGGCATCGACATGGCACGCTCCGAAAGGTCAGCGGCACTCGGGCCGCGCTGGCCGCAACGCAAGCGGCGCAGGCAACCCTCAGCCAAATATAGACCCTGCCGCGCACGGCGTTGGCACAAGTCGCCGGCGGCACCCAGGCGCGGGCAACGCCGGGCAAGTCGCCCCGATTGGGCCCGATTGCGCAACAGTGTGTTCAGGCTGGGGTGGCTGACTGCGCCGCGCTGCAGCATTAGGATGGCTGCACGCGTTGACAACGCCGATCCGCAATTTCCGGGTGCAGTGCCCGGCCCTTGAGAATGAGCCTGACATGACTTCGCCATCCAACCCCCGCGCCCAGCTTGCGCGCCCCGACCACCAATCCGCCCCCGAAGCCGGCCCCCTGGCCGCGCCCGACATCCCGTTCGGCTCGCTGGAAGCCGCGGCGATGGCCGAGCTGCCCTACACCTTCCGCCCGGCCGGCACCTGCACCCGCTACTACAACGAGTTCTTCGGCTGATCCGGCGGCTCGCCCGGTCCCATCACGGTCTCGCATAGCGCGGCCAGCCGTGCGGCCATGTCGCGCGCCGCGGCCGGCAGATCCGGCTGCGCGTGCAGGCTGAGCTCGACGTCGGGCACCGCGGCGGGCCAGCCGTGGTCCTCCAGCACCTGGTGCTGGGCCGTGGCCAGGCGCCGCGGCAGCAGCGTCACGCCCAGGCCGTCGGCCACCGCGGCCAGGATGCTGGCCAGGCTGGCACTGACAAAGGCCACGCGCCAGCGCCGTCCGCCGGCGTCGAGCGCGTGCGTCATCTCGCCGCGGTACAGCCCGCCCACCGGAAATGCCACCAGCGGTACCGGGTCGCGCGCCACCGCCGGGCGGCCGCGGCTGTCGATCCAGCACAGGGGCTCGGGCCAGCTGGCCAGCCCCGGCGCCTGCCCGACCCGCTGCTTGACCAGCACCAGGTCCAGTTCCCGGTCCTGGAAGCGCTGCCACAGCTCATGGCTCATGCCGCTGGTCACCTCCAGCCGCATGCCCGGCCAGTCATCGGCAAACCCGGCCAGCACCGGCGTCAGCGGCCGCGCAGCAAAGTCCTCGGGCACGCCGATGCGGATCTCGCCCTGGCCAGCGCTCTGGCGCAGCTGCCCCACCGCCTCGGCCATCAGCTGCTGGAGGCGGCGCGCGTAGCCCAGCAGGCGCTCGCCCTCGGGCGTGGTGGTGACATAGCGGCCGCCGCGGTCCAGCAGCACGCAGCCGAGCTGGTCTTCCAGCCGGCGCACCTGCTGGCTGACCGTAGACTGGGTCAGGTGCACGCGCTGCGCGGCGCGGGTAAAACTGCCGCTTTCCGCCACCGCGACAAAGCTCTGCAGCAGCACGGGATCGAGGCGAGGGTCGTGCATGGCCGGTTTATCCATTGATTTTTCCACTGCCGGCGATTTCATCATTTAATTTCCCAATTACCAAGCCCCCGCGTACAGTTGGCACGCTGCCCCGGCCCGCGCCCTGCAGCCGCCGGGAACGCCCCTCAAAGACCCATGCCGCCCTGTTCGAGAGCATGCACTCACTTCTTTGCCAACCATGACCACTCACCAGGAATTCATGCGCGAGGCGATTCGCCTTGCAGCGGCCAACCGTGACCGTGGCGCGCGCCCCTTCGGCGCGGTGCTGGTGCTCGACGGCGAGGCCGTCGCCACCGGCGTCAACGACATCGTCCACAGCCACGACCCCACCACCCATGCCGAGATGGAGGCGGTGCGCGCCGCCGCACGCAAGCTGGGCCGTCCCGACCTGCGCGGCAGCGTGATCTACGCCAGCGGCCACCCCTGCCCGATGTGTCTGGCGGCGATGACCATGGCCGGCGTGCAGGCGGTCTACTACGCCTTCGACAACCAAGATGCGGCGCCCTACGGCATGTCGAGCGACGCCGCCTACCAGGCGCTGCGCCTGTCGCTGAACTCGCCGCCACTGCCGCTCACGCGGGTGCCGGTCGATCTCTCTGCGGCGCAGCTCTACGGCCCGCGCGCGCCCCGTGGCTGAGGGCGCGCGCGGCGCCAACGGCAGCGCGGTCCGCAACATCCGCACCACCCCGCGCTGGCTGGTGCTGGCCGCGGTCGCCGGCATCGGCCTGAACCTGCGGCCGTTCCTGACCGCGGTGGGGCCGCTGGCCCCGGCCATCCGCACCGGCACCGGCCTCAGCTACCAGGGCATGGCCTGGCTGACCTTGCTGCCGATGCTGCTGATGGGTGTGGGCGCCTTCTTCGGGCCGGCCATCCGCGAACGGCTGGGTGCGCGCGCTGCGGTGCTGGGCGCGCTGGCCTTGCTGGGTGCCGGCTGTGCGCTGCGGCTGGGCGTGGCGGACGGCACCTGGCTGATCGCCTCGGCCGCGCTGTGCGGGCTGGGCGTGGCCGTGGTGCAGGCCGCCTGCCCGGGCCTGGTCAAGCAGGAATTCCCGGGGCGCGTGGCGCCGGTGATGGGGCTGTACTCCGCCGCACTGATGGGCGGCGGCGCGCTCGGCGCGCAGCTGTCGCCCTACGTGACGGCGCTGGCCGGCAGCTGGCGCGATGCGCTGGCGCTGTGGGCCATGCCCGCGCTGGCAGCCTTGGCGCTGGCCTGGGTGGCGCTGCCGCGCGCCGCGGCGCGCGGCCCCGGGGTACCGGCAAGCCGCCCGGCGGGGGCAACTCGCGCGCTGTTGCGGCGTCCGCGCACCTGGCTGCTGATGGCTTGCTTTGGCGTCATGAACGGCGGCTATGCGTCGCTGGTGGCGTGGCTTGCGCCGTTCTACCAGGACCACGGCTGGAGCGCTTCGGCGAGCGGGTCGCTGGTGGCGCTGATGGCGGTGGCGCAGGCCGCCGCGGCACTGCTGCTGCCGGTGCTGGCCGCACGCAGCCTGGACCGCCGCGCCTGGATGGCGCTGGCGCTGGCCATGCAGGTGGCGGGCTTCGGCGGACTGGCGCTGTGGCCCGACGCCGCGCCGCACGCGTGGGCCGTGATCGGCGGCGCCGGCCTGGGCGGCTGCTTTGCCTTGTACCTGGTGGTGGCGCTGGACCACCTGCCGGACCCCGACAGCGCCGGCGCGCTGAGCGCCCTGATGCAGGGCGGCGGCTTCCTGCTGGCGTCGCTGGCGCCCTGGATCACCGCCATGCTGCACGAACGCACCGGCGACTTCGCCGCCGGCTGGTGGTACCACCTGGCCTGCGCCGCGCTGGTGGGCGTGCTGACCATGCGCCTGGACCCGGCGCGCTATGACGTGTCCTTTGCGCTGCCGCCCGTGCGCGCAGTCGCCCCTCAGTAAGTCTTGTAGGGCAGGAACTTGCCCGACATCTCGATGCGCACCCGGTCCCCGTTGGGATCGGGCTCGCGCTGCAGGTCCATGCGGAAGTCGATCGCGCTCATTATGCCGTCGCCAAACTCTTCATGGATCAGCGCCTTGAACGTGGTGCCGTACACGCTGATGAGTTCGTAGAAGCGGTAGATCAGCGGATCGGCCGGCACCTGCGTCGGCAGCGAGCCCTTGTACGGCACCTCGCGCAGCCAGGGCTCGGCCTCGGGCGGCAGCCCGAACGCCTCCATCACCGCGCGCGCGCCGGCGGCGTCGAATGCCATCTGGCCCAGGCACGCCGCGGTTGTCCATTCCTTGCTGCGGCCGACGCGCTCGGCCACCTGCGCCCAGGTAATGCCGCGGGTGACCTTGGCTTCGATGATGAGGTCGGTGACGTCGCTGCGGTTCATGCTGACTCCATGACAGTGGTAGGTTGGATGGAACCACTCGGACTGCCACGGCGGCAGGGTGGTCATACCACCCCGGCGTCAGCCCATGTCAGCGTGTCAGCGCGGGTTCGATGATGGCCGCGGCGTCCACGGGCGCCATCTCCTGAGGCAGCGCGAACAACGCCGCGGCGGGCGGCGACAACCCCTGCAGCCATTGCAGGGCAAGCACGATGAGCATGACCGGCATGACGCCTCCTTCAAGCACACGAGGCCACTTCCGACTGGTATAGCCCATGGCGCAAGCTTCATGCCATTTCCGCCCCACTGAAATGCGCGCCTGAAGTCCCGTGACGGCACCACGATGGCGCCGTGACGCTACCAGTACGCCCTTCACCGGGCCATGCCGAGGCATCGCGCACCATCGCGGCGTACCCGTTTCTGCGTGCCCAGCCAGACCGCCCACAAAGCGTGCAACGCCCGCGCCGGGGCCCATTGCCTTGCGAGAATTATTTCCGGTGTAACGTCACATTACCTCCGACCCGGCACGCGAACACCACGCCATGGGCCTGCCGCCATGCGCGCAATGCCTTGATACGCAAGGGCTTCCGGGATGCCGCGCGCTCGGCGCAGGCCTGCGCCAGCGGGACAAGCCCATGTGAGACAGCCTTACAAGTGCAAGCGCGCAGTGCGGGGCCGGCTCGCTACATTGAAGCCGTGTCCAACGCGAACCCGCCAGGAGTCCATATGAAACGCGCCCTCTCGCTGGTGGTGCTGCTGTCCACCACGGCCGCACTGCTGTCCGCCTGCATCGTAGTGCCACCGCGCGGCGGGCCGCCGCCGCGCTACCACCACTACGACCGCTATTGATCGATCCAGCCACTTCCAACCGCCCCAAGGAGAATCCACATGAAACGCCAGCTCCTGCTTGCCGCAGCCGTCCTCGCCACGGGCGGCGTCTTCGGACTGACCGCCCCCGCCGAGGCCCAGCCGGTGGTGGTCGCCCACGGCTATGGCCATCCGCCCCCGCCGCCGCGCTATGAACCGCACCCCGCCGCGCGCCGCGGCCAGGTCTGGGTGCCGGGCCACTGGGCCGCCACCGGCGGGCGCTACGACTGGCGTGGCGGCTACTGGCAGGCGCAGCGTCCAGGCTACCGCTATGTGCCCGAGCGCTGGGTGCGCGGCCCGCACGGCTGGGTCATGCGCCCCGGCCACTGGGCCCGCTGACGCCTCCGCGGGCGGACCTGCCGGCCGGCCCCGGGCCCGCCGCCCTGCCCTCCCGGCAGGCGGTGGCAAGCCCGGTGCAGGCCGGTGCAGCCGACGCCGCAGGGCTCATCCCGAGGTGGGAGACGTCTCTCATCCAGAAGCATTAGGCCATGCGCCCGACCTGCCTGAAAATCAGGCAGGCCTATTTCGAAAACACATATGAAAGCGGCGTTTCATGATTGGAGCAATCCGCCGCAGATATATTACCGATACCCCACGATGGGGTTAAGAACACTACTTACGAGGGGTGTCAATAATGCTATCTGTTTCAGTGCTGCAACCAAATTAAATCCGGATGTCACATCCATGAAACCTCCTGGACCCCGCGCCAGCGCGGCGTTTGCGGAACCTGGACCGGCGCATTTGGGTGATTTTTGAAAGGATTATGTATGTCCTTTCATTCCCACCCCTACTCGTCCCAGACCGGCCTGCTTGCATTCCATTCAACCAGCCCATAAGATGAATTTAAGCCGATTTAGGAGCGAGAATCTTTCGGGTCCGGGTTCGGGTCAACCTTCCAGCCGCCGACAAGTTCCATCCAGAAGAACGGGACTGCGGGAGCATGGAAGCATGGGGGTCAGACAAGCAGCCAGTCGCCGCGGGTGACTGCTGTCCTGCAATGCCCCTCCATACGCAAAGCGCCCCGCAGTCCGCTCCCGAGTAACGGGGAGTGAAGACAATGAATGCGTTGCTGATCGAGGAGCATCCACTGCTCCGGCTCGGGCTGCTGCAGATGCTCGAGAACATCCAGGAGTCCGCCCAGGTTGCCGCCATTGCGCCTGCGGACATCGCCAGGCTGGATTCCCGGCACCACAATGCCGACCTGCTGGTATTCGGCATGCCCGCCGATGTGGGGTCTGGCTGGCCGCAACTCGAACAGGCCCGCGAAGCCCTGTCGCCGCACCGCATCCTGATCCTGGCGGACATCTTGCCATTGCATGTGCCCAACGCGGACAGCGCACGCGGCGTATGCGGCTGCCTGCCGAAATCCGCTTCGCTTGCGGTGATCGAGGCGGCCATCCGGCTGGCGGTGTCAGGCGTGCAGGGGCTGCTGTTCTCGGCCGAGACCGGCTCCATGCCGTCGGCGTCGCGCTCGGCCATGCCGGCGGTGCAGTCGCTGGCCTCGGCCGCGCCGCTGCCGCTGAACCCTGCGCACGCGCTCACAGGCGAGCAACTGTCGCTGGTGGCATGCGCCGGCACGCCCGGAGCCGCGCGCACCACCGTGGCGGTGCGCGACCTCACCTGCCTGCGGCCGGGGCAGCCGCTGTCGGCCCCGGCTTCCACCAGCCCAGCGCCGCTGGTCGAGGAAGAGCCCAGCTACGACGAAGCCGAAATGCTGAAGATCACGCCGCGCCAGTACGAGGTGCTGGTGCTGCTGGCACGCGGCTACCCGATCAAGACCGTCAGCCGCATGCTCAATATCTCGGTGGCCACGGTCAAGAGCCACGCCTGCACGCTGTACCAGCGCCTGAAGGTACGCAACAAGGGCGAGGCCGTCTATGCCGCCCTGCAGCGTGGCGCGACGCTCGAGTGGGTCAGCGGCGATGAACGCCTCACGCGCGGCAGCAACGCGCGCCCGGTGGTTGCATCCCGCACCAGCGACGCCGCGTTCCAGGCCGCCAGCCCGGTGCTGTAATTCAGGACCCTGCGCCGCGCCCGCACCAGACGGGCCGGCGCAGGCGTCTGCCATCTGCCGAACATTGGAGGGGTCACCATGCCGGCAAGCTCTTTCCTGCCCACCGTTTCGGTGTGCATCTCCACGTGCGACCATCCCGAGCAGCTGCGGCACACGCTGCAATCGGTCGCTGATTCCACCATGCCGCCGCACCAGCTCATCGTCACCGACGACAGCAGCGGCTACGACACGCGCGAGATGATGCGCCGGGACTATCCGGACATCACCTACCTGGAAGGCCCGCGCCGCTCCAGGGCCGCCAACCGCAACCGCGCCCTGCGCGCGGCCACCGGCTCGCACGTACTGTTCCTGGATGACCAGACCCTGCTGGGCGCAACCTTCCTGCAGCAGATGACCGAGTCCGTAGCCGACGACCATCTCCGGCGGGCCACCGCCGGCTGCGCGACGCCGCTCATCCTGACCGGGACCGAGGTCTGCCAGGGGCGGCGCGGCGCTCCGCGCAAGCCGGCGTTCCTGGGCTACCCGACACTGGACTACCGCCGCGGCGAGCGCCTGTGCTCGGTGCTGTTGCACAGCGCGGTGTTCCCGCGCGAGCTGTTCGAGAACCTGTCGTTCGACGAGCACCTTGCCGTCGGCTACGACGACCTGGAACTGGCCGCACGCGCGGTGCAGGAATTCGGCTACCGCATTGAGATGGTCCCGAGCGCAGTCAACCAGCGCCTGCCATCGGTGTCGGCCGACCGGCCGTGCCCCGCCAGCGACGCCTCACGGCTGTATGTGGCCTGCCGGCGCTATGACCATGGCCCGGAGCACCCGCTGAAGACGGCATTGTTCCTGCTGTTGGCCCTGCCGCACGACCTTGCGCACCACCTGCGCGCAGCCGGCCTGCGCGGCGCCGGCACCTTCTATGACACGGCGACTTGCCTGTGGCAGCTGCTACGCGGCCCGCGACCAGCCGGGCGCCAGGGGTCAGGGACCGGCCTCAGCGCGCCACTGCCGCGCGACTGACCGCCACGCAGGCCCGGGGAGCGTACCCATTTCTGCGCTCCCTCGCCAGCGCCTGTGCTGCAACGCACGTACCCGCATTGCAGCGCCTGCGCCGCGGCAATAACGCCCTTTCCCCGTGCTCCCTCTGCGCCAGCCTGCCATGGCGCGATCGATGACGACACCAGCTGGCGGCAATGGCATGCGTACCCGTTTCTGCGTGCCCTGGCCCATCGCCATTCCACGTTCGGCAGCGCACGTAGCCCGATTGCGCCACACCACGCAGAAACGATAGCTTTGCAGGAAAGCGGATTCACGCCGGCACACGGTGATGCGTGAACCCACGGCGACCCATGGCATCACAGCCAGTCGCAGGCTGACGCCGGCGCCTTCCGGGCAGAAGAGCCGTGCAATGGACACACCGATATGGATGCATCGAGCGGTTCCCGCCAGCCAGAGCCTGTGGGCCATGCGGGTAGCAGTGACAATGGCAGCGGTGGTGTTGCAGGAGTTCCGGGCATGACAGCCCCGCGCTCCCTGCGCCTGCTATCCCTTTCGCGCCGCCAGAAGATCGTGCTGATGATGACGGTCGACCTGCTGGCCCTGCCCCTGTGCTTCGCGCTGGCCCTGCTGCTGCGCTCCGGCAATCAGGAGCTGATCGTCCAGTACGGCCTGCTGCCGCCGCTGTTCATCGCGGCGTGCACGATCCCGGTGTTTTCGTTCAGCGGCCTGTACCGGACCGTGCTGCGCTACATCGACCTCAAGGTGCTGTGGGCCGCCGGCATCAGCATGGCAGCCATGGTCGGGCTGACCTACGCCGTGTCCTTTCTCATGAATGACAGCCGGCTGCCGCGCGCCGGCCTGCTGATCTACTGGTTCATCGCCTTCGCCTACGTCGTGATCTCGCGCTTCCTGATCCGCGCCATGCTGCGGCGCACTGAGCTGTGGCGCAGCGCCCGCGGGCGCCCGACCCGGCGCGTGGGCATCTTTGGCGCCGGCGAGGCCGGCTTCCAGCTCGCCAACGCCATGCGCGCCAGCGTCGACCATGAGGCCGTGTGCTTCTTCGACGACGACCTTTCGCTGGACAACCACACCTTCACCGACCTGCCGGTGTTCCATACCTCGCGCATGCGGGAGCAGCTGCAGCGGCTGGGCATCGACGAAGTGGTGCTGGCGGTGCCTTCGCTGTCGCCGGACCGGCGCAAGCGCATCCTGGACAAGCTGCATCGATACGCCGTGAGCGTGCGCACCCTGCCCACGCTGCTCGAGCTGGTGGACCGCAAGATCACCATGCAGTCGATCCGCGAGGTCAAGGTCGAGGACCTGCTTGGCCGGCCAGCCGTGCCGCCGCGCGAGGCGCTGTTCGCCAAGTGCACGCACCGCAAGGTCGTCATGGTGACCGGCGCGGGCGGCTCCATCGGCAGCGAGTTGTGCCGCCAGGTTGCCACGCAGCAGCCGCGCAAGCTGATCCTGTTCGACCATTCCGAATGGGCGCTGTACATGGTGGAGCAGGACCTGCGCCGGAACTTCCCCGGGGTGCCATTGCTGGCGCGCATCGGCTCGGTGTGCGACGCCAATGCCGTGGCCGCCGCCATGCAGGGCCAGCAGGTCGATACCATCTATCACGCCGCGGCCTACAAGCACGTGCCCCTGGTCGAGAGCAACATGCCCGAGGGCATTCGCAACAACGTACTGGGCTCGCTCACCATCGCCAACATGGCTGACCGCTTTGGCGTGCAGACCTGTGTGCTGATCTCGACCGACAAGGCCGTCCGCCCCACCAACGTGATGGGCGCGAGCAAGCGCATCGCGGAGCTGATCTTCCAGGCCGCGGCGGCACGGCCCGGCACCCGCACGGTCTTCGCGATGGTCCGCTTCGGCAATGTGCTGGGGTCTTCCGGCTCCGTGGTTCCCCTGTTTCGCAGCCAGATTGAAGCGGGCGGGCCGATCACGATCACCCACCCCGATGTCATCCGCTTCTTCATGCTGATCCCCGAAGCCTCGCAGCTGGTGATCCAGGCGGGCGCGATGGCCCGCGGCGGCGAGGTGTTCGTGCTGGACATGGGGCAGCCGGTGCGGATCGTGGATCTGGCCCGGACCATGATCGAGATGGCCGGGCTGGTGGAGCGCACCCCCAAGAACCCGAACGGGGACATCGAGGTCAAGTTCGTCGGCCTGCGCCCGGGCGAGAAGCTCTACGAGGAGCTGCTGATCGGCGGCAATGTCACGCCCAGCGACCACGAACGCATCATGTGCTCCCAGGAGCCAAGCCTGGAGGAGGCGGAGCTGCGGGAGATGCTGACCCGGCTCTACGCGGCCTGCGACGCCCGCGACGAACTGAAGATCCAGACGATGGTGCAGGCGATCGTGCCGGAATACGCCCCGTATACCTCGCTCGACGACGCCAGCCGCAAGCCGGTGCCTGCTGCCGTGCCCGCCGAAAGCGGCCAGGCCATCCAGGACACGCCGGACGACGCCAGGGTGCCGCGCCAGGTCGTGCTGCGCCGGGTCGCGTCCCACGCGCTGGGCCAGCCCGAGCTGGCCAGCGAAGCGAAGCCGGTGTCGCTCTCGAGCCCGGGCAAGCTCTGATTCGCCATCCCCCGAGCGCTGCTTGCCAGACACGACAGCCGCCTCAAAGGGCGGCTGTCGTTCGTCATCCGTGCCCGGGCCCTGCCGGGCCTACCGTCGATAGGCAGGGAAGTATCCGCTCAGATCCTCAAGCACCGAGGGCGTGCCGTCGCACAGCGCCAGGTACTTGCCGGGATCCACTACCACCCGCTGCGTGCGGAATACATGGGTGTCCGGCGAAAACCCGCGCTTGAAGCGGAACAGCGAATCCTCGGCCGAGCCGCCGAGGCCTCCGCCGAGGTGGTAATAGCGGTGGCCTTGCTCCCGTCCCCACTGCCGGATGGCGTGCAGCATGATCTTGCTGGGCTGACGGTGCCGGTAGCGTGCGTCGATGCCCATCAAGTGGCCTTGAAGAATGCCGGTGCCGTCAGACACCGTGACGGTCGCGCCGCCGATGATGACGCCATCCTCCTCCGCCACGAACAGCCGCAGCCGGTCGCCGAGCTCCCGGGCCAGCGTGTAGTGGTAAGCGTCGTCGAAGAAGTAGTAGTCGGAAGCACGCAGCCGGTCCATCGATGCGTTGTAGAGACGGATGAAATGCGGCAGCGTTTCCAGGGTCTCGTCCAGCCGCACCGTGACCCCCGCGCGCATGGCCTTGGAGATCTCCAGTCTGTGCCCGTGCGAGGTGTCGTGCCAATGCTCGGCCTCGCTCTTCGAGAGGTCGATCGAGATCGTCATGCCATGATCGACCAGCGTGCCGACGGCGCTGCGCCATGGCGCGTTGACAATCGGATTCAGCCGGATGAAGCATGAAACACAGCCGCGCCCGCGCAGCAGTTCCAGGGCCTCGGACAAGGCGGTGTCAATGAACGCGTCCGGCGCGTCGTCGCTGACGAGCGGGCCGGCAAACCCGTAGGGCGAACTTGCATCCCAGTCCTTGCCGTTGATGTCGCGGTTCAGCAGCGGCACGAACAGTTCATGGCCGTCATCCATGACGTGGATGGCAAACGCCTTGCCACTGCCTTCATGTTGCGCCGCCCGCAGCCATCCCGGCATATGGTGGCTGTCGTGCCGGCAACGCTGCAGCACGTCGAGCCACTCGGCGCTGGAGGTCTCCAGCAGATTGATCTTCATCATCGTCGGTCCTCGTCGGAAGTATCGGGATTTGCGGCAATGCTGGCGGCGATCTGCAAGATGATCTCGCCGAGGCGCCCGATGTCGTGCAGGCCGTAGCGGTAGTCGGCATGAAGGACCAGTATGCGCCCGCACAGGCGGTGGTTGTCCTCGGGGACGCCGGGCCAGGTCATGGGCCAGAGCACCGCCGGATAGACATCCGCGCCGATCAGCCGTTGCCGGACGCGCTCGCGCTGCGGCGCATCGGCGCACAGCAGGATGCCAAAGGCCGGCGTTTCCCGCCATTGCATGCCGGCGGGCAGGGCGGCGTGCGGGCCGGCGAAACAGCGGGCCAGCAGCGCCAGGTTCTCCTGCCGCCGCTGCCGCATCCAGCCAAGATCGACGGCCGGCGCCAGCACGCGCGTCAGCGCCGATGGCCCGGAGATTTCGGCATCGCTGCGCAGATTGCCCTCGGCCTCGGCGGCCAGCGCCAGGTAGGCCGCCTTGGCGACCTGCGCGCCGGCCAGGTACGCCGCCTTCATCGCCATGGCTGCGGCCATGCTGGCGGCGGCGCGCACATGTGCCGGCGTGGGCGCAAGCGAACGTGCAAACGGCTGCCCGGGCGGCGGCCGCACCAGTCCCCCGTCGGGCACCGGCAGGGTCTTGCGCAGCGACGCAAACACATAGTCCGGCGCCCGCGCGTAGGACCAGGTGGCGAGCAGGTCGTGGGAGCGGTCGAGCAGGACGCTGCCGCCCTGCACCTCCACCTCGGCCTGCAGGCCAAAGTATTCCGGAACGATCGCGGCCTCGTCGTCGCCCAGCGCAAGCTGCGCCGGGCCGCCGAACGGAGCATGCGGATACATGCGCACGTCGATGTCGCGGGCGATGTCGTCCAGCACCGCATGGCAGTAGTAGCTGGGCGCATAGAGCCGCCGCCATCCGTGCGAGCGCCCGTGCGCCACCATCGCGCGCAGCGCATCGCGGCCGGTGCCGGTCAGCAGGTCGCCCGGGCGCAGCCAGGCCTCACCGCCCAGGGGGACGGCGGGGTCGAGCGGGAAGAATGAGCCGAATTCCGTGGCAGATTTCATGGGTGCCGTCCAGCGCGCTCAATGAGAACTTCATACGACGGCCATGCGCTGTGATGCCGGCGCCGATGGGGGACCTGCCCTGACGTGTCTCTCTCACTCCAAAACCCGACGGAGATGACCCGCCTTCCCGTTGCCGGATCCGGGTCGATGCTGCGCCAGTATTCGCCGGTCGCTCCCGTCCAGAGCATGACGCGGCTGCGCAACGCGCCCTGCAAGTCTTCGACGGCGTCGCGCGGGTCGAACAGCAGCGCCACCGGCACCAGCAATGCCACGGCCGCGCCGACGTGCAGAAAGCCAACCGGCCGCCAGCGCCACAGGGTCACCCCGGCAACGGCAAACCCGACCCCCAGCCCGATGAGCGACTCACCGATCGTATGGTGAAAATCCGTCACCAGCACCACGGGCATGAACAAGGCCAGCCCCACCCCAGTCGCCAGTCCGAGCCATGCCATCTGCCTGCCCAGCACGGAACCCAGCAGCATCAGCAGCACCGGGTACACCGCTGCGGTCAGCATGGCGTGCCCGCTGACGCTGTAGACGCCGATGGTCGGAAGGGACCAGCCGGCGTAGCTGAACGCGGACTTGGCCGCCATCAGCAATGCGCCGCCGACGCCGAACGATACCGCCCAGCGCAGCGCGCGCCAGCCTTGCCCGGCCACGACGAAGCAGACCGCGACCCAGGCCACCAGCGGCAATGCCACGCGGCTTTCGCCGAAATAGAGGTAGTGGTTCCACAGGAAAGTCGCCATCAAGCCGCCACGCGCGTTGCCTGTTGCATCACGCTGCGCACCACCTGCCCGGTCATGCGCACTTCATCATCCGTGAGCGTGGGATGCACAAGGAACATCAGGCTGGTCTCGCCCAGCGCGCGCGCTGCCGGCAGCCGTGCAGGCGGGCGCAATCCGGTGCCGTCGAAGGCCTTCTCGAGGTAGACCTCGGCACAGATGCCCGCATAACAGGGCACGCCGGCGGCATTGATGGCAGCCATGATGCTGTCGCGGCTCCAGCCCTCGGCGAGGCCCCTGGGCTGCACGAACGCATAGAACTTGTACCAGGCATGCTCGATCCCGGCTGGCGGCAGCGGCACGTGCAGAGCATCGCAAGCACCAAGCGCATCTGCCAGCGCCATGGCGTTGGCGGTGCGCCGTTCGTGCCAGTCAGCCATGCGCCGCAACTGGATGCGGCCGATCGCGGCCTGCATCTCGGTCATGCGCCAGTTGGTGCCGAAGGCGTCGTGGACCCAGCGGAAGCCTGGTGGATGCGCGCGGCCATGCATGGCCTCCCAGCTCTTGCCGTGATCCTTGTATGACCACATGTGCGACCACAGCTCGCGATCGTCGGTGGTGACCATGCCTCCCTCGCCCCCTGTGGTCATGATCTTGTCCTGGCAGAAGGACCAGGCCCCGATATGGCCGATGGTGCCGACCATGCGTCCCTTGTAGACGGCGCCGTGCGCCTGCGCGCAGTCCTCGATCACCTTGAAGCCGTGCTCGCGCGCCAGCGCCATGATGGGGTCCATGTCGCACGGCATACCGGCCAGGTGCACGCAGATGACGGCGCGCGTGCGCGGCGTCAGCGCGGCCGCGATGGTGTGGGCGCTGAGGTTGCCGCTGTCCGGATCGACGTCCGCGAACACCGGCTTCGCCCCCGCATTGACGACGCATGAAACGCTGGCCAGGAAGGTGCGGGGCGCGACGACCACCTCGTCGCCCGGCCCGATGTCCAGCGCATGCAGCGCCACATCGAGCGCCAGCGTTCCGTTCGCCAGGGTGACGGCGTACTCGGCGCCGCACCATGCCGCGAACTCCTTTTCGAAGTCGCGGCACTCGGTGCCGGTCCAGTAGTTGACACGGTTCGAGAGCAGCACGCGCTGCACTGCCTGCGCCTCTTCGCGGCTGAAGCTGGGCCAGGGCGAGAATCCGGTATCGAGCATTGGCAATTCCCCAAGGGTTGCGGTGCGAGCCACGGCGCCCATGGCGTCTATGGCGCCTCCTTGCTCCCGCAGAAGCGGGTCGCCGAGACTTCGCCGGCGGCACTGATGTCTTCCTTGGCCAGCACCGTGCCGATGGTTCGCCACAGGATCCTGAGATCGAGCCAGAACGACTGGTGATCCACGTACCAGACGTCCAGCCGGAACTTCTCCTCCCAGCTCAGCGAATTGCGCCCGTTGACCTGCGCCCAGCCCGTGATGCCCGGCAGGACCAGCAGCCGCCGCGCCTGTTCTGGCGAGTAGAGGGGCAGGTAGAACGTGGGCAGCGGGCGCGGCCCGACCAGGCTCATCTCGCCCTTCAGGACGCACCAGAGCTCCGGCAGTTCGTCGATGCTGGTGCGCCGGATCATCCAGCCGAACGGCGTGATCCGTTGCGCGTCGGGCAGCAGTTCGCCATCGGGACCGCGCTCATCCGTCATGGTGCGGAACTTGATGACTTCGAAGGGCTTGCCGTCGAGGCCTGCCCGCGTCTGCCGGAAGAAGACCGGACCGCCAAGCTTCCAGCGAACCAGCCCCATCACGACCAGCAAGGGCAGCGCCAGCACCACCAGCGCCACCGACGTGAGGACAACATCCAGAACGCGCTTCATGATCGATTCCCGCCGCCTGTGCCATGTACAGGAGATATGAAATCCGATTCGCCCGTCCCTGTGAACCACCCGAGCGCGCGGGAACGTGTCGTACACCACAGAACCTCGCCGGCCGTCATGGCGCAGGGGGCAAGCGCCTGCGTTCGACGCCGAACAGATGCCGCGCTCCGGCAGCGGTAGCGTGCCTGGGACCGCATCAACCATGCCGAGGAGACAGGATGGACCAGAGCCAATCCGGAAAGCCAGCCGGGCCAATGCGGATCACCCTGCTCATCACCTGCCTGCAGATGGGGGGCGCGGAACAGCAGGTGGCCGCGCTCGCGCGCCAGTACCTGTCGCTGGGACACGCGGTCTCAGTGATCAGCCTGATGCCGGGCTGCGAGGTGAAGCTTCCGGAAGGCGTCGAGACCCTGATGCTGGCGATACGCAAGACCCCGCTGGCATTGCTGGCCACCCTCATGCAGGTCCGGCGGTTCGTGCTGCGCTGGCGCCCCGACGTCATCCATGCCCACTTGGTTCACGCCAACCTGGTCGCGCGCCTGCTGACACGCGTGTGCCCGGTCCCCGCCACGATCTGCACGGCGCACAACTACATGGAGGGCAGCACCTGGCGCATGCTGGCGTACCGCCTCACCGACCGCTGGGCCGATCTCACCACCCAGGTCAGCAACGAAGGCCGGCAGCGCATGATCGAGGTGCGGGCGGCCCCTGAGACGCGCATCATCTACATGCCCAACGGCTTCGATACCACCCGCTACCGGCCCAGCGCTGAACAGCGCGCCGCCACCCGTGCCGGGCTCGGCCTGGGCCCGGGCGACCGGTTCGTCCTCAACGTTGGCCGGCTGGTGCCGGACAAGGCCCAGGCCGACCTCATCGATGCCTTCGCGCAGGCGTGCCCCGGGCCCGGCACGTTGCTGATGATCGCTGGCGACGGGCCGCTGCGCGATGCCCTGGCGCAGCGCATCGCACAGTACGGGCTGAGCGGGCGCGTGCGTCTGCTGGGCCAGCGGGCGGACGTGCCGGCGCTGCTGAATGCGGCGGATCTGTTCGTGCTGTCGTCCCTGATCGAAGGGATGCCGCTGGTCGTGGGCGAAGCGTTGGCGTGCGGATGCCCGGTGGTCGCCACGGATGCCTCGGGCGTCCCGGCCATGCTCGGCACCATCGGCACCCTGGTCCCTCGTGGCGATACCGCGGCATTGGCGCGCGCCATTCGCGACGCGGTCGCGCACGGGCGCGGTGAGCCTGTCGACGAAGCGGCGCGGCACCAGCATATCGCGGCGGCATTCAACATCGAGGTCATTGCCCGCGAGTGGCTGCGCCTGTATGCAAGGCTCGCCAGCGCCGGCGCGGCGCCACACGTGGAGGCCACCGATGCGGCCGCGCGCTACCAGTAGCCCGGGCCGGCACCAGGACGCCGACGCGACGGCGGCGCCGGCGATCTGCTTCCTGACCGGCACGCTGAACGTATTCGGCGGGGCCGAGCGCATGGCCGCCACGGTGGCGAACGAGCTGGCGCGGCGCGGCCACGACATCCACATCCTCAGCCTGTGCGATCCCCGCAGCTGCTTCCGGCTCGATCCGGCGGTCCGGCACGACGCCCTGTTCGATCGGCGCCCTTCCTTCCGTTCGCAATTCCTGCCCACCATCGCGCGCCTGCGGCGCTACCTCCGGCAGCACAAGATTGCGGTGCTGGTGGAAGTCGACCCCTTGCTGACGCTGTTCACCCTGCCGGCATGCCTGGGGCTGGGCATGCGCCGCATTGCCTGGGAGCATTGCAACTTCGACCAGGACCTGGGCCTGCCGCTGCGCAGCATCGCGCGCCGCCTCGCCGCACGCACCTGCGAGCGGATCGTGGTGCTGACCGAGCTGGACCGCGAGAAATGGGTACGCAGCCTGCATTGCACCAATATCGACGTCATCCCCAATATCCTGACCTTCCCCATCCCCGCCGAGCCGGCTGCGCGCACGTCCCGCACCGCTGTTGCCGTGGGGCGCCTGGCCGACGTCAAAGGCTTCGACGTGCTGCTGCAAGCGTGGGTGCCCATCGCCACGACGTTTCCGGACTGGCGGCTGCGGATCGTGGGCAACGGCGAGTTGCTCGAATCCCTGACACAGCTGCGCGACCGGCTCTGCCTGCAGGACTGCGTACACATCGAACCGGCACGCAGCGATATCGAGTCGGTGTACCGCGACGCCTCTCTCTTGTGCCTCAGTTCCCGCTTTGAAGGCTTTTCGCTGGTGTTGCTGGAGGCGATGGCATATGGCCTGCCGGTGGTCGCCACCAACTGCGAGACCGGGGTGAAGGCCATGCTCACTCACGGAGAAAACGCCCAGCTCAGTCCGGTCGACGACCCCGCCGCGCTGGCGCGTGGGATCGCGGCGGTCATCACCAGTCCCGAACTGGCGGCCCGCCTGTCCGAAGCGGGCCGCCGTCACGCACAAAGGTTCACGCCGGGCGAAATCGGCACGCACTGGGAACGCCTGCTGTCCGGCACATCCGGAGAAACCACCACCAGCGAAATCGGCATGGCATGACGCGGGCCACCACTGCCGCACGGCTGCGGGCTTGTGTACGTCAAGACACGAACCGCCGCGCACGGCACGCCGCCCGCGCACGATAATTTCAACGAGTCTGCCTTTCCATGCCGACGACGACAGGCTCGACTACTCGGAAGATCACGGTCATGGAACTCAGTCACGCACAAGTCGCCATCATAGGGCTGGGCTATGTCGGCCTGCCGCTCGCGGTGGAGTTCGGCAAGCAGCAGCCCGTGCTGGGCTTCGACGTCAATGCCGCACGCATCGAAGCACTGCGCGCCGGCCACGACGCCACGCTGGAGGTCAGCCCGGACGAGCTGCGCAGCGCGCACCACCTGCGCTACAGCAACGATCCCGAAGCGCTGAGGGACTGCCAGGTCTTTATCGTGACCGTGCCCACACCGGTGGACCGGGCCAAGCGCCCCGACCTGACGCCGCTGATCCTGGCGAGCGAGACCGTGGGCAGGGCGATGGCGCCGGGCGCCGTGGTGATCTACGAATCGACCGTCTACCCGGGCGCCACCGAGGAAATCTGCGTGCCGGTGCTGGAGAGGCACAGCGGCCTGAAGTTCAACGTGGACTTCTTCTGCGGCTACAGCCCGGAGCGCATCAACCCCGGCGACAAGGAGCACCGGCTGCCGGATATCCGCAAGGTCACCAGCGGCAGCACGCCCGAGGCGAGCGAGGCCATCGACAAGCTCTACGGCAGGATCATCGTGGCCGGCACGCACCGCGCCAGCAGCATCCGCGTGGCGGAGGCGGCCAAGGTCATCGAGAACACCCAGCGCGATGTCAACATCGCGCTGATGAACGAACTCAGCCTGCTGTTCCACAAGCTGGGCATCGACACGCTCGAAGTGCTGCGGGCCGCCGGCACCAAGTGGAATTTCCTGCCGTTCCGCCCGGGCCTGGTCGGCGGGCACTGCATCGGGGTCGATCCCTACTATCTGACGCACAAGGCGCAGGAGGTCGGCTATCACCCGCAGGTCATCCTGGCAGGCCGGCGCATCAACGACAAGATGGCGATCCACGTTGCCGACGAGGTGGTGAAGCTGATGCTGCGCCGGGGCATTCCGGTGCTCGACAGCCGCGTGCTGGTGCTCGGCCTGACGTTCAAGGAGAACTGCCCGGACGTGCGCAACACCAAGGCCGTGGACATCGTGACCACGCTGCGCAGCTACAACGCTCAGGTCGATGTCTACGACCCGTGGATCAATATCGAAGACGCCGAGCACGAATACGGCCTGTCCTGCCTGCGCGAGGCCCCGCGCAACGACCAGTACGACGCCATCGTGCTGGCGGTCGCGCACCACCAGTTCGTCACCATGGGCGTGCGGGCGATCAAGGCTCTCGGCAAGGCGCATGCGGTGCTGTTCGACGTCAAGGGCATCCTGCCGAGGAGCGAAATCGACGCACGCCTGTAGCCGCCTTGCGGTCACGCACGGAAAACCCGCCGGAAGCGGCGCAACGGAACCACCGTCCCCATGCAAGAGAACGCCTACGCGCACCTCAAGGCCCGCCTGGCCGCCACGCCGCGCACGTGGCTTGTCACCGGCGTCGCCGGATTCATCGGCAGCAACCTGCTGGAAACGCTGTTGCGCCTCGACCAGCGCGTGGTCGGCCTGGACAACTTCTCCACCGGGCACCGCCGCAACCTCATCGAGGTCGAGGCGCTGGTGTCGCCCCGGCAGTGGGCCAATTTCCGCTTTATCGAAGGCGATATCCGCAACCTCGAGCACTGCCGCAGCGCCATGCGCTTTTGCGCGCCCGGGCGCGAGGGCGCAGCCAACGGCCTGTACCCGGTGGACTTCGTGCTGCACCAGGCGGCGCTCGGCTCCGTGCCGCGCAGCCTGGAAGACCCAATCGCGACTCACAGCGTCAATATCAGCGGATTCCTGAACCTGCTGGTCGCCGCCCGCGACGCGCAGGTCAGTACCTTCGTCTATGCGGCGAGCAGCAGCACCTACGGCGACCACCCGGGCCTGCCGAAAGTGGAAGACCGCATCGGCAAGCCGCTGAGCCCCTACGCGGTCACCAAGTACGCCAACGAGCTGTATGCCGACGTCTTCCACCGATGCTACGGCGTGCATGCCACTGGGCTGCGCTACTTCAACGTGTTCGGGCCGCGCCAGGATCCCAATGGTGCCTATGCGGCGGTGATTCCCAAATGGATCGCAGCCCTGCTACGGCACGAGGCCGTCTACATCAACGGCGACGGAGAAACCAGCCGCGATTTCTGCTACGTCGCGAACGCCGTGCAGGCCAACCTGCTCGCCGCCGCCAGCGACCACTGCGAGGGGGACAGCCAGGTCTACAACGTGGCGGTCGGCGACCGCACCACGTTGGCCACATTGTTCGAGCTGCTTCGCGACGGGCTGCGGCCCTACGGCGTCGCCGCCGGCACCGAGCCGGTCTATCGCGGCTTCCGGGCCGGAGACGTGCGCCACAGCCAGGCCGACATCGGCAAGGCACAACGCCTGCTGGGATACCTGCCCACCCACCGCGTCCGCGACGGGCTGGCCGAGGCGATGCCTTGGTACGTGCAGATGCAGCAGGCACTGAACGCCTGAGCACAACCGGGACATAGCCATGTGCGGAATTGCAGGATTTCTTGGCGGCTTGCCCGCCACCCTCGCCGACCGGGCGGACTTGCTCGCCGACATGGCCAACCAGATCCGCCACCGCGGACCGGACCATGGCGACACCTGGTGCGATCCGGACCAGCCGTTCGGGCTGGCCCACCGCCGCCTGGCGATCGTCGATCTGTCCGCGGCCGGACACCAGCCCATGACCGCCGCCAGCGGCCGCCATGTCATTGCCTTCAACGGCGAGATCTACAACCACCTGGACATCCGCGCCGAGCTGGAGCGTGCCGGCGTCGCGCCCCGGTGGCGCGGCCACTCCGACACCGAAACGCTGCTTGCCGGCATCGACGCCTGGGGCGCCGAGGCCACGGTCCGGCGCGCCGTGGGCATGTTTGCGTTTGCGCTGTGGGACCGGCGGACCTGCACGCTGACACTGGCGCGCGACCGGCTCGGCGAAAAGCCGCTCTACTACGGCTGGCAGGCAACCGGCAGGGGCCGTGCCTTCCTGTTCGGGTCGGAACTCAAGGCGCTGCGCCCGCACCCGGCGTTCGAGGGCCGCATCAACCGCGACGCGCTGTGCCTGTATATGCGCCACAACAATGTGAGCGGCAGCCATTCGATCTACCACAATGTCGCCAAGCTGCCGCCGGCGCATCTGCTGACGGTCTCGCTGGGGGCGCCTGAGCCCGTGCTGCGGCCCTACTGGTCCGGTGCCGAGGCCGCGCTTGACGGCGTTCAGCATCCTTTCGCCGGGAGCCCGGACGAAGCCGTGGACCAGCTGGAGATGCTGTTGCGTGATGCGGTAAGCCGCCAGATGATGGCGGACGTCCCGCTCGGTGCCTTCCTGTCCGGCGGGATCGATTCCTCGACGGTGGTGGCATTGATGCAGTCGCAATCGTCGCAGCCTATCCGCACCTTCTCCATTGGCTTTCATAATTCCGACTACAGCGAAGCCCCACACGCGAAGGCGGTGGCGCGGCATCTTGGCACGAGCCATACCGAGCTGTACGTCACGCCCGAACATGCGATGGCGGTCATCCCCGGCCTGCCCCGGATCTACGACGAACCATTCGCCGACTCTTCGCAGATTCCGACGCTGCTGGTCAGCGAGCTGGCGCGGCGGCATGTCACCGTTTCGCTTTCCGGCGACGCGGGCGACGAACTGTTCGGCGGCTATAACCGCTACCAGATCACGGCCGAGTTGTGGCCCCGGCTCTCGCGCATTCCCGCCCCGCTACGGGCAGCTGCGGCATGGAGCCTGACACGATGCCCGCCAGACCGCATCAACCGGATCGCAGCCGCGTTCCCCGTCGCCTCGCGCTGGGCCAATGTGGGCGAGAAGATCCACAAGGGCGCCGGCGTCATGGCGGCGCGCTCGTCGGCCGAGCTGTACCGCGGCATGGTGTCCCACTGGCCCCACCCGGAGATGCTCGTCGTCGGCGGCGCGGAGGCGGCCACGGTGCTGGACGGCAGCGCGCAGGCCTTCAGCGCCTTGACCGACGTGGAGCGGATGATGGCGCTGGACATGCTGAGCTACCTGCCCAACGACATCCTGGCCAAGGTCGACCGCGCAGCCATGCATCACAGCCTTGAGACCCGCATACCGTTCCTCGACCACCGCGTGGTCGAATTCGCGTGGCGCCTGCCGCTGGCGTACAAGTTGCGCAGGGAAGCACGGGGCTATACCACCAAATGGGTGCTGCGCCAGGTGCTGGACCGCTATGTGCCGCGCACGCTGATCGAGCGGCCCAAGATGGGCTTCGGCATTCCGATCGACGCGTGGCTGCGCGGGCCGCTGCGCGACTGGGCCGAGGACCTGATCGATCCCCGGCGCCTGCGGCGCGAGGGCTACCTGAACACGGAGCCGATACGCAAGCGCTGGGCCGAGCATCTTTCCGGGCGGCGCAACTGGCAGCATCAGCTCTGGTGCGTGCTGATGTTCCAGGCATGGCTCGCGCACCAGACCGCACAGGAAAGGAGTCCCGCATGCGTTTCCTGATGATCGCCAGCTATGCCGAGTCACTGATCGCGTTTCGCGGCCCGCTCATCGCAGCGCTGCAGCAAAAGGGCCTGGAGGTGCATATCGCCGCGCCCGACCTGCCAGCGGGGCACCAGGTGCGCGCCGCGCTGGAATCGCGTGGCGTGGTCGTGCATCACGTCCCGCTCCAGCGTACCGGGATGAACCCGCTGGCCGACGCGCGCACGCTGCTCGCCCTGCATCGGCTGATGCGGCGGGTCAGGCCCGCCTGCGTGATGAGCTACACCATCAAGCCGGTGATCTACGGCATGCTGGCGGGCTGGCTGGCGCGCGTGCCGCGCCGCTTTGCGCTGATCACCGGGCTGGGCTATGCCTTTCGCGAGGACAGCGGCAGAAGCCGGCTGCGCGCGGTGGTGCAGCGGCTCTACGCGCTGGCGCTCAGCCGCGCCCATACGACCTTTTTCCAGAATCCCGATGACGAGGCGCTGTTCCGCCGCGCGGAAATCCTGCCGGCCGGCAAGCGTTCGTGCATTGTCAATGGTTCCGGCGTGGACGTGGCGAGCTTCGAGGTCGCGCCCCTGCCCGACGACGGCCCGCGCTTCCTGCTGATCGCCCGCCTGCTGGGCGACAAGGGCGTGCGCGAGTATGCCGAGGCCGCGCGAAGAATCCGGGCGCGGGGCGCCGGTGCGCGCTTCAGCCTGGTGGGCTGGATCGATGCCAGCCCCGACGCCATCGCCCAGGACGAGCTGGACGCATGGGTCGCGGACGGAACCGTCGACTTCCTCGGCCGCCTGTCCGACGTGCGCCCCGCCATTGCCGGCTGCAACGTCTACGTGCTGCCTTCCTACGGTGAAGGCACGCCGCGCTCTGTGCTGGAAGCCATGGCGATGGGCCGTCCCATCATCACCACCGATGCGCCAGGCTGCCGCGAGACGGTGGTTGACGGCGACAACGGCCTGCTGGTGCCGGTCAAGTCCGTGGGCGCGCTGGAGCAGGCCATGATGCAGCTGATCGAGGACTGGGAGCAAGTCGTGCGCATGGGCCAGCGCTCGCGTCAGATCGCCGAGTCCAAGTACGACGTGCGCAAGGTCAACGCCGTGATGCTGCGCGAGATGGGGTTCGAGTAGGCAGCGGCAGGCGCAAGGCGCGGGCGGCGCGCGACACGATCCTGTGCCACAGCACGCCGCCATTGAAACCATGGCGCTTGCCGTCCACCACGACGCGCCCGCCCCACGCCGACAAGGTGTGCAAGCCGTGCGGGTTGACACGATCCCCCGCCGGGCTGATGACCCCCACCGTCTCCTCCCGATAGAACTCGGGCGTGCAGTGCACGATGCGGTTGACGGCGATGGCCTGCCCGTAGCCGGTCTTGCAGACCTGCGCCACTCGCAGCAGCCCGTCTGCTTCCCGCATGACCGAGCCGGCCGCGCGCGCCGAGCCGTGGTCGAACTTGACCGGGTTCTGCGGGTGCGGCTGCCAGGGGCCGAGCAGGTTATCCGCATAGCACAGGCATACGTTGTCGAACTGCCCCATCGCGACGTCGGTGTACAACAGCCAGAAACGGCCTTCATGCGCGAAGATGGTCGGGTCGACTGCGGCCACGTCCTCCAGCAGCACCGCGACCTGCTGCCAGCGCCCGCCTTCCTCCTGCCGGTTCAGCACGCAGCGCCGGCTCTGCGAAGACTCCGCCACGCAGTACAGCGCCCCGTCATGGCGAAACAGATACGGGAACGACAGGTGCCCCGGCAGCCCGAGATCGACCTGCCCCGCGCTGGACGGCGCCTCGTGCGCGTCCAGCTTGAGCCTGACGATGCGGCCAATGTTCTGCCGCAAGTCGACTTCCTCGCAATAGATCTCGTCCGGACTGCCGGGCACGCCGAAAGGATCGGCCCAGCAGTACGACGGCATGCGAGTGCCGAGCCAGCGCACCGGCAGGCGCTGCGCGCGCACGGCGTCGGCAAACGCCATCTCGACGATGCCCACCATCCATTCCTCCACCAGCACGAATCCCTTGAGCTGGATGATGGCGTGACTGCCGAGGGCGCGCAGGCGCCAGAGCAGGCGCCGCCATGCCGGCACGCGGCCATGGCACCCCGTCCACGCCTGGCGCCCCGACAGTCCACCCAGGGCGCGGATCTCGCGCAGGGCGCCGTCAAGCAGCGACGCACCCATGACGGCAAGCCGTTCGGGGCGAACCTTCTCGCAGGGTTCGGCATAGCCGGACGCGGTATCGACCATGACCGCATGCGAGGGCGTCCAGGCCACCAGGTGCAGGCGGATGCCGGCACCGCTGGCGTGGGTCTCCAGGCCGTGGTGCGGGTCGCCCGGGGCAAGGCCGCGCGCGTCGCACAGGCGCCACACGCCCTCTGCGGCGTGGCGGCTCCAGCCGGTATCGAGCCTGCCGGTCAGGTCGACGATGGCGGTCACCGGCCCGCCCGCCTGCAGCGCCTTCGCCCGATCGGCAGTGCCGCTCGCTTCCTCCAGCGCGTTCATGGCGCCAAGCGCGCGCTCGACCACTCGGCACGTGCCCGAGGCTTGCAGACGCTGCACCACCAACCGCTCCCAGCCTGCGGGCTCGGTTGTAGTGACCATGATGACCAGGCTCTCCCGCGCGGCGGTCTCTGGCAACAGACAGGACATGTCTTCCTCCCTGGCGATCGGGTGCAATGGCTCCTGGTATTTGGCGCCGGGATGCAGCGCCCCGACATTAGCCTTAGGGCGGAGCCGCAATCATCCTTCGGTAGGTAGCCGGCCTGTGGTGACGCCGGCTGCCGTGCGCGAGTGTTGGAAAAGCCGGCATGTGTGTGCCCCCGTACGGATCACCCGTTTGCGTCGCGGTAGCTTGCCAGTGCCGACCCGGTGCGCATTGCCGGCACCCGTGTCGACAGGACGGCAGGACCGTGCTGGATGTTTCAAACGGTGTGTGTGTCCTCGTACGGATAAGCCATGTGCATCGATCTAGATTGCATTCGTCGACTTGTGCGCATGCCGGGCACCGGTATCGACGCGACGGGCAGACCGTGCGGACCTCGCCAGGCACCCCCTTCCTGCCCTTTTTCTGGCCCCTTCCGGCCTCAGTGCAGCGCCTAACACTTCCCGGAAATCATGATGAAAAGCACGCTGGATCCGGCAGAGACAACCGCGGCGGTAGTCGTCGGCGGCGAACTCGGCGGGCTTGGATTAGTGCGGTCATTGGCGGGCAAGGGGATTCCCGTCCTCCTGGCAGACACCGGGCACACCACGCCGGCGTCCTGGTCCCGCCATGCGCGCCGGCACATCATTCGAAGCCTGGTCGGGCGCGAATTCACCGAAGACCTGATTGCGCTGGCCCGGCGTCTCGGCCAGCGGCCCGTCCTGTTCCTGACCGACGAGGATGCCGTGCACAGCGTCTCGGAAAACCGGGATGAGCTGTCGGAATGGTTCCGGTTCTGCGTGCCGCCGGCGCAAGGCGTGCGCATGCTCAGCAGCAAGTCGGCCTTCCATTGCTTTGCCGAAGAGAACGGCTTCCCGGTGCCGCGCACGGTCATCATGAACGGACAACTCGACGTGCCCCTGCTGTCCGGCCTGCGCTATCCCGCCGTGATCAAGCCCGACGACAAGCGCCAGGCCCTGACCGGGGAAAAGGAGCGCGCAATCCGCGTGCAATCGCTTGCCGAGGGACAAGCCCACGCCCGCGCCATGCTGCGCACCCCTGGCGGCATCGTAGCGCAGGAATGGATCGAAGGCCCGCAGAGCAATATCCATTTCACGCTCTTCTACCGCGGCATGGATGGCAAGGCCGCGGCGGTGTTCACGGGCAGGAAGCTCGCCTGCTGGCCGCCGGAAATCGGCAGCACCGCCGTCTGCGTTGCGGCCCCCGAAGCCAGCGAGGAACTGGAGCCGATCACGCTGGCCTTCGCCGAGCGCGCCAGCTTCTACGGCATGGGCAGCATGGAATACAAGTGGGACGAGATCCACCGGCGCTTCGTGATGATCGAGCCGACCGTCGGGCGGATCGACTGGCAGGAGGAGATCGCCACGCTGTGCGGGGTCAATATCCCGCTGGCGGCCTACCGGCATGAACTGGGCCTGCCCGACCTGCCGGCGGCCACGCCCCCGCCCGGCGGCGCGGTCTGGCGCGCGACCTTCCTCCGTTCCGCGCCGCGCAGCCTGATGCCCCACGGCGCGCGAATTTTCGACGGTTATTTCCGTTGGGATGACCCGCTGCCTGCCATCCAACACTACTGCCTGAGCATGCCGCTCGACCGCTTCCTGCTGCACTGGAGCGGCTGGTTTCCTTCCACGCGCCGCGACCAGGTCCAACAGGAACAGCAATGATCTCGACCACAGACACTACGATTATCGGGGCTGGCCCGTATGGACTGTCGATCTCGGCCCACCTCAGCGACGCCGGCGTGCCCCACCAGGTGCTGGGGGAACCCATGCTGGCCTGGCGCAATTTCATGCCGCCCGGGATGCTGATGCGATCGGAGGCCTTCGCCTCCGACTTGTACGCGCCCCACGCCGGCTACCGGCTGGAGGATTACTGCCGCCTCATGCACCTGCCCTATGCCCCCATCGGCATGCGCCTGCCGCTTGAACGGTTTGTCGAGTACGGGCTCTGGTTCCAGTCGCAGCTCGTTGGCCACGTCCGCCCGGTGGACGTCACGGAGTTGCGCCGCCAGGACGACGGCTTCCTCCTGTCCCTGAGCGACGGGAGCGCCCTGGCCGCACGGCGCGTGGTGGTCGCCCTCGGGCTCAAGGGGTTCGAGCAGACGCCGAAGGTGCTGCAGGGGCTGCCCAGGCCGCATGTGCTGCACTCAGGTGAGATCGGCAACCTGGCATGGGCCCGGGGCAAGCGCATCGTGATCGTCGGCGGCGGGCAGTCGGCGCTTGGCCTGGCGGCACTGTTCAACGAACTGGGCGCCCATGTCCGTGTGCTGGTCCGGGGCGGCATCATTTCCTGGAACGAAGATCCGGAGGTCGGACGCAGCCTGCTGTCGCGCATGCTGCGTCCCGAGGGCGGGCTGGCCCAGGGCTGGTATCCCTATGTCCTGTCTGAGTTCCCGTACCTGTTCCGGGGCGTCGGGCAGCGAACGCGCAAGCGCATCGCCGAGGCCTCGTTCGGCCCCTCCGGGGCGTGGTGGCTGCGTGACCGGGTGGCCGGCAAGATCGAGCTCCGGATGAACACCACGGTCCGGCACGTCGCGATCCGCAACGACGAGGTGGTGCTGGAGGTAAACGGTGAGAACGGACCGGCAACCATCACCGGCGACCACGTCGTCGCCGCCACCGGGTTCAAGGTCGACCTGGCCAGGCATGCCTTCCTGTCGCCGGAAATCGTCAGCGCGCTGTCGCTCGTCGATGGCTGGTCGGACGTGTCGCGCAACTTCGAATCCGCCATGCCGGGACTCTATATCACCGGACCGGCGTCGGCGCTGAGCTTTGGGCCGGTACTGCGCTTTGTCTATGGCGCCAAGTATGCCGCGCCCCGCATCGCGCGGCATATCAGCCGGTGCCACGCCGCGGAAGGCGGCAGCCGTGCCTTCGATGCGCCCGCCGTGCCGCAGCCCCTGGCCGAGAGCCGCACCGGGGTCTTACCGCATCCTCCGGCGGCGGCGTTCCAGGAGGCGAAAAGCCCCGCCGATTAGCACTCTGCGCCTGCAGGCGGTACATCGCCAGCCGAGGCCGGCGTGCGGCGGTGACGGAAGCAACAGGCGCAGACCCACGACTATCAGACCGGCCACCAGCCGGCTTCGGCATTGACAGAAACGGGAGCGTTCGATGCAACAATTCAAGCCACTCACCAGCCTGCGGCTGTTCCTGGCCCTATGGGTATTGTGCAGGCACTATTTCCATGTCTACGAGCAGGACGCCATGCTCTTCAACATCGGCTTCACCAGCACGTACTTCGATCATGGCTACCTGGGCGTCGACGGCTTCTTTATCCTGAGCGGCTTCATCCTCGCCTACAACTACGATCCGGCGCCGGGGCAGCAGCTGCAGTGGAAAAAGTTCATCGTGGCGCGGATCGCCCGCATCTACCCGGTCTACCTCTTCTGCCTGCTCGCCTTCGCGCTTGCTGTGATCGTCCGCGACCTGGGCCTGCATACGCACACCGTCGGCACGGGCAACTACACCTTGTCCAGCTTCGTGCCGGAAGCGCTGATGCTGGGCGCGTGGCAGTACGCCGGGCCGAGCGGGTGGAATGACGTCGGCTGGTCGGTCAGCGCCGAATGGTTTGCCTATGTCTTCTTCCCGCTGTTCCTGCTGGCAGCGCCACGCCTGAACAAGGCCCGCATCGCCATGGCCGGCTGCCTGGCCCTGGCGGCCCTCGCGGCAGTGGAAGCCACCGCGCCCGACCATCTGTCGCTGAGCGGCGGCGTGGCACGGCTGGTTCCGGAATTCCTGCTGGGGGTGCTGCTCTGCCGGCTGCGCGAAGCGATGCCGCGCCACAACGGTTTCGCCGCTGGCGGCATGCTGTCGCTGGCTGTCTGCGTGCTCGGCGTCGGACTGGGGCTGGATGTCCTGTTCGTCGCCGGCGCGGCCGGGCTGGTGTTCTTCCTCTCCTACGAAAAGGATGCTCTTACCCGCGTGCTGTCGCTGCGCAGCCTCGTCTTCCTCGGCGAGGTCTCCTACTGCATTTATATCGTGCAGCGCATTCCGCAATACATGTTCGCCTTCGCGCGGGGCAAGATGGCGAGCCTTGCCGCCCTGCCGGGGGTAGCGCAGGCAGCGTTGCTGCTGGCGTTGACGGTCGGCATCGCCATCCTGCTGCATTTCGTCGTCGAGAAGCCGATGCGGATTTATATCAATCGCCGCTTTGGTGCCAGGGCAAAGCCGGTGGAGGTATCAGAGCGACCCACTGATTCGCGAGACAGGGAGTACGCAGCCGCCTCAGATCAGCAAGGCAGGCGCGCACGGAGCACTGGATCAAGGGCTGGGTAAGGGGGCAACGCCGCCCATCTGCGCGGATTGTTGCGTGGGCGGCGGATGATGGTGATGGCCAGGCGGGCCGACGTGGCGGCAAGCGGCTGAAACTCAGCGGCTGAAACTCAGCGGCTGGTACCGAGCGGCTGGTACTCAGCGGCCGAAGCCCGGCGCCTGACCTGCCTTTCCCTGACATTGCAGATCAGCAGGCAGACCAGCATCGGCACGAACATCCACTTCTGCCGCACGGAGATGCCCAGGTTCGCCGTCATCGGCGCCAGGATCAGCCAGGTGCCGGCGCTGTAGATCCAGAGAAACGCCGCGTTCCTCAGTACCACGCGATCGCCTCGCCGGCGAATCATCCCCCACACACCGAGCACCGCGAGCACCAGCAGCACCACGTTGTCCAGCGACGCCGCCAGGCCGAAGATGCCGTTTGCCTCGTACGGCAGGGGCCGGAAGACATAGGTGAAGAGCTGCATCGGCAGCGACATGCTGCCGATGTCGATGCCGCCCCCGCCATGCTGGTTGTAGCCCTGGCGTTTTTCGACATAGGTCTCGATGGAATCGCCGTCCGCCGGCATCTCCAGGCCGGCGTATTGGATGGTGAACGGCACGATAGCCGCGGAGGCGGCCAATGCCACGCTGACCAGCGCGGCCCGCCACTTCCAGGGGACCTTCGCCGAGAACACCATTGAGGCAGCGAGCGACAGGATCATGATCGCCGCGATGTGCGGCCGCATCAGGAACATGCAGGCGATGGCGATGATCATGAGCCAGCTGCGGCGCGGCATGGACATGCTTGCCCATAGCGCAAGGCTGGTGGCCATGAAGGCGACCGAATCCTTGCCGA
The DNA here is from genome assembly GCF_058782875.1 of Cupriavidus sp. FW305-F7. Taxonomy (NCBI): domain Bacteria; kingdom Pseudomonadati; phylum Pseudomonadota; class Betaproteobacteria; order Burkholderiales; family Burkholderiaceae; genus Cupriavidus; species Cupriavidus sp. FW305-F7. The sequence continues at coordinate 25,088 of NZ_JBYSYC010000016.1, read as the reverse complement.
TGGCGGCGCTCCAGAAGCTGATCGACGGCAGCAGCACGATCACCACGGCCAGCCTGCGCAGGAATCGGCTCCTGTCCTGTGTCACCGTGCGCAGCACCGCGTCAAACGCCAGCAGGCCGATCGTCCCGAAGATGTTGAAGACAAAGAACACCCCCACGTACGAGAAGCCGAGGTAGATGGAAAAGATATGCGTGAAGTAGCTCACGGCGCGCGTGCCGATGCCAAACTCGGGTGACGGCGCCAGCGACGCCTCGAAGTAGTCCGCGGCGTCTCCGCCGCTCTCCATCACCAGCTTGGCGTAGAAGATGCAGAAAATGGTGTGCCAGACATAGAGAAACAGCCCCCATTTCGGCCGGGTGCCGAACTTGCGGCCCATGCTCACCGCCACGGGTGCGCCCAGCATCAGCACGAGCGTCGCGCTGATGACATGCCACGCGGAAGATGCGTATTCCATGGTCGAAACCCCAAGCAAGAGTTGGCCGCCTCAGGCGCGCCTGCCGGTCACACCGCCTGCTCCATTGCGACCGGCTCACGGGAGCGGATGAAGAAGCCGATGCCGGCAATCACCGCTACCAAATTGCCTGCGATATAGCCATAGACGGCGCCCCGGGCACCGTGGATGGGGATCGCGATCAGATCCACCAGGATCATGGTGCCCAGCACCAGCAGCCATTTCTCCACCAGCCAGTTCGGCTTGCGCAGGTAGATCACCAGCAGCGACAGGGCCGCATCAGCGAACACCAGCCCGGATGCCATCGCGGAAAGCCGCAGCAGGCTGGCCGCGGCATCATAGTGATCGCCGTAGATCAGGGCGATGATCCAGGGCGCGCAGTAAGCCAGCACTGCGCCTCCCGCGACCCCCATGAAGACCATGCCGGCGACGACGTACAGCACATTGCGCCGTACCAGCGTCAAGGTCGGCTGCGCGTAGATCATCAACGGCGCCACCGAGCTCGCGACGATCGCGCTGAGCATCATGAAGTTGTCGAGGACCTGCATGGAGGCGGCATAGCCACCAAGCTCGAACAGGGAAATGTGCGGCTTGAGCAGGAGTTGATCGATGCGCTTGGCGCAGAGCATCAGGATCATGCTCGCCCAGAACACCGTGCCGTCGCGCAACAGCTTCCTGGCAAGAGACCAGTCAAGCTCGACCGCCACGCGGGGGCTGCGCTTGCGGTAGTAGCGGGCGTGCAGCACGGCAAACAACAGCGACTCCACCGCCACCACCCAGGCAAAGACCGGCGCGGAGTCCGTGCCTGCCAGGTAGAGCCCGGAGACCGCAATCATCCGGAAGGCGAGGCCGACCATGCTGAAGATCACGGCAGGGCGGCTGTCGGTACGCGCCTGCAGCCAGGTCCGGACCGCGCCGAAGGGTTCGCGGAACAGCATGGGGATGCCAGTGATGAAAACGATCACGACAATGACCTCGTCGTCTTCCGTCATTGCCACGACCACCACAAGCAGCAGGTAGCCCACCACGGCGGCAATCTCGCGCAGCCCGAATACATGGGCCAGCAGCCGGTGTTGCGCGGCCGGCGCCTGGTCCGCAACCAGGCGCGGGATGACCACTTCATTGCCACAGATCAGGGCGACCGCCGATGCAATCAGCACCAGCGACTGAGCGTACTGGAACTCGGCAAAGCCTTCGGGGCCGACGGCGCGTGCGATCATGGCCACGCTCACGATGCCGAACACCACCTGCAGGCCACGCTCGAAGACCAGCCAGAATACATTGCGGGCGATCTGCATTTGCATGCCAGGTCTCTCCGGAAAGAAGATCGGAAAAGTCGTTGCCGGCAGGGCCGCCGGATGTGCCGCGCGCACCTGCCAGTCTTGCCGGTCTTCGTTGGAACCCCTATCAAAAGCACGCTGGCTTCGTTGCGCGATCCTGCCGTACAACTGTTGCTGTCCGGGGCCGCGCGCCTTGCCAGGACCGTCTCCGCTTCGTTCTGATGACGCCTCCCGGCACTGAACCTCAGTCGCCGCGGCTGCGCCTGGCGCTGCCACCCGGTTGACCGGGCGCTTGCACCGATTCTAAGTATTCTGCCCCCCAGCAACCGCGCTCACTGTTGCCCCCCGCACACTGCGGGGCGCCCCGTCAGGGCTGCCCCCATGGCCGTGGCCTATGCTCCATTCGCTGACCAGACATGCAGCCGTGCCGGCTGTGTGTTCCCGCAGACTACAGCCTGGCCGTGGCGGCACCATCATCCAGATGGCCGTCTCCTCCTGATGGAGGAGGGGAACCGCCGTCCGTGCCGTGCTGCTTTCGGTCGTGCCGTAGTCGGTGCTCTCGCTTGAAAGCAATGTGTGTCAGCGCACCGAGACTTTCAGCCGGCATTCCTACGATTAATGCATCGTGGGTGAAGTACCGGCCTGGTTGCCTGCCCGCTTCGCGAGGAGATCGCCGTGAGATCAATCTACAGCTGTGCCATCCAGCGCTCCAACCAGCCGCGGCGCCGCGGCCCTGCGGCGTCGCTGCTGCCTCTCCTGACCAGTGCACTGCTGACGGCATGCGCCGCCTCCCCCGGCATGGTTTTCGACAGCAACGCACCGGTCAAGGCGGTCGGGCCCAACGCGACCACCACCGTGACGCCGATCACGCTCGATCTGGTGCGCCAACTGCGCCACAAGATCAAGCCCGCCAATGAGCGCGTCGAAGAGCTGTATGCCCCGGCGCAGCCTTACCGGATCGGCCCGGGCGACATCATTTCAGTGGTGGTCTGGGACCACCCCGAACTGGTCTTCCCAACCCAGACCTACAGCCCCGGCGCGAGCTTCGAAATTCCCGCATCGACCGGTGGCTCCAACCTGCCCGGCTACGTGGTGAGCGCACAGGGAGACATCCAGTTTCCCTATGCCGGCTCGCTCAAGGTCGCTGGCAAGACCGCCAACCAGGTGCGCGACGAAACCGCCCGCATCCTCTCCCGCGTGGTGCGCAATCCACAAATGACCGTGCGCGTGCTGGGCTTCCGCAGCCAGCGCGTCTATGTCGACGGCGAAGTGCGTACGCCCGGCATGCTCGCCATCGACGATGCGCCGATGACGCTGGTCGAGGCGCTCAACCGTGCCGGCGGCGTGCTGAACCTGACCGGCGACAACAGCCGCATACGCGTGACGCGCGGCGAGCGCAGCTGGTACGTCAATATCCCGGCCTTGCTGGCAAGGGGCACCGATCCGGCCCGCATCATGCTGCGCTCCGGTGACATCGTGCGCGTGGAGCAGCGCGAGGACAACAAGATCTTCGTGACCGGCGAGGTGGGGAAACCGACATCGCTGCTGATGCGCAATGGCCGCATGACGCTGAACGAGGCGCTCGGTGACGCCGGTGGCGTGAACCCGGGCACGGCCAACGCGGAGCAGATCTTCGTCATCCGCAAAGCGCCCAACGGCGAACCCTCGGTGTTCCACCTGGACGGCACTTCGCCGGCGGCGCTGGCCATTGCCGAAGGCTTTGAGCTGGAGCCGAAAGACGTGGTCTATGTCGACGCCCGCGACCTGGTTCGCTGGAGCCGCGTGATGAGCCTGCTGCTGCCGTCCACGTCGCTGATCGGCACTGCGGCAGGGATCAAGTGAGTGAAACAGGCATGCCCAGAACCATCCTCGTTGTCTGCCTCGGCAATATCTGCCGCAGCCCGATGGCGGCAGTGCTGCTCAACCGCGCCCTGCCCGGTTTCGACGTGACGTCGGCCGGGCTCGCGCCGCCTGTCGGCGCCGCGGCCGATCCGCGCGCCGTGCGCTTGCTGGCCCACGAGGGTTGCGACCTCGCCGGCCACCGGGCACGCGCGGTCGATAGCGTCCTGGTGGAATCCGCCGACCTGGTACTGGTCATGGAGAGCCTCCAGCGGGAAGCGCTCGAACAGCGCTTCCCGCAGTCGCGCGGCAAGACGTTCCGGCTTTGCGAAGGCATGGATCTCGACGTGCCCGACCCGTACGGCAGTTCGCAGCAGATGTTCAGCATTGTCCTGGAGATGATCAAGCAGGGAATCTTGTCCTGGTCGTCGCAACTGGAACAGGAACACGCCATTGCGTCGATTGACAGCCACAGGGAGGCGACATGAGAACGATAACCAACCGAGATGACGCGATCGAGGAAGCCGCAGACCAGGACAAGTCTGTCGACCTGACCGCCTACCTCGACATTCTGGTCCGCTACCGTTGGACGTTCTGCGGCGTCGCCATCTTCGTCGTCACGCTGGGCCTGCTCTACGCCATGGTGGCCTCGCCGGTCTACCGCACCGACATCGTGGTCCAGGTGGAAGAGAGCAATGGCGGAGGTGCCAGCAAGCTGGCCACGTCGATATCGCCGGTGCTGGACATCAAGCCGGCGGCTACGGCGGAAATGGAGCTGCTGCGTTCGCGCATGGTGGTGGGCAAGGCCGTGGCATCCCTGCATCTGGATGTCGAGGCGCAGCCGCGCTACTTTCCGTTGATCGGGCAGACCATCGCGCACTTCAAGCGCGAACTGTCCAACCCGGGCCTGTTCGGCTGGGGTGGCTATGCCTGGGGCAGCGAATCGATTGCGGTCAAGGAGCTGGAGGTGCCGGAATCGATGGAAGACCGCAGGATCGACCTGACCGCGACCGGCAACGGCGGTTATTCGGTGTCGTTCAATGGCGGCGACGCCAGGGCCAGCGGCAAGGTCGGCGCGCCCCTGTCGATCGCCACGCCGGCCGGCGCCGTCCGCCTGCTGGTGAGCCAGCTCGACGCACGCCCCGGCGCCAGGTTCGAACTGCGCCGGCTGCCACGCAGCACCGCCATCGCACGCCTGCAGGGCAAGCTCGTGATCACCGAGCGCGGCAGGCAAAGCGGCGTGATCGGCATCTCGCTGGAAGGCGACGACCCTGCGATGGTGGCGGCCACGCTCAACGAGATCGGCAACGCGTATGTCGAACAGAACGTGCTGCGCAAGGCTGCCGAAGCGGAGAAGTCGCTGGCCTTCCTGGAACAGCAAATGCCTCAGCTCAAGCAGCAGGTCGAGACCTCAGAGAACCGCTACAACGCCATGCGCAACCAGCGCGGCACGGTTGACCTGCCCGAGGAATCCAAACTGATGCTGAACCAGTCGGTCCAGCTCCAGACCAAGCTGCAAGAGCTTCGGCAGAAGCGGCAGGAGCTGGACGCGCGCTTCATGCCCAACCACCCTATCATTTCCCTGATCGACGCCCAGATCGCCAGCGTCAACGCCCAGATCAACGGCCTGGCGGGCCGCATCCAGAAGCTGCCTGACGTCGAGCAGAACGTGCTGCGCCTGATGCGCGACGTAAAGGTCAGCACCGAAATGCTGCAGTCCCTGCTGAACGATGTGCAGCAGCTCAGGCTGATGAAGGCCAGCAAGGTGGGCAACTCGCGCCTGGTCGACGCGGCGGAAGTGCCGCTCGGCCCGATCCGCCCGAACCGCGAGGTGATTGCCACGCTGGCGGTCGTGCTCGGCCTGATCGCCGGCCTGGCTGCGGTGGTGCTGCGCCATGCCTTCAACGGCGGCGTCGCGGACGCCGACGAGATCGAGCGCAGGACGGGCCTGGTGGTCTACACCACGATCCCCTTCGCCCCGCAGGAAGCGCAGACGCGGGACGCCGCAAGCGGTGGCGGCTTGCTGGTACGCGAGCAGCCGGACGATCCCGCCGTGGAGACGCTGCGCAGTTTCCGCACCGCCCTGCAGTTCGCGCTGGCCGGCAACAAGAACCGGACCGTGGTCATCACGGGTCCGGCGCCCGGCGTCGGCAAGTCCTTTATCTGCGCGAACTTCTCGGCGATCGCCGCCAGCGGCCGGCGTGTGCTGCTGATTGACGCCGACCTGCGGCGCGGATCGCTGCATCGCCGCTTTGGCGCCCAGCGCACGCCCGGGCTCACTGAACTGTTGCTGGGCGCGCCGTTCGAACAGGTCGTGCAGAGAGAGGTCGCGCCCGGCCTGGACTTCATCTCGACCGGGAGCGAGCCGCCGCATGCGGCGGATGTCCTGCTCAGCCCCGCCATGGAGAACTTGCTCGACACACTCACCAAGCGCTACGACCTGGTCCTGATCGACACCCCGCCCATCCTGGCCGCCACCGACGCCGGCATCCTGGCGGGCAAGGCTGCGGCGGTCTTCCTGGTGGCGCTCGCCGAGAAGACCACCGTGAACGAACTGCAGGCATCGTATCGGGCCCTCAAACAGAGCGGGGCGGACGTCAAGGGTGTGCTGCTCAACGGCCTGCGCATCGAGGGGCGCTGGTACCGGGCGCATTACTACTTCGGCAAATACCGTTACCTTGGCGAGTACAGCGCCAAGCCGCCAAAGCGGGCCTGAGGAAGCTCAGCCGGCATTGACCACGACCAACGAAGTAGAAATACGTAGGACTCCGGACTATCGCCGGCATGCAAGCCCTCCGTCCGCTACCGGACCGGAGGGCTTGCCATGTGAAGTCGTGACAGCTACTGGCAAATACCGCCGGGTCAGCCAGCGGTCATTCAGGGGGACATGATGTCTGCTCCGCACAAGCGAAAGAAATCGAAGCGCCTCTGGCCGTCAGTCTCCGCTGTCGCCTGTTCTTCGTTCCTGCTGCTTCCGAGCTACGCGCAGGCCGGATCCCGGGCGACAAGCGGGAGTGCGAATGAGACCCGGCAAGGTTCCGGCAACCCATCGGGCGCAGGCGCGGCAGACGCCGCGGCCACGAAGCCTTCCGGACGCGCGGATCCCTGCCCCCTCCTGAGCGCCGAGAAACAGGCTTATCCCGGCGCCACCGTGAGGTCCATCACCTCCTACGGGGCCAGGGGAGATGGCGTCACGGATGAATATCTGGCCTTCCAGATGATGGCGGCGGATATTTCCAATCAACGGTTTACCAGGCGCCAGATCGTATATTTCCCCAAGGGCACCTACTACATCGATCGCTACGCCGTCACCCGCGGTCCCTGGACGAACCATAACCAGAATATCCGGCTGCTGAAAGCCAGCAACTTCAGCCTGATCGGCTGCACCGGGTCCGTGGTTTCCTTCAAGGGGAACTTCACCATCACCAACGACCACTTCTCTGGCCGATCATGGTATTCGGCCAGGCACCAGCTCGGGTTCGAGATCAGGAACGCCAGCAACTTCAGGATCTCGGGCCTGGAGCTCAACGGCAACGTCGACAAGCTGTCGCGGCCGCCCTCGGCGAATGGCAAGCCCCTGAGTGAAACGCCTTCCTTCGGCATCCAGACGCACGCGAGTTCCAACTATGAACTCAGCCACCTGAAGATCCATCACTTTGCCTGCGATGGCCTGTTCATCGGCGGCGACTTCACCGCCGATCTCAATGGCACCATCCACGCGGTGGATTCGTACAACAATGCCCGTCAGGGCATGAGCATCATGCAGGCAAGATCCTTCCGCATCACAAACTCCTCATTCCGCAACACGGGCCTGACCGACGGGGCCTACCCTACCCACGCGCCCGCCGCCGGGGTGGATATCGAGCCAGACGGGACGCCGGCCGACGGCGTGACCGCAAGAACCGGAGACATGGTCTTCGATGCCTGCCGCTTCGTGAACAACAAAGGCTCGCAGTTCGTCGGCGGCGACAATGGCCGCAACACCGAGAACGTCACCATCCGGAATTCGGAATTCGTCGGCCGGGCCGGGAACAAGCACCCTTACGTGATCATCCTGTCGGCGCCCGGAGCCGTCATTGAAAACAATCAGATCGATACCATCGACGGCGGTGTTTATCCCTCTTTCTCGGAAGGCATTGGCGACATGAAGGCAGTGAATACGATCGTCAGGGGAAACACCATCAGGAGCAGTGGCGTCGGGCTCCAGGCGGCCGATGCGGGGGCAAGCGTCGTGATCGAAAACAACACCTTCATCAGCACGCACGGGCCTGACTACCGCGACGATTTTCCCAATATCAGGGCCGGGGTTGCCAGCTTCTCAGGCAACAAGCTTTCCTATCCGCACAAGAACTTCGGCTCCAGATCGGTGGTCGGCATCATCAAGGCAGCCACGTTCATGAACAACTCGATCACGACGGACCTGACCGGTGGCAACTACACCATCAAGGTGGGCGCCGGTGCCGATGCTGCAAACAACGTCGTTGGTGCCCATATCCTGCTCGCGCCATAGCGGCCTCGCGCCGGCGCGCTGACCTGACTTGCACGCCATCGCGTTGCCGCCGCGGCCCATTCCTGCGGCAGGACACTAACGGACCGCACGCAGAAATGGGTACGGCCGACGTCCTGCCGCTCAGGATTGCCCGGGCGCTTCTGACTTTGCCAGCGCCGGATGCCTGAGCTGTGGCGGCGGCAGGGGCATGCCCAGATAGGGATTGATGGTGTTGAAGTCCGCCCGGTTGCTGCGCCGGGGCATAACACCGTTGAGGATGCCGCCGGCCAGCCGCGCATTGGCATGCGCCAGGCGCTTGAGTGTTTCGTCGACCTGCGCCGTCGCCGTGACATCGGCGCGCACCACCACCAGCGTGGAACCGGCCAGGTTGGCCACCAGCGTGGCATCGGCCACCGCCATCACTGGCGGCGTGTCCACCAGCACCAGGTCGAAGCGCCCCGCGCACAGCCGCAGGGATTCAGCCAGCGCGGGCAGCATCAGCAGCTCGGACGGATTCGCAGGCACCGCGCCGCGGCTGAGCAGGAACAGGCCGTTGACCACGCTCGGCTTGACCGCGTCGGCGATCGCGCTGCGGCCCGCAAGCACTTCTGCCAGCCCTGGTTCGGCAGGCAGGTCGAACCAGTCCGCCACGCGGCCGCGGCGCAGGTCCGCGTCGACAAGCAGCACGCGCTGGCCGGCTTCAGCGAACAGCACCGCCAGGTTGACCGCGGCGAAGGTCTTGCCGGCGGCGGCGGCGGGGCTGGTCACCGCAACCACGCAGTTGGGCGCATCACGCAACGCGAAATGCAGCGCCGCCCGCAGCGTGCGCAGGCCTTCCACGGCGAGCGAATGCGGGGCGCGCCGCGCCAGCAGGAACTGGTCGTGCAGGCCCTGGCGCAGCAGCCGTTCGGCGCGCGCGCGCTCGTCCTCGGGGGCGGCCGCCGTGGCGGCGTCGATCACGCTGGTGACAGAGTCGGGCCAGCCGAGGCGCACATTGGGCGGCAGCACAAAGCCGGAGGCGATGCCCAGGCGGCGCTTGGCATCGACCAGCCGTTCCAGCTCGGTCTGCTCGTTGCTGAAGGCGATATCGCCCAGCATGGCCATGCCCAGGCGCTCTTCGGCATCGGCGGCGCTGGCTACCGACGGGCGCATGCGCTGGCGCAGGTTGACCGCGGCCACGCCCAGGCACAGGCCGAGCAAGGCGCCGGCGGAAGCGAACGGCCACGCGCCGAGACCGACCGGTGTGACCGGCGCGATTGCGGCATCGACCACGCGCATCTGGGTGGAGCTGTCGGACAGCATCAGCGACAGCTGCTCGACCTTGCTGCGCAAGGACATGTACATGTCCTCGGCCACCTTGACGTCGCGCGTGAGCGCCACCGATTCGCGCTCTGAGGCCGACAGGGTCTGCATGCGCGCGTCGATCTCCGCGCGCTCGCGAGTCATCTGCTGGATCTGGCTGTCGACGGTGCGGACCTCGTTGGCCTCGGGCGTGAAGCGCTGGAGCAGCCGCGTGCGCTCAAGCCTGAGCGCTGCGATCTGGCGCTGGTACTCCATGCTGTTGCTGAGGAACGACTGCGCGTCGCGGCTGGGCTGCAGCGAACCCGTGCGCGCGCGGTAGCGCGTGAGCGCCTCTTCGGCGCGCGTGAGTTCGCTCTGCACGCGCGGCAGCTCGCCCGACAGGAACGCGAGCGTGCCGGCCGCGTCCTGGCGGCGCTTGTCGGTCTGGCCGTCGATATAGGCGCGCGTCACCCCGTTGACGAGTTGGGCGGCAAGCTGGCGGTCCGGGTATTCCCAGCTCACGCGTACGGTGCCGCCCGGCGCGGTCAGGGGGTCGGCCGCGCCGCCCAGGCTCGCCGCGGTTTCGCTGCGTTCGCTTTCCACCGTGAGCCCGCGGCGCACGGACTCGGCGGTGCGGGCCAGGTCGTGCCGCGTGAGCTGGAAGCGCGTACCGGGCCCGGCCTCGATCTTGTCCACGCGCAGCACAATGCCGTTGGCCATCGCGGTCTCGCCGGCCTGCCCTTCGAGCAGCACGGTGTCCTGCTGGCTCAGGCGGTAGCGGCCCTCGCCGCGCACCTCGAGCGTGAGCTGCTGGTCTACCAGCGCCTCGGGCACGGTCATGCTGGCGATCACCAGGCGCTCGCCCCCCCAGGCATAGCCCAGGCTGGCGGGCCAGGTGCCGCGCGGCTGGCCGGGTGTGGAAAAGCGCTGGACCAGCGCGCCCACCAGCGGCGCACGCAGCGGCTGCGCGGTGATATCGAGCCGCAGCCGCTCCACCACCGGACCGACCACGGCGCGGCTCTTGAGCAGGCCCGCGTCGAAGGCCGCCGGGCCCTGCATCTGGGCGACGCTGCGCATGCCGCCATCGCGCCCCTCGACCTGCACCAGTGCCTGCGCGCGATACTGCGGCGGCGCCGACAGCGCCACCAGCAAGCCTGCGGCCGCACCGGCCACGCCAGCCGCGGCGATCCAGCCGAGGTGGTCCATCAGCGCGCGCGCCTGCGTGACGCCCGGCTGGGCATCACGGCGCGGGGTGGCGCTCTCTGCCGGGCCACCGGCATATGACAGTCTGCTCACGAGTACAGCTCCTCAAATGGGATCGGCGCGGCGTATGCACGCCGCGCTTCGCAGGCCACGCGCGCCGGAGCGTGCCGCTCAGGCGCTGGCCAGCGCGGGCAGCAGGCGGTCATACTCGCGCTTGACGAGCTTGTAGCACTCGCAAGAATGCTTCTCCAGCCCACAGCGGTCGAGCACGGTGATATGGCCGCGGCTGTGGTGGATCAGGCCCAGGTCTTCCAGCTTGCCGGCTGCTTCGGTCACGCCTTCGCGGCGCACGCCGAGCATGTTGGCGATGACCTGCTGGGTGATCACCAGCTCATTGGAGCTGAGCCGGTCGATGGCAAGCAGCAGCCAGCGGCACAGTTGCTTGTTCAGGGAGTGGTGGCGGTTGCAGGCCGCGGTCTGTGCGATCTGCGTAAGCATGGCCTGCACGTACAGCAGCGTCACGCGCTGCAGCGTGGGCAGGCGCGGCAGCTCGCCGCGCAGCAGGCGGGCGGGAATGCGATAGGCCATGCCGGGGCTGCGCACCTCCACCCGGCTTGGCATGGTGTCGCCGCCGGTGACCACGGGGATGCCGACCAGCCCTTCGTTGCCGACCGCGGCAATCTCGACCGTCGCGCCGTCCTCGAGCAGCGACAGCAGCGACACCACCGCGGTGGTCGGGAAATAGACGTGGACGATGCGTTGGCCGGAATCAGTCAGGAGTTCACCGGCGCGCAGACGGACCAGCTCGAAGTGCTGCGCCAGCGTCTCCCACTCGCCGCGCGGCAGTGCGCTGAGCAGGTGATTGACATGCAGATCCGATCGATGCGTAATCATTTTCGTACCCCCTGTCCAATCCCGTGTGCGGGAACAATGCTCTGCCGGCCTGGCTCGGCATGACTGCTATCCGAGAACCGGCTGGCTGCGCCACCGACCCAGATGCGGCGCTCTTTGCAAGCCAGTGCCTCTATTTAGCGTCATGGCAGCGCGCTCCGACAGTAGGCGAACGGCTGGGAAACGGTCATCCATCGGGAGGTTGGACGGAAAGGCGAGAGTGAAGCGGGCGCTGACAAAGGCACCATGCGCCCGCGGCGGCTGCGATGTCTGCCGCCGCCGCGCGAGGCGAGGCGGCCCCGCGGCTGGAAGCAGTTCCGGGCTAGTCAGCCACGGCAGGCACGCAAGGCTGGATACATGGCATGCCCTCCGCTGTCGGCATGAGATGCGGGCTATCGTGCAAAAGGCGGATGCACCGGGTTGCCGCCGGCGCCGGATCAAACCGGTTCTGTGCCGCGCGCCAGAGGCGGCACGCAGGCCACCGGTTGCCCGCCGCAGGCTCGATCAGCCGGCTCATGGCGTGAACTCGCCGAAATGCGCGGCCAGCAACGGCACACTGGCCAGGTATGAGGCTTCGAGCTGGTCCAGGCAGTCTTCACAAGGGTCCGGCTTGCGGCTGATGACCGCGCGCATCAGGCGGAACTGCATCACCATCGCCTCCGATGCCATGGTGTAGCAGGCTTGCGCCGCCTTCTCAGGCACCTCCTGCCCGTGCATCACCAGCCAGCGCAGGTAGCGCGCCAGCAGCTCGAAATTGGCGCCCAGCTGGCGCAGCACGCCCGACGCGTAGTGGTGAAAGCCCGGCTCGCCGCGCGCCATCAGCCGCTCGAGATGCTGGGGAAACACCGCGCGAAACAGGGTGACGGGGTTCTCGCGCGGACGGTTGCTCAGGTGAAAGCGCAGCAATGCCAGCGAGGCCTCGAGCAGCGTCTCGGCAGCGTGCGGGTGCCCGTTGCGGCGGACCACGTCGGCATGCATGAAGGGGAGCGCCTCGGCACTGCGCACGCCCGGTGCCAGGCGAATGATGGCGGCGTAGTCCTCGCCGGTCGCGGTGTGGTAGCCGTCGGAGTGGTAGTAGCCGACCGCGCCGGCCTCCGGGATCAGCACATCGATGGCAATGCAGGTGGGCGTGCAATGGCGCAGGTAGCCGGCGCCGCGCGGTGGCGGCAGCTGGCTGCTGTCCAGCTCCATCACGACGATATGGCCGCGCGAGGTCTGTGCCGCGACGTGCGACTCGAGTGAGTCGTAGAACGCCAGCGCGTGCACGGTGAGGCCGTACAGCCGCTCCAGGTCGGCATCCGGAAAGCGGCACTGCGTGAAGTGGTCGGCCTCGAAGTCCTGCCGCACCGCGCAGGCCAGTGCCGCGACCGGCGGCAGGTCCAGCCCGTGCAGCAGTTCGATCCAAAGGTCGATATGGCAGTTGACGTGCGACCACACCGGATTGCCGCCGCGCAACCCCGGTCCGCCCCGTCCACGCATCCTGGTGTCGCCGTGCACTAGTGACCTCCGCGCCTGCCCTGCCGTTTCATGAGCGGGTACGGACGGCCCATGCCGGGCCCGCGCGCGTGCCTGACGTGCGATACGGCAGGCCGAGCGCTGACACCAGTCATTTCCGTCTCCCCCTGAACCCGAGCCAGATTCTTGCTGCCATTGGCCGTAATGGCGATCTTGGCGCGCGCGGTTCAGGCCAGTCTGTTGGACGGCGCACAAACAGGCAGGCAGTTCAGGGGCACTCAGCCGCAAATATGCGCGCATGGTGCTTCTGGTTGATGGAGGAGGGCGAGCCGATTGGTTATCGTCAAGGAGACGTGTGGGCGGGCAGTATGGCCCGCACGCCTTCAAAGCCCGCATGGTCCCCCGGTCGGCGGGCTTCTTTTTTGGCTCGCCGGCTAGTGTCCTGTTCCGCAAATGCCTTGCCATGAAATCGCCCAGTTGCCCGCCATGCGTCGTTGCTCGTCGTTGCCATGGCTACGGCTATGGCGCCTCCTCGCGCCTAGCCTGACGGCCAACTGGACGATTTCATTTTGGTAAGCGATCTACGGAACAGGACACTAGCTGCGCGATCACGAAGGGAATGGCACAGTGGCACCCGGCGAGGCCGCCGGGTGCCACTGTGCATGATGCTCGCGGGATGCCTGCAGGCTCAGGCTACGAGTGGCGGCGGCACGCGATGCCGATGCTGAGCAATGATCAGCGCCCTCAGGCTTTCCACACGCAGACGCGCTTCGCGCTCGCCGGCCGCGCGGGCCGCGTCGGCGGCGGCCAGCTCGCAGTCAAACTGACGCCCGTGCAGCTCACCGCGGTAGAGCAGCGGCTCATCGCTGCCCTCATTGGCACCCGCGTGGCACCCATCGTCCAGGCTGGCAGCCAGCCTGATCTCAAAGCAGCACGCCCACTTGCCTCTGCCTTCGCGCACAGCAAAGCCGCGAACGACGAGGAATTCCAGTCCGGCCTCCATATGACCCCCTTACTTCCCCGGGGCGGCCTGCCTGCAAACTGGGCTGGCTTCTGCCTCCGGGCGAATCAAGCATAGGCAATCGGGTGCGATGCGCACTCCTCCGGTGGATGTAGGTCTGCTCGCTCAAAGGAGGGAGGCGGTCGTCCCGTTGGCGCCCGTCAGTGACAGCGCCATGCGCGGAAAGCACTGGCCGCCGGCCCAGACCAGCGCGGTGGCTGCGCAGACCAGTTCGAGCGGAGCCGGCAGCAGGAGACACCCGCTGGCACCGAGCAGCGCGGCATGCAGCATCAGCGTGGCATCGAGGCGATCGGACAGCACCAGCCAGCGCCGTGGCGCCAGGCGTGCCTGCAGCTGGTCCAGCAACGCACGCGGGTCGCCCTCCAGCGCGCTGCAGTCGATCAGCGCAATATCGGCCGGGTCCGGCGACGGCTCCGATGACGAGGCCTGCGTCGATGCGCTCATGGATTCATGCAGCCACTGCGGCGTGCGCCACGTGATCGGCTGCGGCACGTCCAGTGCGTTCAGGCGACGCGCCAGGACACGGCACATCATTTCATTGCTGGCGATGAGGTAGGTCGGCATTGACTCGGTCTGGCAGCGGACCCGGGCCGCAGATGCGCTTGCCACCCGGTCGGGATCCGGGCCGCGGCGCGGCCCGCCTTGCAGGGCATCAGAGCAGCGCCGGCCGCCGGCAAAAGTGTCTGCAGATGCCTTTCATCACAAGGTAGCAAGCCGCCGCCGCCATTGCCTCATGCTTTTGGCCGAGAGCCGCGCGCAATAAGGATGAGGCGCGGCCGGCCCGGAGCGCTCTGGCGCCACGCGCTGATCCGCGCCTGCCCCCCTTGGAACCCCGCGCCGCCACCAGTCATGCAGCCTGGCAGGTGTGGTCGGGCGCCGGCACGCGGGTCACCGGATTGGCGGGCGTGGCGGGCCCGGCCCAGTTGAGCGTGGCACCCTTCTGCAGGGCAACGTAGACGGCTTCGCCTTTGTTGCGCACGTGCAGGCGCTGGTACAGCGTGCAGGCATGCGTCTTCGCGGTGGCCACCGAGATATTCAGCATGCGGCTGACCGTCTTGATGGGATAGCCCCGCGCCAGCAGCGCAAGCACTTCATACTGACGTTCGGTGATGTTCAGCAGGTGCGCGCCGGCCGACGGGGTTTCGTGGTACGTCGCATGCGCCTGGAAATGGCGCTGGGGCGCGGGCACCGCGTGGTCGAGCACGGCTTCGCCGATGCCTGCGCGCAGCGCCACAACCCGGGCCTCGCCCTGCCCTGCGCTGCCTGCCACCGGGGCATGGCCGGCTTCGAGTTCCGGTTGCCAGGCGTGGCTGCCCTGGGCACGCGCCGGGAAACACTCGCCGCCGGCCAGCACCAGCCGCACCGCCGCATCGAGCGCATCCGCGCTGCAGCTCTTGGCCACGCAACCGCGCACCGGGTCAGGCAAGCCCGCATCCGGCAGCGATGGTGCCGCCTGATCGCTCAGGACCAGCACGCGCTGCGGGCGTAGCCGCTGGCACAGGTCCTCCAGCATGGTCCAGCCGCCGGCGTGGTCGGCAGGCAGACCATAGATCAGCAGGTCGGCATCGTACAGCCACAAATCCGAATCGACAGGGGCGAGGGGATCGATATCGATCAGGTCACCAGGAATGTGTGCTTGGGCCAGCAGATGGCGCAGACCCAGGCGCAGGAGGGGGTGAGGCTCGATCAAGAGGATGGTGGCCATGGCCGCTCTCTTATTATTGCGGCAAGTACGGACCCTGCGACAATCCGCGCTTGCTTGTCGGAAATGCTCCGCTATCTTGCGGTTGCAGTTCCATACGATCCGCCATCGCTCCAGACCGCCTTGCAGCCTTCCCGTCTGGCTGCAGGTCCGTCCTTCCCGTGGAGATACCGGATCGCCCCGTTTTGCGTGTTAACACGCTTATGTAGAAACAGTCTTAGATGCGACTGAAGTCTGATCTAAGTATTTATAACTCCTGACCTGCAGCATATGAAACGCGTAGGGCGAATGCAAGGTGATGGTGCGCTGCGGCGGGTTTTCCCCGAGCACTGCCTGACGCCAGCATACGGATCGCACAAGGCCAGCGGGGATGACTTTCCAGTGAAAACACGCATAAAATTATCGGCATTGTATTTCGCTATGCATTTTGGGGCCGATGAATTCTCGCTCGCTTCAAGTGCCTTATAAATCAAGAAGTTAGCCATTCAGCGCATACGTGCCCATGATTCCTGGAATGATGACGGTCAGCCTCACCCGCAGCGAATTTGCGGCGGTGCGCGCCTATGTCCAGGGCATGCCGGCGGCCATGGTGGTGCCCCGCTACCTGGCCGACGAAACCGATGACGACGAAGACGGGGCCGAGTCTTCACTGCGGATCCTGCTTGCCCTGCGCGACCGGATGGTCCAGCTTGCGCACCTGCATGGCCGGGGAGACCTGGCCGAACTGCTGCTGGCCGGCCCCGGCCGCTCCAACCGCGGCATGGACCGCCGGGTGGACGCGCTGGCCGAGCTCGAACGGCTGGGCACGGCGGCGCCGCGCCCCCAGCATGGCGTGGAGTTGTGGTTTGCTCCGGCTTTGGCCCGGCGCCTGCGCAAAGCCGAAATTGTGACGCTTAATACTCTTTTCGCGCTCGCGAACCAACGCGGCGGCGCTTGGTGGCGAGCCGTCCCGCGCATTGGCGCGCTGGCCGGCGCGGCCGTCAACCGCTGGCTCAGCGAGAACCGCGCCGCCTTCCGGGACCCGGACGGCAAGCCGCTGCTGGGCGCGCATATCGGCAACCGCACTTTGGTCGAGCAAGGCGGGCTGGGGCCAGGGATGCGCCAGCCGTTGCCGCTCGAATGGATGACCGCGTCGCCCGCGTTGGACCTTGACGCCAGTTGCCCGTACAGCCAGGGCCTGGACGTGGTCCAGGCCTGGCTGCGCGATGCCGCCGGCGACAGCGGCAGCACGTTTTCGGCCTACCGCAAGGAGGCGGAACGCTTGCTGCTCTGGGCAGCGCTGGAGCGTCGCAAGGGCCTGTCCCAGCTCGATCTGGACGACCGCCGGGCCTACCTGGGCTTCCTGGCACAGCCCGAACCGGCCAGCCGCTGGTGCGGACCGCGCGCACCGCGCCACCTGGCCGCATGGCGTCCGTTCACCGGCCCGCTTAGTCCGGCAAGCGTGCGGCACAGCATGCGGGTGCTGGCCGCCCTCTTCCGCTGGATGCATGCCAACGGGTACCCCGGCGCAGCGCTCTGGCCAGCGCAGGTCTCGGACGGTACCGAAGCAATGGCGGCAACTGCGGCGGCGCGGCCGGACGCCACGCAGGTTCCCGCAGCCAGCCTGGCCCCCTTCCTGTCATGGCTGGAACGCCGGGGAGGCGACGGCGATGGCCAGCGCTACCGGACGGCCCATGCGGCAATCCTGCTGTTGCGGGAACACCGGCTCAGCCTGGACCGGCTGACCTCGGTCACGCGGCGTTCACTGGCCCCGAAGCAGCCGCCTGTGCGGAGCCGGGAAGACGGTATGGGAAGCGCTGCGCCAGACGGAACGCCTGGCTTTGGCCCGGCCACGCAGCACGCACTGGCCCGGCATTGGCGTGACCGCAATCTCCAGTGGGATGGCGCGGGCACCGAAGACGCCTCGCTGATCGCTCCACCCGCCGCGCCGCCGACCCGGCGCGCGCAGCGCAAGCTGGCGGCATTGCCCCAGGCCGGCTACTCGGTGCGCGGCCTTCACGCCCTGCTGTCCAGCATGCTTGAGCGCTACCGCAAGACCTGTGATCCGGAGTTTGGAGCGCGGTCGCCGCGCGACCTGCTCGCCTGAGCTCTGCGGCGGCAGTACTGCCGCCGCAGCATCATGACTTGCCTGTCCGGCTCAGAGCAGCGTCTTGTCCAGCCCGAAGCGGGCCTTCAGGGCCTCGACCAGCGCCTCGCGGGCACTGCGGTCGCTCAGCTGCACGTCCAGCATCACGCGTCCCGAGTCCCATTCCTTGATGGTGCCCAGCAACTGGCCGCTGTCGGTCCGGATCTTGTATTGCCGGCTGATTTCCTTGACCTTACGCGCCTTGCCCTCCTGCGCATGCTTGCGGATGGCTTCAACCTCGCGGCTCGACAGGCCGTCATTGATGATGCGCGCCGCCAGGTCGCGCGTGCGCTCCTCGCCCGCCAGCTTGCAGTAGAGCGTCAGCTCATAGCCCGCGGCGATGCCGATCGCGCTCGGGCGCTCGCGCATCACGCCCAGCACGGACTCGGGCAGGCGCAGCAGCGCCAGCGTCTTGTTCACGGTGCCGGCCGAGATGCCGGTCAGCTCGCAAATTTCCTCTTCCTTCTGGACCTTGCCCTCGTCCAGCAGCTGGCGCCAGGCGATCGCATTGTCCAGCGCCGACTGGTCCGAGCGTTGCTCGTTGAGCATGAACGACAGCCGGTAGAAGTCCAGGTCGCTCAGGTCGTCTTCGACAAAACATTCCATCTCGAGCTTGCCGGCGGAGGCCAGGGCTCGCTTGCGGTAATGACCGTCGATCAGGATGTAATGGCCGGAGCGCGCCGGGTCGGGCGCGGCCAGGCCGGGTGTCTTCTGGCCGTGCGTGGCGATGGATGCCGCCCGCTCCTGCACCACGGCCGGATCGTAGAGGCGCCGAGCGTTGAGGGGATTGTCGTGCAGTTGCGCCAGCGGGATTCTGATCAGCTGCCGGCCCTTGGCGGCTTCGCCGAGACTTTCAGCGCTGAAAACGGGCGTGCCATCGGCTCCCCTGCCCTGCAGCAAGCCGTTCGGATGCTGGGAAATGGCCGCTTCCGCGCGTGCGAAGCGGTCCAGCGTTTCGTTGCGGTTCTTTTCGGCCGCCATGCCGGCCAGCATGCCAGCCTTAAGGCTCTTCAGTTTGGTAGCCATGCCTAGTGCTCAATCAAAGACAGTATTTCGTCGACCATCATGTCGACCTCCTGCACCGCCTCACGTGCGCCGGCAACGCCATGCACGGTGCAGCCGATCGCCTGGCATTCCCGGAATGCCGAGCGCGACCCAATCATCGAATTCAACAACGGTACGTCGCCGTCGTCGCCAAGGATTTCAATAGCCTGGCGCGCGATCGAGACGCGGCGCTGGACCATATTGGCCATCACGCGGATCAGCAAGGATTCATTCTGGACCTGGGCGTGTTGCGCCAGCGTCTTGGCCGCTACCGCAGCCCACAGATCCGGCGGCGAAGGCACCACCGGGATAATGGCAAGATCGGAAATCAGCAGCGCGCTCGATGGCGCTGCCGAATGCACCGCCGGCGGGCAATCCACGACGATATAGTCATAATCCTGGACGAACTTGCGGACCTCGCGGTGCATGGCGCCGCCCGAGGGCGCCAGGCCGATCACGGAAGCCGGGAAAGGCCGCTCGTCGCTGGCCTGCGCCGCCCATCGGGTGGCGGTGCCTTGCTCGTCCATGTCGACCAGCATCGAGCGGGCGCCGCGCAGGCCGAGCGTGCCGGCAAGGTGCATGCTGACCGTGGTCTTGCCGCAACCGCCTTTCTGGTTAAAGACTGTGATGATTTTGGCTGGCACTGCGACCTCTCTTTCAGCGCTGAAAGCGCGGTTGATTCTTAAGGCGCAACTGTAGCCAAAACCAGGTGATGCTTCAACCGTTTTTCAAATTTACAAAATATATGTTACCGCCACTGGGAGCACCGGCCGCCATTTGGCAGCCGGAATCAGGCCGGACCGTAAAATTGCTTGAAAAGTAGGCCGGAATGTGCCTAAAGTATCTGTAGTGCGCATTACGCCGCACATGACACCGCAATCCAAAGTGGTTATGATGCGCGCTACAGTCGAGTCAAGTCGTGTCAACCTCGTCGGCTTCCGTTCGGTATCTACGAGAACTCAACGTGCTTGAACGGTTGTTTGCGTTGTGTACAAGAACTTGCTTCGAAAAGGAAATTCCTATGGCAACCGGTACGGTCAAGTGGTTCAACGAGACCAAGGGCTTTGGCTTCATTACCCCGGACGACGGTGGTGCAGACCTGTTCGCGCACTTCTCGGAAATCCAGGGCTCGGGCTTCAAGACCCTGAAGGATGGGCAGCGCGTGACGTTTGAAGTCAAGCAAGGTCCGAAGGGCCTGCAGGCTTCGGCAATCAAGCCGGCCTGACCAGCCTCGGCTGACCCGCCCGTTGCGGACCCGTCCGCGGCGGGCAAACCAAAAAAGGCAAGCGTTCAATGCTTGCCTTTTCTGCATTCAGGGGGCGGGCATGGTGGAGGCCTTCCGCTGCTGCCGTCCCGAGAGCGCGCGCAATGGCGGGCGCGGCCCGGGCCGGTAGTCAGGAGATCAGCCCAGCTTGCGTACGCTGGTCCGGGAGGGCTGCAGGATCAGCGCCTTGGACGAATCCGCATCGACCTTGGCACCGGGGTACACCACCAGCACATCCTTCAGGGCTTTGCGGAACAGCGCGCGGAACTTGCGCTCGCTTTCGGTCTCGGTGCCGAACTGCATCTGCAGTGCTTCCCACGGGATTTCCGTGCGGCGCTGGATCGTAAAGAAGCGATAGGTCAGCCACGAATACACGTCCAGCGCGAACGGCGACTGCTTCAGCGCTTTCAGGGCGCGCATGTCCACCGGCACCGGACGGTTGACCAGCTCGTTGAAGAACGGCTCGGACAGCACCACGAAGCTCTCGAACATGGACCCCTGGCCGGGCTGCATCGGGTCCCACCAGGTCGACAGTTGGTCGGCCAGCAGGTAGCCCACCCGGTCGATCGACAGCGGCTCGTGGTTGGGGTTCTGGTTCTGGCTCGGCGTCGACTTGTTCTGCACGATGGCAATGGTGGCCGAGAACAGGCGGATCATCTGCTGTCGCACCAGCGTCATGGTGCCGCGCTTGCCGCCGGTGGCCATCGGAATACCGAGGTTGTACATGAACTCGGACAGCGAATTGCCCAGCGAAATGCGCCGGTCCTCTACCGTGCCGGTGAATTCGCCGCGCTTTTTCTTCGCCATGATCTCCTTGCCGATCCAGGCCAGCATCAGCCGCGGATAGGAGCCATAGGGGTAGCCCAGCGAAACGGTCTCGGACACCAGCTTCTGGCGGCCGTTGGCGGCACGCTCGGAGCGTTGCTGCGTGAAGTAGCCAGGCTGGATCATCAGCGAGATATTGCCGCTGGTGCGGGTCCATACCGGCGGCGCGCCCTTGGGCGCGCGGTAGGGCAGCGTCACCTGAACGCTGGCGCGGCTCAGGAAGCCGACTTCGCCGCTTTGCCAGGCGTCTTCACGCTCCATGGCCTGCGCTTCGTCGAACAGACGCTGGAATTTCTCGGACGGAACCAGGTTGTTCTCGTTGCCGGGAACAATGATGCGGGAGGGTTCGGCGTCCAGGTCGAGGACGCGTCGATCCCCCGTGGTGGCCGGGGAGCGTTTGATGGGCATATTGGCGAGCTTCAGATTACCCGCCTTTGTACTCGAAGCCGCAAAGGTTGTCACGCAGAAACAGGTACGCAAAGCCTTTGCCCTGCTCGCCTGTTTTCTGCCAGTTGGGGATCTCACGATTGGTCGCATGGTGGCGGACGGTGGGCAACCCGCCAGGGTTGTCCACGGTTCGCCAGCCATCCACTACCAGTAAACGATACCGATACGGGTTAACTACTTGTAAACCGTATACGTGAAGTTCAGGGCCTTGATTCCTAAGGGAAAAAGCAACTCCACCGAACCCGATTCTGCGGACAAGCGTACTCGATTCTGCGAAATGCCGAACCCATATCTGCGGCGAGCCGAACCTGTATCTGCGGGTGGCGCGAACTGGTTTCTGCGGGGATAACTCGCTGGTTCCACAGCCTTTTCCACAGCGGCTACCCCACAAACCGTACCCGTTTCTGCGAGCGAGCGCCGGGTATACGCAGTTTACGGGTGTTTTGAGTCTTCCTTCCCCAGAAAAGCACCGCCAGGGCCCGGTTATCCACGCAGAAACAGGTTCACTTGCCGATCTGCCGCCGGGCGCTTTGCACGCCATGCGTACCCGATTCTGCGTTCCGAAGCCTGAAACCGTACCTGTTTCTGCGCTGGCCTGAAAAACGACCGCCGTGCTGGCGCAGCGTACCTGTTTCTGCGGCGTACCCATTTCTGCGTCCCGCCTCGGGAGTCTTGTGCGCGGCGAAGCGTACCTGTTTCTGCGTGCCTGCCACCGGACTTCCTCGGCCCAGCGTACCCGTTTCTGCGCAGACTTCTGGGGTTGCGCCAGCGGAATTGCCACCCAGTTTCCATTGTACATGAGCGCTGCACAAAAAGCTAGCGCTTACACTCAATGTATACGTGACAAACTCGCCAAGGTGCGTGCCGTACCCGTTTCTGCGCAGACATGCCATGGTTGCCGCGGCGCGACCTGGTGGCCATCCGCCTCGCATCTTTGGGGGCGTACCCGTTTCTGCGTGCCATGACGTTGTGCACCTGCTCCCGCCGGCGTACCTGTTTCTGCGTTGGGTGCGGGCAGCCTCAGGCCTTCAGGTGGCTAGTGCGTTGCAGCATCCGCCGTACCCGTTTCTGCGTCGTCGGCCCGGTCCCGTTTTGTGGATATGTCGGCGGAATGCGGGAGCAGACAAGCGCTGCCATCGACCGAATCAAATGTGAAAGAAAAATCCAGGCGTACCCGTTTCTGCGTGCCAGAAGGCCTCTGGAAAGGCCACATCCGCCGCAGGGCGTACCTGTTTCTGCGTACGGCGCTGCACAGCGCGAGTTAGCCCGGCAGGCCGACCGTACCCATTTCTGCGACGTCCACGGGCAGCCTTGGACTTCGTGCGGCGCAGCAGGGCGTACCCGATTCTGCGTGGGGCGAGAGGCAGGGTGGTGAGCGGGATGGCGTGCCGCGCAAGGCCAGGAGTGCTGGCTGTCGGCCGCATCGGCGGGCGGGAGCAAGAGCGGGGCGCCGGCCGGCGATCGGGGCAGGCGGGAGCGGGGCGGGCCGGGGTGTGATGAAGGTGGCGCAGGTAGCGCCGCCAGTGGCGCTACCTGCGTCTGAAAACAAAAAACCCCGCCATCGGGCGGGGTTCTATGCTGTTCGGCGCGCACGGGGCGCGCCGGCAGTCAACGCTTACAGCGGGGTGATGTTCGCGGCCTGCAGGCCCTTCGGGCCATTCTTGACTTCGAACTGCACGCGCTGGTTTTCCTGCAGCGACTTGAAGCCGTCGGCGCGGATTTCCGAGAAATGGGCGAAGAGGTCGTCACCACCCGCGTCCGGCTTGATGAAGCCGAAGCCCTTGGCGTCGTTGAACCACTTGACGATACCGGTTTGCATGATTTGCTTTCCAGAAAAAGGACAAAAAACATCGCATGACGAAAACGTCATCCGACACGGGGAACTCAAGGAAAGGACACCATGGACAACCGAAGTACCAGACGGTGGCTAACGAATGAACTGTTGCCTCGTCGCTTGAATCTAGGCGGCTTTATACGGGGGATTGCCGCAAGCGTCAAGCTGGGGACGCCCCGGAATGCGCCGGTTGCGGCGCTGGCTTCCGCGGTGTGCGCTGTGGGATCATCACGCCTTTTGCATATCGCTTATTCGCCTGTGCCATGGCGAAGCGGGGCTGACCTGCACCAGAGTACGCCTGCCGCACAGCGGGGCGTCGCAGGCTGCGTCAGGCCGAAGCCAGCCACCGGCGGCCGCGCCGTCCTTGTCGCTGCGCACACGATAACGATATCAGGAGACCAGTCATGTCGATGCCGGAACCCGCTTCCAAGCCGGGCACGTCAACCGCCAATCCGCCGCACGGCCAGCCCCAGGCCGCGCCTTCGCTGATCGAGCGCCTGTTCAGGCTGCGCGAACACCAGACCGATGTGCGCACCGAGATTCTCGCCGGCGTCACCACCTTCCTGACGATGGCGTACATCATCTTCGTCAACCCGTCGATCCTGGGCGATGCGGGCATGCCGAAAGACGCGGTGTTCGTCGCCACGTGCCTGGCCGCGGCGATCGGCACGCTGATCATGGGTTTCTACGCGAACTACCCGATCGCGATGGCGCCGGGCATGGGCCTGAACGCGTACTTTGCCTATACGGTGGTGAAGGGCATGGGCTTTGCGTGGGAGGCGGCGCTCGGCGCGGTCTTTATCTCCGGCTGCCTGTTCCTGCTGGTGACGCTGTTCCGCGTGCGCGAGTTGATCGTCAACGGCATTCCGCATTCGATCCGCGTGGCGATCACCGCGGGCATCGGCCTGTTCCTGGCGATTGTCGCGCTGAAGAACGCCGGCATCGTCACCGCCAGCCCGGCCACGCTGGTGACCATCGGCGATCTGCACCAGCCTTCGGCGGTGCTGGCGATCATCGGCTTCTTCGTGATCGTGGCACTGGACCACCTGCGGGTGAAGGGCGCGATCCTGATCGGCATCCTGCTGACCACGCTGCTGAGCTTTGCGTTTGCCGGCAACACCTTCCACGGCGTGTTCTCCGCGCCGCCGGCGCTCAGCCCGACGCTGTTCAAGCTCGATATCTCCGCCGCGCTGTCGATCGGCATCATCAACGTGGTGCTGGTGTTCTTCCTGGTGGAACTGTTCGACGCCACCGGCACGCTGATGGGCGTGGCCAACCGCGCGGGCCTGCTCAAGGCCGGGAAAATGGACCGGCTGAACAAGGCGTTGATGTCCGACAGCACCGCGATCATGGCGGGCTCGTTCCTCGGTACGTCTTCCACCACGGCGTATATCGAAAGCGCGTCCGGCGTGCAGGCGGGCGGGCGCACCGGACTGACGGCGGTGACGGTGGCCGTGCTGTTTCTCGCGGCGTTGTTCATCGCGCCGCTGGCCGGCACGGTGCCGGCCTATGCCACTGCGCCGGCGTTGCTGTATGTGTCCTGCCTGATGTTGCGCGAGCTGCTGGAGGTCGACTGGAATGACGTCACCGAAGTCGTGCCCGCGGTGATGACCGCGCTTGGCATGCCGTTCACGTACTCGGTCGCCAACGGCGTTGCGTTCGGCTTTATCAGCTACGCGGCGCTCAAGCTGCTGACTGGCCGCGCCCGCAGCGTGCCCGTGATGGTGTGGATCATCGCGGCGGTGTTCATCTTCAAGTTCTACTACCTGCCAGGGCATTGAGCGTGCCAGCCGGCATGGGATGAAAAAAGGGCGGCCAGGGCCTAATGCCGTTCAGTTAAGGTCCTTTCTGAGGAACCGGACGGTGTAGCGCTTAGGCAGGGCTTTGACCACGCGGGGGCACTTACGCCCCCGTCGTTTTTGGACGATCGCCAACTG